>NZ_JAVREL010000031.1:0-77239 GCF_031845365.1 Streptomyces litchfieldiae
TCGCCGGGTCGTGCACAAGGTTGAACAGGTCGTCGAACCGGCGGCTCTTGTCGGCCACCGCCCAACGGTGAAGCTTGGTCTGCATCTCCGATACCCGCTGTCGCGGAGCCTCCGTATTCACCGGGGCGTCTTTCGGTCTTGCAGCATCCTCATCTCCTCGATTCCGCTGCCGCCCTTCCCCATGCGCCGGGCTCTCCCCGGCTCGGAGTACTACGGCGGCTCCGCCCCGCCCCAGGCCGGTCGGCCGACGACGGACCCAGCCCCGTCTCCGTGCCGGAGTGCACGAAGAGGGGCAGACCAGGGACGGTTCCCGTGTTCACTGTGATTCGCTCGTCGAAGGAGGAGCCCGACTCTGCCCCAACGGCCTCGCTGCGAGTACGCCGCAGACCTTCCCCGCAGCCTCCCGGTCATCGGCTTCACGACTCCCGGAAGTTCCCCGCCTTCCTGGCGAGGACGCGCCGTTCCCGGCCCTGATCCACCAGGTTCGAGCCGGTACGAGTGTTGAGGGACGTTATGACATCGGTTCCTCGCGTACTCCTCTCCGACCTGCTCACCGGACCTAAGCCATCTGGCAGTTCTGGCGCACCCCGGCTTTGTCAGGACTGCTCCCACCCACCCCGGCGCCTCCCGGGGCAGGCTGTCCTCAGCTCCTACCCGACCGCTGCGACGGCCCGGGCGGCGGTGGTCTCTCACCCCCACTCGAATCAACAGCGCCTCACGGCGCACGAAGACCGCCCTGAACGCCTTCCAGATCGCCTTCGAGGGCCGTCTGACCCCGAGCAACAACTGACACCTCAACAACCAAGATCAGCCGTTAACTTGACACACCCACGACGTCGCGCTCCACGCTGAACGCGGTGGTGGCACTCCCTTCCCCGGCCCGTTACCGGCCGCTACGGGCGGGGTGGCCGCACCCGCCCCGCCCGCAGGGGAGTACGGAGCGAGTGCCATCTACGGCTCCATGCTGCGCGCCATCCTCCACCGCGGACTCACCCACCTCACCAACCGATTCACCGGCATGGACGAGGAGGACACCACGCTGCTCGGCCCACCCTCGGCCGCGGCCAGGACGGCGCCGCCATCGCCGTGATCCTCTCCGCCTTCATCCTTCTCGTGGCCTCGGCCCACCGCTGGCACACCGCCCACGCCCACCACCAGCAAGCAGCCGCAGCCCTCCAGACCGCCCAACACCTGCGCGCCGCCCACCACATCACAGCCGCCCGCCCCATGGCCGCCTGGAACAGACAGGGGCGGCAGCTCCTCCCCGCCCAGCAGAAACGGGCCACCTTGGCCGTGGGCGGCGCACTCCCCGACCTCGCGGAGCACATCCTGGCCGAACCCGGCTGGCCCGCACTCGCCGCCGTCCTCACCTACATTGAGAAGGCTGGAGATGACTCCGCCACCCGGTTGCGTGAAGCAGCTGGCATGCGGGAACTCGGCAGCGCCCAGTCGCTCAGCGACGTTCTGGTCTGGCGACTGAGGAGGTCCCGCAGGGATTCCTTGTCGCCCGGTCCTTCCGCCACCGCACCGGGACACGGCCGTGCCCGGCCTGCACGGTTGCCGGTCCGAAAGAGGCAAGGGGAGGGGCCGGGTCAGCACGTCAACAGCCGGAGTGAGCGGAATGCGACGGGGCAGTAGCCTGAGGTGTTGGGCGTGCGGACGGATGCCGACCGCCGCGGATGTCGCCGCTTATCCGTCCGTGGCGCGGCGCTGGTTGAGCAGCTTGTGTGAGCTGTCGGGCGGACGAACGAGGTGGAACGTGGGAAAGCCCTTCCGGGAAGTGCGGCCGTACGACGACCGGGATGAGGAGGCCGTGCTGCATCTGCTGGAGCGCGACCGGCTCCCGGGGCAGCCGGTCGCGACGGCGGCGATGATCCATGACGCTTTGGCGGGCCGCTCGGAGGTCGATGCGGGCTGGTGGGAGGAGCTGGAACCTCCGGTGACCTCCGTCGCCGTGGATGGTTCCGGAGCGGTGGTTGGTGTGATGTCGTGCGCGGTGCGGCCCAAGGACGGAGCGGGGCTGGTGTTGTGGCTGCACTGTGGCGAGGATCAGGCCGTGGCGGAGGGGCTTCTGGGGCATGCCCTGGAGCGGTTCGGCCCTCGTGAGGTCCATGCATTCGACTTCGCCAGTGCTCTCACACTGGGCCTTGAGGCGCTGCCGGTCAAGCACCGTTCGGCCACCGTCAAGGCTCTGACGGACGCCGGGTTCGTATCCGAGGACCTGTGGAGATACATGCGACGTGATCTGCCCGCCACCGAGCTGCCGCGCGCGCATGCCTGCACCGTCACCAACAGCACCGAACCGGCCGGAAAGCGCCTGGAAGTGCGAGAGGACGGCAAGCTCCTGGCGGAGGCCGTCATCGGACGCCCGCAGGCAGGGATCGGCGTGCTGTGGTGGATCAGCGTCGAGCCTCCCGCCCAGGGACGTGGGCTGGGACGCGCGCTGCTGGGCTCCGCACTCGACGTGCTCGCCGGCCTGGGAGCACAACAGGTGATTCTGTTCGTCGACGATGACGCCCCGGCCGACGACCCGCGCGACCGCACCCCGGCCAATCGCATGTACGAACGCGCCGGTTTCACCCAAGTCGACCGGCTGCACTCTTTCCTCCGGCCCAAGCCGGCAGTCTGAACGGCGCCTGTGCGGTCACCACGTCGCACCGGCCTTCCGTGCACCGGCGAGCCAACGTTCGATCGCGGCGACCCTCAGAAGTACCGCAGTGTCCTCCTCTCTGTCCAGAGCCTGGGGATCCCGGGTCGGCCAGTATCCGGTGAGCCACATCGCGGATCACCTCAGCGGCATGTGGATGCAGCTCCACCCGCTCGATCCTGCCGCCGACCGCCGCCCGAATAAACCGGAACCCGTAGGACGGCTTGCCCTTCGGCCGACCGGCGAGCCGCATCTTGGCCGTCGTGTCGCGGTTGCGCCGCTGGATCGCGCGCAGTTCCATCTGCGCGCCCCATGCCTCGATCGTGAAACGGTTCTCGTCGGCCGGGTCGTCCAAGTCCCAGGGCCCGTCGTGGTAGGTGACAAGGATCTTCTTCTCGTCACGCATGCGGTAGCCGGTGTTCAGGCAGTCCACGACATTACGGCCCAGCCGGTCGACCGCCGCAGCGACCAGGCCGTCGAACGGTCCCCGCTCCCCCCGCACCCATGGCCCCAACTGTGGCCGCGTCAACGGGTCAGTCGCACCGGAGACCTCCCAGTCGTCCGCCCAGTCGACGATATGCCCGCCCACCGCCGCCGCGGCTGACAGGACGTCCGGCCGCTGCCGCTCCGGCGAGGCCGTAGCCTCCTTCATCCGGGAAAGACGGCGCACCCCCAGCAAACACTTCCCGCATCCGTCGAAAGACCGCTCCAGCATCTCCAGATCCGTACCGCGCACCGCGTCTCCGTTCCGCCCGCAGGGTAAGGAGATTTGGCGGTCGCACCCAGAAGGCGCCGGCTCAGCCCAGGAAGCTCAGCCGCACCTGACGCAACGCGTTGTCGACATTCGTGTCCACCAGGCAGACGGACTGCCAGGTGCCGAGCTGGAGGCGGCCGGCGAGGACCGGGAGGGTGGCGTGTGGGGCGATGAAGGCGGGGAGGACGTGGTCGCGGCCGTGGCCGGGGCTGCCGTGGCGGTGGCGCCAGCGGTCGTCGCCGGGGAGGAGGTCGCGCAGCGCGGCCAGCAGGTCGTCGTCGCTGCCGGCGCCGGTCTCCAGGATGGCGATTCCCGCGGTGGCGTGCGGGACGAAGACGTTCAGCAGGCCGTCCGCGCCGTTGGCCGATTCGGCGAGGAACGCCTCGCAGTCGCGTGTGAGATCGGTGACGGCCTCGCGGGAGCCGGTGGTGACGTTCAGGACGCTGGTCCGGAAGGAGTCGCTCATGGCTCCACGCTACGAGGCGACCGCGCGCGGCGCGGGGAGCCGGGGGCTCAGGACCGGACGGCCATGCTGGACTGGCGGACGATGAGCTCGGGGTCGAGGACGATCCGCTGGTGGCGGTGGAGGCCGGCGTCCTCCCCCGTCTCCTCCAGCAGCAGTTCGGCCGCCTGCCGTCCCATCCGCACCGCGGGCTGGCGCACCGAGGTGAGGGGAACGGCCGCGGCGGCGGCGAACTCGATGTCGTCGTAGCCCACGAGCGCGACCTCGCCGGGCACGCTGACCCCGGCGGCGAACAGCGCCTGGAGCACCCCCAGGGCCAGCAGGTCGTTGGCGCAGAACACGGCCGACGGGCGCGGTGACATCCCCAGCAGCCGGGCGCCCGCGTCGCGGCCGGAGGCGACGTCGAGGCGCTCGGCGGCCACGTGGCGCAGGGCCGACTCGCCGAGGCCGGCCTCGACCAGGGCGGCCACCGCGCCCTCCTTGCGGTCCTGGCACTGCTGGAGGGACATCGGGCCGCTGACATAGGCGACGGAGGTGTGGCCCTGCTCCAGCAGGTGCCGCACGGCGAGGGTGCCGCCGAGCACGTCGTTGACGGAGACCGAGCAGCCCTCGGCGCTGGGCAGCACGCGGTCGACGAAGACGAACGGGATGCCGTGCCGCCGGAAGTCCGCGAGATTCCGCCCGGTCATGTCGGCGGGGGTGACCAGGACGCCGCGGACGCGCTGTTCGGCGAAGAGGGAGAGGTAGTCGGCCTCCTCGGAGGTGCTCTGCGCGCTGTTGCACAGCATCACGCCGAGCGCGGAGGCCCGGGCGACCCGCTCGGCGCCGGAAGCGACGTCCACGAAGAAGGGGTTGGCCATGTCGAGCACGAGCAGGGCGATGATGCGGCTCTGTCCGGCGCGCAACTGGCGGGCGGACTCGCTGCGCACGTAGCCCAGTTCGGCGATGGCCGTCTGTACGCGCTGCCGGGTCTCCTCGGCGACCATGTGCGGGCGGTTGATGACGTTGGACACGGTCCCCACCGACACCCCGGCCTGCCGGGCCACTTCCTTGATTCCCACCGTATTCGCCATGTCCGTGCCCCGTTCATCTCGTCAGCGCTCTCGCCGCCCGGCCATGGTATGCACCGCGCGGACCGGCCGGATGCCCCGGCGGTTCTCAGGGGAGGTGGAAGACCTCCGGGAGGGGCTTCATCGCCTCGTCCGGCCGGGCTCCGTCCAGCGACTCGAAGAACTCGCCCATCTCGGCCTGCCAGCGGGCGTTCACCTCCGTGGCCGCCATCGCCTCCTGTGCGGCGGCGAAGTCGTCCGTCTCCAGATAGCCCACGAGCAGGCCGTCCTCGCGCAGAAAGAGCGAGTAGTTGTGCCAGCCGGCGGCCGACAGCGCCGCCCGCATCTCCGGCCAGACGTCGGCGTGCCGCGCCCGGTACTCCTCGATGCGGTCCTCGCGGACCTTGAGCAGAAAGCAGACCCGCGACATGGCCGCCCACCCTTCTGAAAGGATTCATCGGACTGGGCGCAAGCTAGCCACGCGGCGCGTCCGCAGTCAAGATCCGCCACTTTCGGGGAGGGGGGCCGCGCCGAGCGCCGACCGGCGGGCCAATCGGCCACATCTCCCTTGACAGCATTCGTCGGGCGCTCTTAGCTTCGTCCTTAGTGAAACGATTCATACGCGAGTTGAGCACCCCGGGAGCCCTGATCGCATGACCGCCCCATCCGCCGTCAAGGCGGCCCTGACCACGCAGTCAATCGAGACCCCGTCGTGGGCCTACGGAAACTCCGGCACCCGCTTCAAGGTGTTCGCCCAGCAGGGCGTGCCCCGCAGCCCGCAGGAGAAGCTCGACGACGCCGCGCAGGTGCACCGGCACACCGGGGTCGCCCCGGTCGTCGCCCTGCACATCCCGTGGGACCGGGTCGACGACTACGCCGCGCTGGCGGACTACGCCAAGGAACGCGGACTGCGGCTGGGCGCCATCAACTCCAACGTGTTCCAGGACGACGACTACAAGCTCGGCAGCGTGTGCAGCCCCGACCCCGCCGTCCGGCGCAAGGCCCTGGGGCACCTGCTGGAGTGCGTGGACATCATGGACGCCACGGGCTCGCGGGATCTGAAGCTGTGGTTCGCCGACGGCACCAACTACCCGGGCCAGGACGACATCCGCTCCCGCCAGGACCGGCTCGCCGAGGCGCTGACGGCGGTGTACGAGCGGCTGGGCGAGGACCAGCGGATGCTGCTGGAGTACAAGTTCTTCGAGCCGGCCTTCTACACCACCGACGTGCCGGACTGGGGCACCGCCTACGCGCACTGCCTCAAGCTCGGCCCCAAGGCGCAGGTCGTGGTGGACACCGGGCACCACGCGCCCGGCACCAACATCGAGTTCATCGTCGCGCTGCTGCTGCGCGAGGGGAAACTCGGCGGCTTCGACTTCAACTCCCGCTTCTACGCGGACGACGACCTGATGGTCGGCGCGGCCGACCCGTTCCAGCTCTTCCGGATCATGTACGAGGTGGTGCGGGGCGAGGGTCTGAGCTCCGAGGTCGCGTTCATGCTGGACCAGTGCCACAACATCGAGCCGAAGATCCCGGCCATCATCCGGTCGGTGATGAACGTGCAGGAGGCCACGGCCAAGGCGCTGCTGGTGGACCGGGACGCGCTGGCCGCGGCGCAGGCCGCGTGCGACGTGCTGGGCGCCAACGCGGTGCTGATGGACGCGTTCAACACGGATGTCCGGCCGCTGCTGGCCGACGTGCGCGAGGAGGCGGGGCTGGACCCCGATCCGATCGCCGCCTACCATCGCTCGGGCTGGGCCCAGCGGATCATCGACGACCGCAAGGGCGGCCAGCAGGCCGGCTGGGGGGCCTGAACAGATGACGACGCGGGACAACGAGACGCGGGGCGCGACGCACCAGACCGTCGAGGAGCTGCTGGCGCGCTCCCACCGGCTGGGCGCCGATCCGCGCAACACCAACTACGCCGGCGGCAACACCTCGGCCAAGGGCACCGCGACCGATCCGGTGACCGGCGGCGAGATCGCGCTGATGTGGGTGAAGGGGTCCGGGGGCGACCTGGGCACGCTGCGGCCGGAGGGCCTGGCGGCGCTGCGGCTGGACCGGCTGCGGGCGCTGCGCGCGGTCTACCCGGGGGTGGAGCGCGAGGACGAGATGGTCGCCGCGTTCGACTTCTGTCTGCACGGCAAGGGCGGCGCGGCGCCGTCCATCGACACGGCGATGCACGGCCTGGTGGCCGCGGCGCACGTGGATCACCTGCACCCGGACTCGGGCATCGCGCTGGCGTGCGCGGCGGACGGCGAGGCGCTGACCAAGGAGTGCTTCGGCGAGCAGGTGGTGTGGGTGCCGTGGCGGCGGCCCGGCTTCCAGCTCGGCCTGGACATCGCGGCGGTGCAGCAGGCGCATCCGCAGGCGATCGGCTGTGTGCTGGGCGGCCACGGCATCACGGCGTGGGGCGCGACCAGCGAGGAGTGCGAGCGGAACTCGCTGCACATCATCCGCACCGCGGAGGAGTTCCTGGCGCGGCGCGGCAAGGCGGAGCCGTTCGGCGCGGTGCGCCCGGGGTTCGAGGCGCTGCCGGAGGAGGAACGGCGGGCGCGCGCCGCCGCGTTGGCGCCGGTGGTGCGGGCGATCGCGTCCGCCGACCGGCCGCAGGTGGGGCACTTCACCGACTCGGACGTGGTGCTGGACTTCCTGGCCCGCGAGGAGCACCCGCGGCTGGCCCGGCTGGGCACCTCCTGCCCGGACCACTTCCTGCGCACGAAGGTCCGGCCGCTGGTGCTGGACCTGCCGGCCGGCGCGCCGCTGGACGAGGCCGTGGCGCGGCTGAAGGAGCTGCACGCGGAGTACCGCGAGGAGTACCGGGCGTACTACGAGCGGCACGCGGACGCGAACTCGCCGGCGATGCGCGGCGCGGATCCGGCGATCGTGCTGGTGCCGGGCGTGGGCATGTTCTCGTTCGGCAAGGACAAGCAGACGGCGCGGGTGGCCGGCGAGTTCTATGTGAACGCGATCAACGTGATGCGGGGCGCGGAGGCGGTGTCGTCGTACGCGCCGATCGAGGAGTCGGAGAAGTTCCGCATCGAGTACTGGGAGCTGGAGGAGGCCAAGCTGCGGCGGATGCCGGCGCCCAAGCCGCTGGCCACGCGGATCGCGCTGGTGACGGGTGCGGGCTCGGGCATCGGCCGGGCGACGGCGCAGCGGCTGGCGGCGGAGGGCGCCTGCGTGGTGGTCGCCGACCTGAACGGCGAGGCCGCCGCGGCGGTGGCCGAGGAGCTGGGCGGCCCGGACAAGGCGGTGGCGGTCACGGTGGACGTGACCTCCGAGGAGCAGATCGAGGCGGCGTTCCGGACGGCGGTGCTGGCGTTCGGCGGCGTGGACCTGGTGGTGAACAACGCGGGCATCTCCATCTCCAAGCCGCTGCTGGAGACCACGGTCAAGGACTGGGACCTCCAGCACGACATCATGGCGCGCGGTTCGTTCCTGGTGTCGCGCGAGGCGGCCCGGGTGATGATCGAGCAGGGGCTGGGCGGTGACATCGTCTATATCTCATCGAAGAACGGGGTGTTCGCCGGACCCAACAACATCGCCTATGGCGCGACGAAGGCCGACCAGGCGCACCAGGTGCGGCTGCTGGCGGCGGAGCTGGGCGAGCACGGGATCCGGGTCAACGGGATCAACCCCGATGGCGTGGTGCGTGGTTCGGGCATCTTCGCCGGCGGCTGGGGCGCCAGGCGGGCGGCGGTGTACGGGGTGCCCGAGGAGCAGTTGGGCGAGTTCTACGCGCAGCGGACGCTGCTCAAGCGCGAGGTGCTGCCCGAGCATGTCGCGAACGCGGTGTTCGCCCTGACGGGCGGCGACCTCAGCCACACGACGGGGCTGCACATCCCGGTGGACGCCGGGGTGGCCGCGGCGTTCCTGCGCTGACCATGGGCGTCGAGAGGAGTGGGACGCCGGCCGTCTCCGGTGCGGAGGCGGCCGGCCGTCCGTTCGCCGCGGTGGATCTGGGCGCGTCCAGCGGGCGCGTGATGCTGGGGTACGCGGGCGGCGGGGAGCTGTCGCTGCGCGAGGTGTACCGGTTCCTCAACGAGCCGGTGCGGATCGGCGGGACGCTGCACTGGGACATCCTGGCGCTGTACCGCGGGGTCGTCGAGGGCCTGCGGGAGGCGGGCCGGGCGACCGGCGGGCGGCTGGCCGGGGTGGGTGTCGACTCGTGGGCGGTGGACTACGGTCTGCTGGACGCCACGGGGGCGCTGCTGGGCAATCCGGTGCACTACCGGGACGGCCGTACCGAGGGCATGGCGGAGCGGGTCGGCGAGCGGCTGGCGCCGGACGAGCTGTACGCCGCCACCGGGTTGCAGCATCTGCCGTTCAACACCGTCTTCCAGCTCGCGGCCGCCCAGGGCAGTCCGCAACTGGCGGCGGCACAGCGGCTGTTGCTGATTCCGGACCTGATCGCGTACTGGCTGACGGGCGAGGCGGGCACGGAGGTGACGAACGCCTCCACCACCCAGTTGCTGGATCCGCGCACCCGGGACTGGTCGGAGCGGGTGGCCAAGGCGGTGGGCGTCGATCTGTCGCTGTTCGCGCCGCTGCGGCAGCCGGGCGATCCGGCCGGGCACCTGCTGCCGGAGGTGCTGGCGGAGACGGGGCTGACCGGCCCGGTGCCGGTGACGGCGGTCGGGTCGCACGACACGGCCTCGGCGGTCGTCGGAGTGCCGGCGGACGGCGAGCGGTTCGCGTACATAGCCACCGGGACGTGGTCGCTGGCGGGCGTGGAGCTGACGGCGCCGGTGCTGACCGAGGAGAGCCGGCGCGCCAATTTCACCAACGAGCTGGGCGTGGACGGCACGGTGCGCTATCTGCGCAACATCATGGGGCTGTGGCTGCTCCAGGAGTGTCTGCGCGAGTGGGCGGCGGCGGGCGATCCCCAGGAGCTGGGGCCGCTGCTGGCCGCGGCGGCGCGGGCGACGCCGTTGCGTTCGGTGGTGGACGCGGGCGATCCGGAGTTCATCGCGCCGGGCGGGATGCCGGAGCGGATCGCGGCGGCGTGCCGCCGCACCGGGCAGCCGGAGCCGCGCGATCCGGCCGAGACGGCGCGCTGTGTGCTGGACTCGCTGGCGCTGGCGCACCGCGCGGCGGTGGCGGACGCGCGGCGGCTGTCCGGGCTCGCGGTAAACACGGTGCACATCGTGGGCGGTGGCGCGCACAATGAGCTGCTGTGCCAGCTCACGGCGGACGCCTGCGGGCTGCCGGTCGTGGCCGGTCCGGCCGAGGCGGCGGCACTGGGGAACATACTGGTGCAGGCGCGGGCGGCCGGCGCGGTGCGCGGCGGCCTCGGCGCCCTGCGGTCGCTGCTGCGCGCGACCCAGCCTTTGCGGCACCATGAACCCTCGGGCGACCGCACGGCCTGGGACCGGGCGGCGGCCCGGCTGACCGGCGGCGGAAAGGACTGAGATGCGGGTCGCGCTGTTCGTCACCTGTGTCAACGACACGCTCTACCCACGCACGGGCCAGGCGGTGGTGGCGCTGCTGGAACGGCTGGGGGTCAGGGTGGACTTCCCGGCCGGCCAGTCGTGCTGCGGGCAGCCCCAGTTCAACACGGGGTACCGGCATGAGACGGAGCCTCTGGTGCGGCGGTTCGCGCGGGAGTTCGCGTCCTACGACTACATCGTCACCCCGTCCGGCTCCTGCGCGGCGATGGTCCGGGACAACTATCCGCGGATCGGCGCCCGGTCCGAGGCCGAGGGGCGGGGGCCGGCGCTGACGCGGGCCGCGGAGGCGGTGGTGCCCCGGACGCTGGAGCTGACCGAGTTCCTGGTGGACGTGCTGGGCGTGACCGACGTGGGGTCGTACTACCCGCACACGGTCACCTACCACCCGACCTGTCATGGCCTGCGGATGCTGGGCCTGGGCGAGCGCCCGCGCCAGTTGCTGTCGCGGGTGAAGGGGCTGAAGCTGGTCGACCTGCCCGGCGCGGAGGAGTGCTGCGGGTTCGGCGGCACGTTCGCGGTGAAGAACGCGGCGGTGTCGGCGGCGATGGGCGCGGACAAGGCGCGGCACATCGAGGAGACCGGCGCGGCGGCCGTGTGCACCGTGGACAACTCCTGTCAGATGCACATCGGCGGCACGCTCGCCCGGCGGGGGTCACCGGTGCGGCCGGTGCACATCGCCGAGATCCTGGCCAGCACGGAAGAGAGGCAGTGGTGAGCGGCACCTATCTGGGCATGCCGGCCTTTCCGCGGGCGGCGGCCGACGCCACCCGGGACGAGCGGCTGCGGGCGAATCTCACGCACGCCACCCACACGATCCGCGACAAGCGGGCCAGGGCGGTGGCCGAACTGCCGGACTGGGCGCGGCTGCGCGCGGCCGGCGCCGCGATCAAGGACCGGACGCTGCGTCATCTCGACCACTACCTCGAGCAGTTGGAGCGGTCGGTCACCGCGGCGGGCGGCCAGGTCCACTGGGCGGCCGACGCGCGGGAGGCGAACCGGATCGTCACCCGGCTGGTGCGGGAGACCGGCGAGCGGGAGGTGGTGAAGGTCAAGTCGATGGCGACGCAGGAGATCGGCCTGAACGCCGCGCTCAACGCCGCCGGGATCCGGGCCAACGAGACGGACCTGGCGGAGCTGATCGTGCAGCTCGGCGACGACCTGCCGTCGCACATCCTGGTCCCGGCGATCCATCGCAACCGGGGCGAGATCCGGGACATCTTCCGCGAGCGGATGGCCGACTGGGGCCGCCCGGCGCCGGAGGGGCTGACGGACGCCCCGGCCGATCTGGCCGAGGCGGCGCGGCTGCATCTGCGACAGAAGTTCCTCGACGCCAAGGTGGGGATCTCCGGGGCCAACTTCATGGTGGCCGAGACCGGCACGCTGGTGGTGGTGGAGTCCGAGGGCAACGGGCGGATGTGCCTGACGCTGCCGGAGACGCTGATCTCGGTCGTCGGCATCGAGAAGGTCGTGCCGACGTGGCAGGACCTGGAGGTCTTCCTTCAGTTGCTGCCGCGCTCCGCCACGGCGGAGCGGATGAACCCGTACACGTCCATGTGGACCGGCACCCGCGACGACGACGGGCCGCGCACGTTCCACCTGGTCCTGCTGGACAACGGGCGCAGCGACGCGCTCGCGGACACCGTGGGCCGCCAGGCGCTGCGCTGCATCCGCTGCTCGGCCTGCCTGAACGTGTGCCCGGTGTACGAGCGGGCGGGCGGGCACGCCTACGGCTCGGCGTACCCCGGGCCGATCGGCGCGATCCTCACGCCGCAACTGCGCGGTGTGGCCAGCGAGTTGGACGCGTCGCTGCCCTATGCCTCGTCCCTGTGCGGGGCCTGTTACGAGGTGTGCCCGGTGGCCATCGACATCCCGGAGGTGCTGGTGCATCTGCGTGAGCGCGTGGTCCAGGGCGGGGAGGTGACCGTTCGCGGGGCGCGCACCCGGCTGCGGCCGGCCCGGGGCCATGCCGCCGAGCGGGCGGCGATGCGGGCCGCGCGGTGGGCGCTGGACCATCCGGGGGTGCTGCGGGCGGGGCAGCGGGCGGCCGCGCGCACGCGGCGCTTCCAGCCGCGGCGGCTGCCCGGGCCGGGGAAGGCGTGGACCGACACGCGGGAGGTGCCGGCGGTGCCGGCGGAGTCGTTCCGCGACTGGTGGCAGCGCACGCGCGGCGGACGGAGCGGGCGATGAGCGGCCGGGAGGTGGTGCTCGGCCGGGTGCGGCGGGCGCTGGCGGACGTGCCGCGCGGTGAGTCGCCACAGGACGTGCCGGTCGCGCGGGACTACGAGACCACGCACTCCCCCGATGACCCGGTGGCGACGCTCGCGGAGAACCTGGCCGACTACCGCGCCGTGGTGCACCACACGGACGCCGCGGGGCTGCCGGAGCTGATCGGCCGGCTGCTGGCGGCGCGCGGCGCGCGCACGGTCGTGGCGCCGGCCGGGCTGCCGCCGGAATGGCTGTCGGCGGCGGACGGCGTCAGCCGGGTGGCGGACACGGCCGAGCTGACCCCGCACGACCTCGACGCCACGGACAGCGTCGTCACCGGCTGCGCCGTTGCGATCGCCGAGACCGGGACCATCGTGCTGGACGGCGGGCCCGATCAGGGGCGGCGCCGGATCACCCTGGTCCCCGACCACCACGTGTGCGTGGTGCGGGTGCCGGAGCAGGTGGTCGACTCGGTGCCGGAGGCCTTGCGGCGCCTGGTGCCGGAGCGCCCGCAGACGTGGATCTCGGGGCCGTCGGCGACGAGCGACATCGAGCTCGACCGAGTTGAGGGCGTGCACGGCCCGCGTACGCTGGAGGTGGTTCTGGTCCGCGAGTGAGGGGATTCGTCCATGGATCTGCTCGGTGGTTTCGACCAGGGGCTCGACGAGTTCGGGCGCCGGGTGCGCCAGGTGCGTGCCGAGCAGTGGGACTCCCCCACGCCGTGCGCGGACTGGTCGGTGCGGGACCTGGTGGGCCATGTGACCGTGGAGCACCTGTGGGCGCCGTGGCTGCTTAAGGGCGCGGCGCTCGACGAGGTCGGCGACCGTTTCGAGGGCGATGTGCTGGGCGAGGACCCGGTGGCCGCCTGGGAGTCGGCCGCCGCCGCGTCGCGCGGCGCGGCCCACCGCCCGGGCGCGCTGGACGCGCCGGTGCACACCAGCGCGGGGCTGACGCCGGCGGACGAGTATCTGCGGCAGATGACGCTCGACCTCGCCGCGCACTCCTGGGACCTGGCGCGCGGAATCGAGGCGGACGACCGGCTGGATCCGGACCTGGTGGCGCTCGCGTACGGGTACGCCGAGACGCAGGTCGACGGCTGGCAGGACATGGGCATCTTCGCGCCCCCGGTCCCGGTGTCCGAGGCGGCGCCGCGCCAGGACCGGCTGGTCGCCCTCCTGGGGCGCCAGCCGTAGCCGCGCCCGGGTGGCCGCGGCTGAAGGCCGCTTCGGCTCATTGCGGTGGGGCACCGCTCACAGGGCGGGTCCGGCGGGCGGCGGGGTGCCGTTGGTCCAGCCGACCTCGTCGGTCAGGACCAGCCGCCGGAAGCGCCACCCGTCGGCCGTGCGGACCGCCTCGGCCTCGAAGACGCCGCCGGTGTCGAAGCGCGCGCCCGGCTCCAGGCCGCGGGCGGTGACGGTGGCGTCCGAGTGGACGTGCACCATGATGGCGTTCCACCGGAGGGTGGCCCGGTCGCCGTCGAGGCGCACGATGTGGTTGCCGCTGACGTGGTGGGTGAACTTGTACCAGCCGAAGACCTCGCCGAACGCCTCCGCGTAGTCGCTGAGGTCGGAGCCGCCGACCGGGAAGTCGAACGTGACGTCCGGCGTGAAGAGCGACGCGACGGTCTCGCTGTCGAACCGGCGCCGGTCCATGCTGAGGAAGTACGCGTCGACCAGGGTGCTGATCTCGGACCGATCGGTGAGCTCCCGGACGCGGTCGCTCAACTCGGCGACCTTCCGGCTCAGTTCGACCAGGGTCGGGGTGGCGGACGTGGTGGTCATGCTGCGGGCCTCGTTTCTCCGGGGATTCCGGTCAGCGACCACCCTGACAATTCAAGTCGGCTTGAGGTCAACTGCGCCCGAGGGGCGTTGACCGTCTCCGGCGATCCGGAACGAACGGCCTGGCCGCGGGCGGCGACGGTGCGGGCCTGGAGTCCAGCTCGGCGCGCATCCGCTGGGCGGCCCGGCCGAGCAGCCGTCAGCGCAGCGCGGCGGCCGGTCGCTCGGGGGTGAGGAGGTGGGTGGCGACGCGGGCGGCGCGCGGTTCGAGGAGGGCGGTGAGCTGGGCGGTGGCCTGCTCGACGACCTTGCGCCCGGTGGCCGGCTCGACGGTCTCCAGCAGGAAGACCACGTCGCGCGAGGAGGGCGTCACCTTGGTGCGGTCGCTGTCGCGGTGGTTCCAGTGCCGGGTGAGCACGCCCGCGGCGTCGGCGTAGACGACCTCGCCGGGCCGGGCCTCCTCCGTGGTGCCGGGCTCGCCGAGCGGGGTGAAGACATCGCCCGGGACGGCGAACCGCACGGCGATGTCGCCCTCCACGGCGGCGAGATCGAACGCGCCCGAGGGGAGACCGTGGGTGAGGGAGACGGCGTTGTAGGCGTCGACGGCGGGGCTGATGCGCGGCAGCCGGCCCGACTTGCCGAGCCGCCGGGACAGCGCGTCCACGCTCGGGCGGAACCGGCGCGGGTTGGTGCCGAACGCCCGGTACACGGCGTGCCAGGAGGCCAGCGCCGGGTCGGTCTCGGCGAGCGGGGTCCACTCCCCCGCCGCCGCGGCGGCCTCCAGGCCGGCCAGCAGCCGCTCCGTCTCGGGCCACGGCGTGTCCCCCCGCAGCCCCTCGACGACCACGGCGGACACCGCCAGATCCGGGAACGCCTCACACACCTCGGCCGCCACCCGCAGTTCCGTCAACGTCCGCTCCTTCCCCGAATGTCCGTGCCCGGCAACTCTATCCGGCCATGTGAACGGGGCCGGTCGATGGGAGTAGGTCCGGGGGACGGCCGGGGACCGGACTGTGGTCCGTTACGGCCGGGCGGGCGGGTCCCTAGCGTCGGGGTATGGACACAGACGCCACAGGAACACTCGACGAGGCGCTCGTCCGGCTCCATGACACCGGGCCGGAGATCCGCGGCTGGCTGACCAATCACGCGCCCATGACCGTGGAGGCACTGGCCCGCCACGGGCATGGGGCAAGGGTGCACCGGTGGCTGGACAGCTACCGGGCGCGGCTGGAGGAGCCGCCCGCCTCCTACGGCCGGATCACGGCGGAGAACTGGCGCGCGGCGCTGGGCGACGCGCGCCATCTCGCCGACTGGATCACGTTCTTCGGCGAACGGCTGGCCGAGGCGCCCTGGCGGGCGGTGCTGGCCGAGTGGTGGCCCCGGCTGCTGCCGGGCATCGTGGCGGGCGCCACCCACCCGGTGATCCGCGTGGGGCACGCGGTCCGGCTGCTGCTGACCGACGGGGAGACCGGGCCACGGCTCGCCGAACTGGCGCACGGCTTGGGCTACTGGGCCGCCCGGCACCAGCAACTGCCTTCGGGCATCGAGGCGTTGGCCGCGCCCGAGGCCGCCGGCGCGGCGCTGCGGGCCGTTCCGCCGGTGCCCGACCGCTCCGGCGGGATCAGGCACCGGCTGCCGCAGATCACCGCCCTTCCGGCGTGGGCGGCGAGCCCTCCGGCCGACCCGGACGCGGCCCGGGAGCGGCTGCGCGAACTCGTGCGGGCCGCCGTCGGCCACTACGCCACGCACGCCCACGGCCAGCCGGTGATGCTCGTGCACGCCGCTACCGCGCCGAACGCCGTGCTGCGGACGCTGCCCGCGCTCCCCCGCGAGCTGTGGCCGGCCAGCCTGGGTGCGGCCTGGACGGCCGCCGCGGGCGTGGTCGCGTCCTACGCCCCGGACGGCGGACCGCGCCCGGCCCCGGCGGCGGGCGGCCTCACCGCCGAGGAGGTGTTCGAACGGGCCGCGGCGCACGGCGACGAGCACGTCATCAAGCTCACGGACACGGTGCTCGACGTGACCGCGGCACATCCCGGGGACGAGCCGGCCTGGGGCGCGGCGCTGCGTTCGATCGAGCTGATCGACCCGGAGGACTGACACTCCTCAGTGCTACTGAAGTGTTCCGCGAAGAAATAGTCGCTAGTGCTTCACGGTGTGGCCGTGGATGCTCGGACCATGCGAACCCCTCACATCCTGCTCGCCGTTCTCGTCACCGCCGTCTGGGGCGTCAACTTCGTGGTGATCGATGTCGGCCTCGGCCACTTCCCGCCGCTGCTGTTCACCGCGCTGCGCTTCCTGGTGGCCGCCGTCCCCGCCGTCTTCCTGGTGCGCCGGCCGGCGGTCGCCCGGCGCTGGATCGTCGGTGTCGGACTGGCCCTGGGCGTGGGCAAGTTCGGGGTGCTCTTCCTCGGCATGGCGGCCGGGATGGCGGCCGGTCTGGCGTCGCTGGTAATCCAGAGCCAGGCGGTGTTCACCGCGCTGATCGCGGCCGTCGCGCTGGGCGAACGGCCCGGCCGCCGCCGGGTGCTGGGCATGGGCGTGGCGCTGGCCGGGATCACCGTGGCGGCCGTGGAGGAGGGGGCGTCGGGCCCGGTGACCGGCTTCGCGCTGGTGATCCTGTCGGCGGTGTTCTGGGGCGTGTCGAACGTGCTCACCCGCAAGGCGGCGCCGGACGACGCGCTGAGCTTCATGGTGTGGGCCAGCCTGGTCCCGGTCCTGCCGCTGACCGCGCTCTCGCTGGTCTTCGAGGGGCCCGGAGAGGGCTGGGAGGCGCTGCGCGGCCTGGACTGGAGCGGCGTGGGCGCGGTGGTCTTCGTCGCGTGGGCCGCCACGCTGTTCGGCTTCGGCGTCTGGAGCTGGCTGCTGCGCCGTTACCACGCCTCTCGGGTGGCGCCGTTCGCCCTGCTGGTCCCGGTCTTCGGGATGTCCTCGGCCGCGCTGCTGCTGGACGAGGCGGTCACCCCGGCGAGCCTGACGGCCGCCGCCCTGCTGGTCGGCGGCGTCGCCCTGACCTCGGCGGGCGGGGCGCCGCGCGGGACCACGGTGGCCCGCGGCCCGGCGGAAGCGGCACGCCCGGTGCCGGCCGGGGGCGCGGCCGTCACTCCGCCACGGACGCCGAGGTGAGGCGGTCGATCTCGGCCAGGTCGTCGGGGTTGATCGGCTCCGCCTCCAGGGAGGCCAGGTTCTGGTCGAGCTGGGCCACGCCGGAGGCGCCGATCAGCACGGAGGACACGCGCGGGTCGCGCAGCACCCAGGTCAGCGCGAGCTGGGCGAGGGACTGGCCGCGGCGGGCGGCAATGTCGTTGAGCGTGCGGAGCAGGCGCAGCAGGTCCTCGCTGAGCGCGTCGCGCTTGAGGAAGTGCCCGATCGCCATGCGGGAGTCCGCCGGCACGTCGCCCGCCAGATAGCGGTCGGTGAGCAGTCCCTGGGCGAGCGGCGAGAAGGCGATCAGGCTGGTGCCGGTGTCGCCGATGGCGTCCAGGACGCCCGTCTCCAGGGCGCGGTTGAGGATGTTGTACGGCGACTGGTGCAGCAGCGGCGGCGTGCCCAGCCCGCGCAGGATCTCCACGGCGCGGCGGTGCTGCTCGGCCGGGTAGTTGGAGATGCCCGCGTACAGGGCCTTGCCCTGCCGGACGGCGGTGTCCAGGGCGCCGAGCGTCTCCTCCAGCGGGGTCTCGGGGTCGTAGCGGTGCGAGTAGAAGACGTCGACGTAGTCCAGGCCCATCCGGCGCAGCGACTGGTCGAGGCTTGCCAGCAGGTACTTGCGGGAGCCGAAGTCGCCGTAGGGGCCGGGCCACATGTCGTAGCCGGCCTTGGTGGAGATGAACAGCTCGTCGCGGTAGGGGCGGAAGTCCTGGGCGAAGAGGACGCCGAAGTTGGCCTCGGCGGCGCCGTAGGGCGGGCCGTAGTTGTTCGCCAGGTCAAAGTGCGTGACGCCCCGGTCGAAGGCGCGGCGCAGCACGGCGCGCTGGGTGGCGAGGGGGGAGGTGTCGCCGAAGTTGTGCCACAGGCCGAGGGACACGGCGGGCAGCAGCACCCCGCTGCGGCCGCTGCGTCGGTACTGCATGGAGTCGTATCGGTCGGCGGCTGCGGCGTAGTTCACCGGTGCTCCTCGCGCGGGTGCGAACGTTTGCTGGCGGCCGGCTCATCATCGCACGGGCGTCCGGTCACAGCTCGGCACCGAACGCGTCGTAGGCGCGGTCGTCGAACAGCACGAACCGCACCTCGGCGAAGTCCCGCCCGGCCGTCGCCTCCCGGACGGCGGACACCGCGACGCGGGCGGCGTCGGCGAGCGGCCAGCGGAAGACGCCGGTGGAGATGGCGGGGAACGCGACGGTGGCCGCGCCCAGTCCGGCGGCCACGCGCAGCGACTCGCGGTAGCAGGAGGCGAGGAGCCCGGAGCGGTCCTCGTCGGGTGAGTGGACGGGGCCGACGGTGTGCACGACCCAGCGGGCCGGCAGCCGGCCGGCGGTGGTGGCGACCGCCCGCCCGGTGGGCAGGCCGCGGCCGAGGCGGGAGGCGCGCAGGGCGCGGCACTCGGCCAGGATCGCCGGGCCGCCCTTGCGGTGGATGGCGCCGTCCACGCCGCCGCCGCCGAGCAGGGAGGAGTTGGCGGCGTTCACGATGACGTCCACGTGCTGCTCGGTGATGTCGCCGCGTACCCGGGTGATGGCCGTCATGGCGCCGTCCTTCCGTCGGTCGCGCGCCCGCTCAGGCGCGGTGGGCCGCCCAGGTGAGGCCGCCGAGGAGGTGGCGGCGGAAGTCGGGGTCGGAGAAGGACTCGGAGGTGTGGCCCAGGGCGGTGTAGAACGACCGTCCGCCGGCCAGCTCGTGGCACCAGACGAGGGGGTGGTCGTCGCCCATCCGGCCGCCGGAGTACGTCGTCTCGTCGGCGGTGGCCAGCACGCGGACCCGGCCGCGCGGGCTGACGGAGAAGTTGTACCACTCGTCGGTGAACTCCCAGCGGTCCCCGAGGTGCGCGGTGGCGGGGTGGTCGTGGTCCTCGACGGTCACCACGCCGGGCTGGAGGTCGGGGTGGCCGTCGAAGACGGCGCCGACCAGGTCCTCGCCGTACCACGGCCAGCCGTACTCGGTGGTGGAGGCGCCGTGCACGCCGACGAAGCCGCCGCCACCGGCCAGATGGGTGCGCAGCGCGTCACGCGCGGCGTCCGTGAGGACGTCGCCGCTGGTGGACAGGAAGACCACGACGCTGCTGCCGGGCAGGCGCTCGACGAGCTCGCCGGGGTCCTCCGTCGCCAGGACCTCCATGCCGTTCCCGGTGCCCAGTTCGGTGAACGCCTCGATGCCGGCCGGGATGGAGTCGTGCCGGAAACCGGTGGTGCGGGTGAAGACGACGATGCGGGGAGCGCTCATGACCACCCATCGTAGAACGCGCTTTCCCCGCCCGCCCGTTCACGGCGCCTCAGTGATCGGCGCCGCGCAGCAGGCGGAGGTCGTCGCCCCAGGCGTCGAGCACCGGGCCGTGCCCGGCGGCGCGGGCGGCCGGTTCGACCTCGGCGAACAGGGTCCGCAGCGTGCCGGGCGCGCCGCGCGCGAGCAGCTCGTCCAGCAGCGGCAGCAGCCGGCCGGGGCGCCATCGGAGGTCGGCCAGCGGGTGGTGGGCCAGCTCCCAGCCGAGGTACTTGTTGAACGGCCGCACGCGGCGTTCCATCGCGAAGATGTGGCCGAGCAGGAAGGGGTGGACCTCCGCGGCGTCGAGCCGTGCCTCCAGGGTCCTGCCGTCGCGGTGGTTCTTCAGCGCCCGGTAGGTGATGTTGGTGAACGCGTCGAGGTAGCCCGCCGCGGTCGGGCCGGCCTCCTCGCCGGTGAGGGCGGCCTTGCGGTCGACCAGCCGGGCGATGAGCCCGTCCTCGGTGTCCTTGACGACCTGGGCGTGCACGAACGCGTAGCGGTTGAAGTCGCTGCCGGACTCCGGCAGGCCGTGGGTGCGGAACTCGGCCAGCGGCATGACGACCACGTCCAGCACGGCGGTGTGCCGGGCGCCGATGTCCGTGTGCCGGCCGTCCCGGGTGATGACGAAGACGTCGTGGTCCGAGTGGACCGTGGGCATGCCCTCCCGGGCCTGGGAGCCGGTGAGCACCGCGCCGGCGACGGCCGGATCCGCGTGTGCGGCCCGCAGGAGGGCCGCGTACTCGGCGGCGTCCGCGGCGGCGTTCACGGCGGCGTTGACGGCGGTGCGCGGGGAGCCCTGCGGAGAGCTGTTCGGGGAATCCGGCGGCGATACTGTCATGATCACAGCCAATCGGGGCACGGGAATACGAGGCAACCGAATATCGAGGGGCATATTCCTCCGGCAGGTCTTCCACTCGGCCCCCGCCGGGCCCCATGATCTTGGGCATCCCCCTGGGAGGAGTACTCATGCCCCGTGAACACGTTGCCCGGATCTTCACCCAGCAGGCCGGGGCATGCGCCCGGCTCGGCTCGCCGCTCTACGCGGCGCTGCTGGACCGGGCGGCCCAGGACATCCGCGACGGCGGTCCGTGCGCCGACGCGGTGGCGGGGTATCCCGGCACGACGGCCGACGAGGCCGTTCCGCTGCGGCTCTTCGGCGCGGTGCACGCGCTGGCGCTGACCGGGCGGGCGCCGGAGCTGGCCGCCCACTACCCGAGCGCCAAGGGCGTCTTCGACCCGGCGCGGCCCGACGCGGCCTGGCCGGCGTTCCGCGCGGCGGTCGCCGCCGAACCGGACTGGATCGCGGACTGGCTGCGGCGCCCGCCGCAGACCAATGAGGTCGGCCGCGCCAGCCTGCTGATGGCCGCGCTGCTGGACCTGGTGCCCACCGCGCAGCTTCCCGTGCGGCTGTTCGAGCTGGGGTCGAGCGCGGGGCTGAACCTGCGGGCGGAGCAATTCCGTTATCTGGACGAGGACTTCGCCTGGGGGCCGGTGGACTCCGCGGTGCGGCTGACCGGCACCTGGGCGGGCGAGGTGCCCGACTGGCTGCGCGCGGGCGCCGCCCGGCACCAGGCACTGCGGATCGTGGAGCGGCGCGGCTGCGACCCGGCCCCGATCGACCCGCTGTCGGCGGACGGCTCGCTGGCGCTGCGGGCGTATGTGTGGCCCGACCAGCGGGAGCGCATGGAGCGGCTGGACGGCGCGCTGAGCATCGCCGCCAAGGTGCCGGCGACGGTGGAGGGGGCCGGGGCGGCGGAGTTCCTGTCGGCGGTGGAGCTGGAGCCGGGCACGCTCACGGTGGTCTGGCACTCCGTCATGCGGCAGTACGTCGACGCCGCCGAGTGGACGAAGGTGACGGGTGAACTGGACCGGCTCGCCGCGGCGGCGACACCCGAGGCGGGCTTCGCGGTCGTCGCGTTCGAGCCGCGCGAGGTGAACGGGCGGCACGACTTCTGGCTGAGCGTCCGCTCCGGGTGCGACGCCGAACGGCTGCTGGCGACCGCTCACCCGCACGGGCTGCCGGCGCGGTGGCCGGGACCCGCGGACTGACGCAGGATGAGCCCATGGCGCGCGTGATGACGAAGGACGAACGGCTGGCGTTCCTCGCCGAGGGGACCAGGACCGGCATGCTCTCCACCGTCCGCGCCGACGGGCGGCCGCACGTGGCCCCGGTGTGGTTCGTGCCGGACGGCGAGGAGCTGGTGCTGACCACGGACGCGACGTCCGTGAAGGGCCGCAACATGGCCCGGGACCCCCGGGTGTCGCTCGGCGTCGACGCGCCCCGGCCGCCCTACGACTTCGTGGTCGTGGAGGGAGTCGCCTCGCTGAGCGAGGACCCCGCGGAGCTGCTGACCTGGGCCACCCGGATCGCGGCGCGCTACATGGGCGAGGAGCGGGCGCGGGAGTTCGGGGAGCGCAACGGCGTGCCCGGCCAGTTGCTGGTGCGGATCAGGCCCGAGCGAGTGGTGGCGGAGTTCGGGGTGGCGGACTGACGGCGGCCGGGCCGCCCGGGGCCGGCGCCCGGCGTGGACCCGCGACGATCCCCGGGACAGGCCCTAGGCTCGCGCCATGCCACCCGCACGTTTCAAGGACCTCGCCCTCGACGCCAACGACCATCAGGCGCTCGCCGACTGGTGGTGCACCGTGCTGGGGTACGAGCGCAGCGGCGGCGCGCCGGGCCAGGAGATCCCGGAGCACTGGCCGGTGCCCATCCGGGACCCCGCGGGCGAGGGGCCCACGATCTGGATCAACCCGGTGCCGGAGAAGAAAACGGTGAAGAACCGGATGCACATCGATGTCCGGGGCGACACCGAGGAGTTGCTGAAACTGGGCGCGACGATGCTGCGCCGCCGGGACGCCGAGCTGGACTGGGACGTCATGGCGGACCCGGAGGGCAACGAGTTCTGCGTGTTCCGCCCGGAGCCCGAGGTGATCGGGCGGCCCTCCGTTCGCTGAGCGTGCCGGTGACGGGCCGGGCGCGGCCGGTCTCACGCGGCGCGCCAGGTCCGGCGGTCGCGGGCCACGCCGTAGATGGCCTCGACGCTGTCCGGCTTGAGGACGCCGCCCCGCCGGGCCAGCCCGGCGAGCTGGTGCTCGCGGAGCACCTCCACGTCGCGCAGCGCGGAGGTCACGGCCATGCCCCGCGCGGCGACGACCACCAGCACCGGGCGGACCGCGACCGGGAAGCCGCAGCCGCGGCTGAGGGCGTGGGCCGCCCGCCGCCCGTCCCGGCGGCAGCGGCGAACGTACGGCTCCTGCCGTCGGCCGTCGATCAGCGCCACGTCCTCCCCCACCGAGACGCGCGCCCCGGCGTGCCGCACGGACCGCAGGCTCAGCACGCCACCGGGGCCGATCGCCAGGTGCGGCAGGTCCGCCTCGCCGGGCAGCGGGATCGAGTGCAGCACCCGCCAGCCGTCCCCGGCCAGCGCGTCCAGCCGCACGCCGATGGCCTCCTCGGCGAGCAGCGCCGCCCGCAGCGCGTCGGCCTCGCCGGATCTGCGCAGCACCCGGTCGGTGACCCGGCGCAGCGCGCCCGACGGCAGGGCGGCCACCTTGCCGTGCAGGGTCTCGCCCGGCCGGTTCGGCGCCAGGTCGTCGTCGGGGTGCAGCCACAGCGGCCCGCCGCGGCCGGCCCGGCCGGGGTCCTCCGGATTCTCCATCGCACGCTCCCAGACACCCATGACATCATCGTCGCGGCCCGGGGACGAGAGGTCATCCCCGAGCGGCACGGCAGGGAAGGACAGGGCAGTGACACGGCTCATCGACACCGTCGCCTGGGTGCATCTGGAGGGCGGCCGGATCCTGGGGGCGCGCAGCCGCGGCAGGCGCCTTTTCTACATCCCGGGCGGCAAGGTCGACGAGGGCGAGAGCGAAGTGGCGGCCCTGGTGCGGGAGGTCCGGGAGGAGCTGTCCGTGACGCTGCTGCCCGAAACGGCGACGCACCTCGGCACCTACACCGCGCAGGCCGACGGGCACCCGGAGGGCACGCTGGTGCGGATGGCCTGCTACACCGCCGAGCACCGCGGGACGCCGATCGCCAGCAGCGAGATCGAGGAGATCGCCTGGCTGTCGCTGGCCGACCGGGAGCGCACGGCGCCGGTGGACCACGCGGTGTTCGACGCCCTGGCGAGCGCGGGCCGGCTGCGGTGAGCCGCCCCGCGCGGGTGACGCTGCGCCCGACGACGGCGGAGGACCTGCCGGTGCTGTTCGACTTCCAGCGGGACCCGGAGGCGGTGCGGATGGCGGCCTTCACTCCCCCGGACCCGGACGACCGGGCCGCGTTCGACGCCCGCTGGGCACGGCTGCTCCGGGACGAGGGCGTGACCAGCCGCACCGTGCTGGAGGGCGGCCGGATCGTCGGGCAGGTGTCCGCCTGGGGCGGGCCCGACGAGCCGCACGTGTCGTACTGGGTCGGCCGGGAGCACTGGGGCCGGGGCATCGCCGGCGCGGCGCTGACGGCGTTCCTCGCCGAGTACCCGGTGCGCCCGCTGTACGGGGCCGCCGCGTGGGACAACTACGGCTCGCTGCGGGTGCTGGAGAAGTGCGGCTTCACGGTCTACGGGGAGAACAAGGACTTCGCCGCGGGGCGGGGCGAGGAGGTCACCGAGGTGCTGCTCGTCCTCACTTAGCCGGGGCGGGCCCCGGTGGCCCGATGTCAGTACGATGGGGGATCGGCTGGACGGAGGGCGGCACGGTGGCCGGAACAGTGACCGACGGGCGGGTGGAGCGGGGGAACCAGACCCGGCGGCTCGTGCTGGGCCGGACCATGGCCATCGCCTCCGTCGAGGGCCTGGAGGGGCTTTCGATCGGCCGCATCGCCGGGGAGCTGGGGCTGAGCAAGAGCGGGGTGTTCGCGCTCTTCGGGTCCAAGGAGGAATTGCAGCTCGCGACGGTCCGCGCCGCCCGCGCCGTGTACGTCGACCGGGTCGTGCGGCCGGCGGAGGAGGCCCCGCCGGGGCTGGCCCGGGTGCGGCGGCTGTGCGAGGCGTATCTGGCGTACTCCCGGGACCGGGTCTTCCCGGGCGGGTGCTTCTTCACCGCGGTCTCGGCCGAGTTCAGCGCGCGCCACGGAGCGGTGCGCGACGCGGTGGCCGCCGCCCGCACCGAGTGGATCGCCTATGTGCGCGGCCTGATCGACGAGGCCCGGCGCGCCGGGGAGGTGCCCGGGGACCTGGACGCGGCGCAGTTGACGTTCGAGCTGGTGGCGATGCTGGAGATGGCCAACTCGGACTCGGCTCTGCACGGGGACGACACCAGCTACGACCGGGCCCAGGCAGCGATCACCGCGCGGCTCTCGGCGGCGTCGAGCCGCTGAACTCCCGCGCGCGGGCGGGCAGAACGACCGGCACGACGGCGACGAGACGCCGGACTTGACGGAGTTCGACTTCGTGGCCGGCGAGCACACCGGTGGCGCCCGGTTCACCTCCGAGATCTTCGAGGCCACCGGACTGCTCGACGGGCCGTGCGTCGTCGGTGAGCGGAGCTCCCGCGGGGATCGGGGTCAGGGACGGGAGTCCGGGGTCCGGGCGGCCGGTTCCGTGGCGGAGACGAAGTCGAGGACGGCCTCGATGACTTCCGGGGCGGCGAGAATGCGGCGGTGCCCCAGGCCGCGGGTGATGAGCAGGTCGGCGCGGCCGTCGTGGGCGGCCTTCACCCGGCGGCACTGCTCGATGGTGACCATGTCGTCGCTCTCGTCGTGGATGACGAGGATCGGCATGGTGAGCTGCCCCGGGCGGTAAGTGGCGGAGAAACGCGCCCAGATGTCGTGCTCGCCGGGGAAGACGTCGCTCTCGATGCGCCGCCGCAGCTCCGGTCCGGCCCAGCGGCCGAGCCCGGCCGTGGCGCGGAAGCTGTCGACGAGGTAGCCGAACTCGGCGGGCGCGCCGATCGTGATGAGCCGGTCGGCGCCGATCTCGTCCCGCAGGGCGAAGAACGCGCCCATGCCGCCGACGGAGTGGCCGATCACGGCGGCGAACCTGCCGTGTTCGGCGTGTAGTTGGCGCGCCATGTCGCGGTACTCCAGGATCGTGGTGCCGCGCCCGCCGGCGTCGCCGTGGCCGGGGGCGTCGAAGGCCACCGGGCTGTATCCGCGCTCGGTCAGCGCCTGTATCAGCGGGCTGAACCGGGAGGCGCGGGAGAGCCAGCCGTGCATGAGCAGCACGGGCCGCGTCCCGGCGCCCCATCGGTAGACGACGGCGGTCTTGCCGTTCACCACCAACTCGCCCCGATCGGCCCGCCGCATCACGGGCTCCTCGGCGGGGCGGACGGCCACACGGGTCATGGGGTGGGAGAACAGCGACAGCGCCCAGCGGCCGGCCAGCCGGGGGGCGACGCGGGCGGTGCCGTTGAGCGAGGTGCGGATGAGTGCTGCCCTGAGATGCATCTCGGGATCCCCTCGGGTGTCGGTGACAGCCGAGATATTAGCACGATCGTTCGCACAGTTTTTAGCCCAGCCCCGAAGGGCTCCCCAAGCGTTGGGCTCAGGGCGTGGTGACCTCCACCGTTTCGCGGATCCCGTCGCCCTCCGGGGCGCGGGCGTCCCGCCGCAGCAGCTCGGCGTACCGGCCGTCGAGCGCCATCAGCTCCTCGTGCGTGCCGCTCTCGACGATCCGGCCGCCGTCCAGGACGACGATCTGGTCGGCGTCGCGGATCGTGGACAGCCGGTGCGCGATGGTGATGGTGGTGCGGCCGGCCGACAGCGAGTCGATCGCCCGCTGCACCGCCCGCTCGGTGCGGGTGTCCAGCGCGCTGGTGGCCTCGTCCAGGACGAGCACCGGCGGGTCGCGCAGGATGGTGCGGGCGAGGGCGAGCCGTTGCTTCTCGCCGCCGGAGAAGCGGTAGCCGCGTTCGCCGACGATCGTGTCGTAGCCGTCGGGCAGCGCGGCGATGTGGTCGTGGATCTGGGCGGCGCGGGCCGCCGCCTCGATCTCCGCCGCGGTCGCGTCCGGCTTGGCGAACCGCAGGTTCTCCGCGACGGACGCGTGGAAGAGATAGGTCTCCTGGGAGACCACGCCCACCGACCGGGCGAGCGCCGCGAAGGTCAGGTCGCGCACGTCCACGCCGTCGAGCGTCACCCGGCCCTCGGTCACGTCGTACAGGCGCGGCACCAGATAGCCCAGGGTGCTCTTCCCGGCGCCGGTCGGGCCGACGATGGCCAGCGACCCGCCCGCCGGAACGGTCAGGTCCACGTCCACCAGGGTGGCCGGCGCGCCCGCGTCGTAGGTGAAGGAGACCTGTTCGAACCGCACCTCGCCCCGGGCCCGGTCCAGCTCCACCGGGTCGGCGCGCTCGGTGATGTCCACCCGCAGGTCGAGGTACTCGAAGATCCGCTGGAACAGCGCCAGGGACGCCTGGATGTCCACGCCGGTCGACAGCAGGGAGACCGCCGGCCGCAGCAGCCCCTGCTGGAGCGAGACGAACGCGACCAGCGTGCCGATCGACGGCGGCGTGCCGCCCAGCTCGAACATCACTCCGGCCGAGCCGTACAGCAGCGCCGGAATGGCGGCCATGATCATGCCGATGGTGGCCATCCGCCAGCGGCCCGCCATGGAGGCCCGGACCTCAAGATCCACCAACTGCCGTGACTCACCGGCGAATTCGCGGGTGAGCGCCTCGGCGCGGCCCATGGTGCGGCCGAGCAGGATGCCACTGACGGACAGCGACTCGGTGACGGTGGCGGCCATCGCCGCCATCTGCTTCTGCCGCTGCGTGGTGATCCGCCGGCGCTCCCGGCCGACGCGGCGCGCGATCCACACGAAGCACGGCAGCAGGGCCAGCGACACCAGGGTGAGCCGCCAGTCCAGCGCGAGCATCGCCACGACGGTGGCGACGACGGCGGTGAGGTTGGAGACGAGGGAGGTCGCGGTCGAGGTGACGGTGGCCTGCATGCCGCCGATGTCGTTGGCGATCCGGGACTGCACCTCGCCGGTGCGGGTCCGGGTGAAGAACGCCAGCGGCATCTGCTGGAGCTTGGCGTAGACGGCGGTGCGCAGGTCGTGCATCACCTGCTGGCCGACGGTGGTGGAGATCAGCGTCTGGAGCACGCCGAAGACCGAACTGGTCACGGCGGTGGCGACCATGCCGAGGGCCAGCAGCGCCAGCAGGCCGGTGCGGCGCTCGGGCAGGGCGACGTCGATGATCTCGCGGAGCAGGAACGGCGAGGCCACGGCGACCAGCGAGGAGGCGCCGACCAGCAGGCCGACGACGGCCAGCCGGCCGCGGTAGGGGCGGAAGAGGCGGAGGATGCGGCGGATCTGGGCGGCCGGCGGGGGCCCGTCGGCCAGCGGGGTCCCGGCCTCGGGCGGCGGGAGGGCGGCGTCGTGCGGCATGGGCTCCTTCGGTGACGCGGGCAGACATGACAACCCTCCACCTTACGGCGGAGAACTCCCGATCAGCCGTCCCCGCGCAGGCCGCGCGGCGTGCGCCCGGCGCGGCCCGCCGGTGTCGGCCCTGACACTGGCCGCGGGCCGACGCCGCGTGTTACCAAGGGCCATGCCCGCCCTCACCACGTACGACGCCGTGATCGTCGGCGGCGGTCACAACGGCCTGGTCGCCGCCGCCTACCTCGCCTCCGCCGGCCGCCGGGTGCTCGTGCTGGAACGCCTCGGCCGCACCGGCGGCGCCGCCGTGTCGGACCGGGCGTTCCCCGGGGTGGCGGCCCGGGTCTCCCGCTACGCCTATCTGGTCAGCCTGCTGCCGCAGCGGATCGTGACGGACCTGGGCCTGCGCCTGTCGCTGCGCAAGCGCCTCTTCTCCTCCTATACGCCGGTGGAGCGCGGCGGGCGGCCAACCGGGCTGCTGGTCGGCGGCGGGGAGGCCAGGACGCGGGAGGCGTTCGCACGCCTCACCGGCTCGGAGCGGGAGTACGACGCGTGGCAGCGTTTCTACGCCATGACGGCCCGCGTCGCGGCCCGAGTCTTCCCCACGCTGACCGAGCCGGTGCCGACCCGGACGGAGCTGCGGGCCACGATCGACGAACCGGCCGCCTGGGACGCCATGTTCGAACGGCCGCTGGGCGAGACGATCGAGGCGACGTTCACCGACGACCTGGTGCGCGGCGTGGTCCTCACCGACGCGCTCATCGGCACGTTCGCCTCCGCGCACGACCCGCGGCTGCTCCAGAACCGCTGCTTCCTCTACCACGTGATCGGCCAGGGCACCGGCGACTGGGACGTGCCCGTGGGCGGCATGGGCGCGGTGACCGACGCGCTGGCCGTGACGGCGCGCGCCGCGGGCGCCGAGATCCGCCTCGGGCACGAGGTGACGTCCCTGGCAACGGACGGCACCCGGGCGGAGGTGACCTTCCGCACCGAGACCGGCGAGGGCGTCGTCGGCACCGCGTGGGTGCTGGTCAACGCGTCGCCGCAGGCGCTTGCGCGGCTGCTGGGCGGGCCGTCGCCGCCCCCGGCGGAAGGCTCGCAGTTCAAGGTCAACATGCTGCTGCGGCGCCTGCCGGCGCTGCGCGATCCGGCCGCCGATCCCCGGGAGGCGTTCGCGGGGACGTTCCATATCGCGGAAGGCTACGGGCAGTTGGAGACGGCCTACCGGCAGGCCGCGGAGGGCGAGCCGCCCCGGGTGCCGCCGAGCGAGGTGTACTGCCACTCGCTCACCGATCCCTCGATCCTCTCCCCCGAGCTGGCCGCGCGCGGCTATCAGACGCTGACGCTGTTCGGGCTGCACACCCCCGCCCGGCTGTTCGCCGCGGACAACGACGCGACGCGCGGGCATCTGCTGCGGGCCACGCTCGCCGCCCTCGACGAACACCTCGGCGAGCCGCTCGCCGACTGCCTGGCCGAGGACGGCGAGGGCCGGCCGTGCCTGGAGGCCAGGACCCCGCTGGACCTGGAGCGGGACCTGCGGCTGCCGGGCGGCCACATCTTCCACCGCGACCTGGAGTTCCCCTTCGTGGAGCCGGAGGACGAGGCGGCGCTGGACGGGGCGGCGGCGCGCTGGGGGGTGGCCACCCGGCACGCCAATGTGCTGCTGTGCGGGGCGGGCGCGCTGCGGGGCGGCGGCGTGAGCGGCGTGGCGGGGCACAACGCGGCGATGGCGGTGCTCGACCGGTGAACTCCCGCCGCGAAAGGGCCGGGACGGCGTGGGCCGGCGGGGGTCCGTTTTCGGCCGCGCCCATACCAAAGTTTCGAGTACGAGCACGGTAGACAACCTTTTCTGCGAGCTGCGGCGACCATGATGCGCCAAACCCCCCACCGCAGGGAGGAATCTCATGCAGGCGACTCCTCGTTCACACACTCATTCGTGTGTCGTGCAACAGGCTCATCGGAGTCCGCCGTCGCCGGGTCGGGGCGCCGACCGGATCCGCGCATCTTCGCCGCGCGACCGATGCAATGGGCGGCGGCGGGACGGAATCGGTGGATCGCAGGGGCACCCCGAGCATCATGTTTCGAGGAGAGCGGTCAGGACGACGGCGGCATCGGCGTCAGGGGGCCCCGCCGGGGACCAGGTGCCCTGGTCCTTGGTGTACGGGTACCACAGTCCGTCCCGTCCCAGGCGCAGTTGGGCGTCGCGGCCCTCGACGGTCCAGCGGTTGCGCCAGGAACGCAGCCGGGGCGGTCTGCCGTCGGCCCAGTCCGCTCGCAGCGCCTCGCGGTCGCGCTCCAGGCGGGAGGGCGGCGGGGTCCAAGAGCTTTCCAGTCCGTCCAGGGACGCCGCGCCGCCGTACCGCCACGCGCGGGTGGCGGCGGCGAGTTCGCGGGGGGTGCGGCCGCAGTTCGCGGCGATCAGGGCGAAGACCTCCGGGGTGGGGTGAGCGGCGGCGAGGCGGACGGCGTCCTGCCATTCGGTGAGCGGGACGGGTGGAGCCGTGTCGGCATGCCGCGGACCGAGGGCTCCGGCGAGCAGATGGCGGGCACGCGTCGCGGTGTCGGCGGCGAGCAGTTCGAGTGCGGCCGGGTCCACGCCGGGCTCAGGGACGGCCGAGCCCGCCAGCGCGGGGCCGCGGCCGGCCCGGTCGGGCAGCGGGGGCGGGGCGGGCAGGGGCGGCAGTTCGCTGCGTGAGGCGAAGGCGGGCCCGGCGGGATCGCTGGTCCGGGCCGGGGACCCGTCCGGATGTGCTCCTGCCGTCGTCGCGGACACCGCGGCTTCGGCGGAGGCGCGGGCGGTGTTGCGGCGGCCGAGTTCGTCCATCAGCTCCCGCTCGTCGCGGCCCCGCAGGAGCAGCAACACGAAGGGGTCGCGGTCCAGGAGCCGGGCGACCTGGTAGCAGAGGGCCGCAGCGTGTTTGCAGGGGTAGCCCCAGTCGGGGCAGCTGCACTCGGGGTCGAGGTCCCGGGAGCCGGGCAGCAGCGGGACGCCGGCGGCCGCCGCGTCGTCGGCGAGCCCGGCGGGCATCTCGCCGTCCAGCAGTGCGGCGATGTTGGCGGCCCGCTCGGCGATCATGTCGAGCAGCCGGTCCCACTGCCGGTCCGTCAGCTGCTCCACCTGGACCGTGGCGCGGTAGGGGGTGCGGCGGCTGCCCTGTACCGGGGCGGCGGCCGAGCCGGGGGCGACGGTGACCGGTCCGACCGCGCCGCCGCGCGCGTAGGTCCGGCCGCGCGAGAGGCGGCCGGAGTCCAGGGAGGACTCCTCCAGGGAGCGCAGCCATGCGCGGCCCCACCAGGACTCGGCGAAGGGCGCGCGGCTGCCCTTGGCCGGCGGGAGTGCCTCGAAGGTACGGGCGGCCGACTCGCCCGGCCGGCCACGCCCGGTCATCGTCCCGTCCTTCGCAGCGTGACCAGTTCGGCCAGTTCGCTGTCGCTCAGTTCGCTGAAGGCCGCCTCGCCCGAGCCGAGCACCGAGTCGGCCAGCTCCCGCTTCTGGCGGAGCATCTCGGCGACCCGGTCCTCCACCGTGCCCTCGGCGAGCAGCTTGTGCACCTGGACCGGCTGGGTCTGTCCGATCCGGTAGGCGCGGTCGGTGGCCTGGTCCTCCACGGCCGGGTTCCACCAGCGGTCGTAGTGGATGACGTGTCCGGCCCGGGTCAGGTTCAGACCGGTCCCGGCGGCCTTGAGGGACAGCAGGAACACCTTCTTCTCGCCGCTCTGGAAGGCGTCGACCATCTCCTCGCGGCGTGTGACCGTGGTGCCTCCGTGCAGGAACAGGGTGCCCACGCCGCGGTCGGCCAGGTGGCGCTCGATCAGCGCGCCCATGGCCACGTACTGGGTGAAGACCAGGGCCGACCCGTCCTCGGCCAGAACGGTGTCCAGGAGTTCGTCCAGGAGTTCCAGTTTCCCTGAACGGCCCGGGAGCCTGGCGCCCGCGGGTTCCTTCAGGAACTGCGCGGGGTGGTTGCAGACCTGCTTCAGGCCGGTGAGGAGCTTCATCACCAGGCCGCGCCGCGCCATGCCCTGCTTGTCCTCGATCTCGGCCATGAGTTCGCGTACCAGCGCCTCGTACAGCGACACCTGCTCCTTCGTCAGGGACACCGGCTGGTCGGTCTCGGTCTTGGGCGGCAGTTCGGGCGCGATGCCGGGGTCGGCCTTGCGCCGGCGCAGCAGGAAGGGGCGGACCAGAGCGGCCAGCCGTCGTGCGGCCTGTTCGTCGCGGTCGCCCTCGACGGCCGTGGCGTACCGGTCACGGAAGGAGGTGAGCGTGCCGAGCAGGCCCGGGGTGGTCCAGTCGAGCAGTGACCACAGCTCGGACAGGTTGTTCTCGACCGGGGTGCCGGTCAGCGCAACCCGTCCCCGCGAGGGGATCCGGCGCAGGGCTTGGGCGGTGAGCGCGTGCGGGTTCTTGACGTGCTGGGCCTCGTCGGCGACGAGCAGGCCCCAGGGCTGCCCGGCGAGGCGTTCGGCGTCGCGGCGCATGGTCCCGTAGGTGGTCAGGACGAAGCCGTCGTCCGCTCCGTCGTCGAGGCCGGCCAGGTCGCGGCCGGGGCCGTGGAAGCGGCGCACCGGGGTGGCCGGTGCGAAGCGCCGGATCTCGCGCTCCCAGTTGCCGAGCAGCGAGGCGGGGCAGACCACCAGGGTGGGGCCGGCGGTGCTCTTCCGTTCCTGGCGGCGCAGGTGGAGAGCGATCAGGGTGACGGTCTTGCCCAGGCCCATGTCGTCGGCGAGGCAGCCGCCCAGGCCGAGCGAGGTCATCCGGTGCAGCCAGTTCAGGCCGCGCAACTGGTAGTCGCGCAGGGTCGCGGCCAGGGCTTTCGGCGGCCCCTGGGGCTCCCGCGCGGCGCGGGCCTCGGGGTCGGCGATCCGGGAGCGCAGCTCCTCCAGTACGCCGCCGGCGGTGACCGCCACCTGTTCGCCGTCCACCTCCATGCTGCCGGTGAGCGCGGCACCCAGGGCGTCGATCGGGGTGAGCGAGGAGGCCGGGGCCGTCCTGGACTGCGCGGCCCGGCGCAGCCGGCGGACCAGCCCCGGGTCCACGACCACCCACTGGTCGCGTAGCCGCACGATCGGCCGGTGTGACTGGACCAGCTGTTCCAGCTCCTCTTCGGTGAGTTCCCGCTCCCCGAGGGCGACCCGCCAGCGGAATTCCAGCAGGCCGCCGGAGGACAGGAAGGACTCGGCCGCAGACCGCGTCCCCTGACGGCGTACGGGTTCCAGGACTCCGGAGGCGGTCAGCTCGCGCACCAGCTCCTTGGGCCAGTGCACGGCGACCCCGGCGGCGGCAAGGCTTTCCGCCGCGTCACCCAGCAGCGACTGGGCCTCCTCGTCGGACAGCTCCAGACCTGCCGGGGCGGCGGAGTCCAGCAGTCGTCCGGCCGGGGGCCAGGCGCGGGCGGCCCGGCGCAGCGTCAGCAGCGTGTCCACCTTGGCCCGTGGGCCGAACAGTTCGGGGGCGGTGGCGTGGCCGGACCACAGGTCCGCGGCGTCGGCGAGAACCGTGGGATCGGCCAGGCTGCGCAGCTGGACCACGGCCCGGACGGAGTCCGCACGGTCCAGTTCCAGCCGCAGCGACACCGCCAGCCCCGCGTCGCGGCCGGCGGCGACCTCCGCCGCCCACCTCCGCTGCTCGGGTACGGACTGCGGGGCGCGCGCCGCGAACGCCGGTTGGCCGGTCACCCGGCGGGCGGCGGGAGGGCGGGCGAGGGAATCGGCCACGGCGTCCAGGAAGGCCCGCAGCAGCGGCTCGGCCGCCGGGAGCGTGAGCGGGGAAGATCCGGGAACCGCGACCGCGCGAGCCTCCGGCGGCATGGCGGCGGCAAGGGTGACCAGCCGCTCGTGGTCCTCGGTGTCCAGCGGGCCGACCCGCCACGCGTCGAACCCTTCCGGCGACACCCCGGGCAGTATCCGGCCCCGGGCGAGCAGACGCAGCCCCAGCAGGGCCGCTGTGCCCCAGAACGCGGTACCGGCCGACGCCCGCCCGCTGCCGTCCGCGCCGAGTGCCCGGCAGCGGGTCAGCAGCGGCAGCGCCTGCTCCACGGAGAGCGACACGGCGGCCACCCGCGCCCGGCGCACGGACGAACCGTGCGGACAGACCACGGTGAGTTCCTCGGGTTCCACCCCGAGGTCCGGTGGCTCGCTCCCGGGCGTCCAGAACGCCATCCGCCCCGTCCGGGGCGGGTCCGCGGGAAGGAACACCGCCTCGCCCAAGGCAAGCTCCGGCAACCGGGCAGACATCCGTTCCAGGTCCGGGGTCGCCGACTCCGGCTCCGCCGACGGATCAACCTTCGCCCTCACGTCCACCCCTGGCCAGACTCCTTGCAACTGTTCAGAAGGGCGCGGACAGTAGCCCACGAGCCCTCGGAAGGTCAAGGCTATCCGCGCCGATGGCCGCCGACCGCCAGAAGCGCTTCGCCCACTCGGCGCAGTGCGGGAAGATGTCACCGGCACCAGCCGGGAAACCGGCGCGACCCTTCGCGATCGCCGCCCGTTACCGGTGCCGCAATCCGCCTCCGCCTTGAGGGAACTTCCCGCCGTGACTGCCGTGACTGCCGTGACTGCCGTGACCGCCGAGCCCGTGCCGACGTACCAGTTGAAGATCGTCCTGCGAGACACCAGCCCGCCGATCTGGCGTCGGGTCACCCTGCCCGCCGACACCTCGCTCGGCTGCCTGCACGACATCGTCCAGACATGCTTCGGCTGGGACGACTCGCACCTGCACTCCTTCACCGAACCTGGCTCGGTCCGCCAATTCGTCGACTTCGACGCACCGTTGGACCGCGATCCTTTCCGCGACGCCGACGAGGAGTCCGTGACCGTGGCGGAGGTGCTGCCCCACGAAGGCAGCCGACTGGAGTACACCTACGACTTCGGCGACGACTGGCAGCACCGGATCACGCTGGAGAAGATCCTCCCCGCGTCCGCCCCCGACCGACGGGTCAGCTGTACCGGGGGGCGCCGCGCCATGCCCCGCGCCGAGGACATCGGCGGAGCCTGGGGGCTGCAAGCCGTACTCGACGCCGTCGCGGACCGTGGCGCACCGGCCCCCGAGCCGTGGGCCGACCTGGTGGAAACCCTGCGCGAGAAGGGCTTCGATCCCGCCCGCTTCGACCGCGAGGCCCTGGACCGGCAACTGGCCGGCCTCGACCCGCGGCCGCCCACGGTTGCCCCGGCACCGGGCCAGGCCGCGGCCGCCCCCGGCGAGCGGCGCTGTTCCTGCGGCGAAATCCACATCGACGAGGACGACGGCCTGGACATGGTGGTGTCCGTTCCGGTGCGGCCCGTCTCCCTCGCACCACGTGCGGAACTCGCCGAGGCCGCCCGGACGGTGCCGCTGATCGCTTCCGCGCTTCGCCTGGCCCACTGGTGCCAGGGCGGACGAGCCGTCACGTCCCGGGACGTGCTCAAGCCCGCACTGGGCCGCCGGGCCGTCCAGGAACTCGAGCTGTGGACTCAGGACGACGAACTGAGGGCCCTCTGTCCCGAAGAGCGCGACAAGCGGCTGGCCCGCCTGCGCAGCTCCGGAGATCTGCCCTGCCTGGACGACCCCTGGAGGCTCGCCGTGTACGCGGACCTGGTGGAGATCGGCAGGGGCGTCGCCCACCCCGGTGCCGGCCTGCCCGCCGCCGCGGAAGACGAGAAGGTACTGGAACTCTGGTGCGATGCGCTCGGAGACGACCTCGACGATCTGAACGACCTCGGGAACTTCGGCCTGTCCCCGGCGCTGCTGGGCGCGGTGGACATAGAGGACGAGGACGGCCTCGGCCTGGCGGCGGTGGTGCTGCGGGCGCTGTACGAGGTTCCCGACGGCGAATGGCTGGACACCGCGCTGCTCGTCGGCGCTCTTCGCGAGGGCCTTCCGAAGCAGGAGGCACGGCTGGTCGAACTGCTCCTCCTGCAGATCCTCGACCAGGCGGCCGTTGTCCTCGCCGAGTATCAGGCGGCGGAGGTCGAGACCGGTCCGGAGACGAACCGGCAGCGGGATCACGTCATCCTAGGCATCCTCGGTATCGAGGCGGGCGCCGAGGACGGCGACGGCACTCCGCCGGCCGGGACACGGCTCCGGCTCACTGCGCTGGGACGCCACGGACTGCGCGAGTACCTGCTCGCCGAGGGATTCCACGCCCCTGTCATCGGCGAACTGGCCGACGCGGACGCCCCGACCCTGCTCGACGCCCTGCTCGACTACGACCCGGAGGCCGCCCACTCCGAGATCACCGGATGGATCAGTCATCGGGGCCAGGGCTCAGCCGCAGTCCAGCTCATCGACGCCTGTGCCGGTCTGGAAGCCGATGCCGCCCTCCGCCGCCTTGCCGCCGCGGCGGTGCTCGCCGAACTGGATGAACCGCGAGCGCTGGCGGTCCTGCGCAAAGCCGCGGCCTCCCAGGTCCCCGGCTGCGCCGAGACCGCGGCGATCGCACTGGCCGACCGCGGCGAGATCCCCGAAGGACACGGCCCGGAACTCCAGATGTGGGGGCTCGTGGACCATCTGTGGGGCCCGCTGGGCGTGGCGGACGAGGCATTCGCCATGTTCCTGGAACAGGAGGGGGGTGCGGTGCTGCCGCTCCTGGAACAGGCCGCCGACGACCTGTGGCGCTGCCGCCACCCCGCCACCGGGGCTGTGCTGGAGGCGGCAGGGCGGCTTCTGAGGGCTCGGGATAAGGCGCTGGCCAAGCGACTGCGCAGGTCCGCGACCAAAGTGGGATCCCAGCGCCGACGATGAGGTGCCGACGCGCTGATCGCTGCGCGACGCTGAGGCCGACAGAGGCTGTGTTCGATCCGCTCGAGTCCGGTCAGCTCTCGTAGTGGTAGCGGCACTGTGCGATCAGGACGCCGTCCTCGGTGGCTTTGTAGATCAGTCTGTGCTCGTCGTTGATGCGGCGCGACCAGTAGCCCTGGAATCCGTGCTTGAGGGGCTCCGGTTTGCCGATCCCCTCGTTGCCGTTCCGGGCGATGTCCGCGATGAGTGTGTTGATGCGCTTCAGGATCTTCCGGTCCTGTAGCTGCCACCACAGGTAGTCCTCCCCGGCTCGGGAGGAGAAGGTGATCTTCATTCGCGGCCGTTACTCGTCGGTCGCCAGCTCGCGTACGGTGCCGCCGCCGTTTTCCAACTCGTCGATGGACGCGAGCAGGCGCCGGGCGTTCGCCGGGCTCCGCAGGAGGTACGCCGTCTCCTTCAGGGACTCGTAGTCCTCAAGGGAGACGATGACGACCGGCTCATGTCCGGCCCGGGTGATGACGACCTCTTCGCGGTCGTCGGTGACGGAGTTGAGCACCTCGGCGTACCGCGCGCGCGACTCGGAATACGTCATGGTCTTCACGATCGACCCTCCTTCCACGTACAGAAAATTGTACGTCTGCCTCTGTCGGTGCGGCAAGCGCCGACATGATGGCCCGCGGCGCGAAAGCGCCGGGCGGGCGAGGCGCGGCAGGCGGCGGGGAACGTATCGACCAGTCCGGCAGGGCGGCGGTCAGCCCGCGAATGCCTTGCGGAGCCGTTCCGCCGCGTCTGCCAGCACCTCGGTGCGCTTGCAGAACGCGAACCGTACGAAGGGCGCTCCGGCCTCGCGGTGGTCGTAGAACACGGCGTTCGGGATGGCGACGACACCGGCCCGCTCGGGTAGCGCGCGGCAGAAGACGAAGCCGTCGGTCTCGCCGAGGGGCCGGATGTCGGTGGTGATGAAATACGTCCCGGCGGTCGTGAACACGTCGAACCCAGCCTCGGCCAGCCCCGCCGCCAGCACGTCCCGCTTGGCCAGCATGTCCGCCCGGAACGCCTCGAAGTACGCATCCGGAAGCGCGAGTGCCTCGGCGACGGCGTACTGGAACGGGCCCGACGAGACATACGTCAGGAACTGCTTGGTGGAGCGGACGGCGGTCACGAGTTCCCGGCTGCCGGTAGCCCAGGGCACGCACCGCCCGGAGAATCCGAGCCGCCGCCTCCTGAAAGCCGCCGTCCTCGGCGGCGGAGCCGTGGCGATTCCCGGACTCGCGCATGCCGGACAGTCCATGGCAGCCTCCGACAGCCCGACGCCCCAGGCCGACCCGGCCCGGCCGCTGGCGTTCACCCATCCCGGAATGCTCCGCAAGCAGTCCGACTTCGACCGGATGAAGAGCCGGGTGGCCGACCGCGACCATCATCCGCGGTGGCGACGGCCAGAACTACCCGCAGCTCTACAACGACATCCACGCCGCCTACCAGAACGCGCTGCGCTGGAAGGTCACCGGGGACGCGGCGCACGGCAACAAGGCCCGCGACATCCTCAACGCCTGGTCGGGCACGCTCACCACGGTCACCGGCAACGCCGACCGCTTCCTGGCCGCCGGGATCTACGGCTACCAGTTCGCCAACGCCGCCGAGATCATGCGTGGTTACTCGGGCTTCGACCTCGCGCGTTTCCAGCGGATGATGCTCAACGTCTTCTATCCGCTCAACGACCACTTCCTGGTCAACCACAACGACGCCTGCATCACCAACTACTGGGCCAACTGGGACCTGTGCAACATGGCCTCCATCATGGCCATTGGGATCCTGTGCGACGACCAGGCGAAGTTCGACCGCATCGTGGACTACTTCTACAACGGCGCCGGCAACGGCTCGCTGCCGCACGCGGTGCCGTTCCTGCACGGCAGCAACCTGGCCCAGTGGCAGGAGAGCGGGCGCGACCAGGCCCACAGCATCATGGGCATCGGCCTGATGGGCACCATCTGCGAGATGGCCTGGAACCAGGGCGTCGACCTCTACGGCGCCGACAGCAACCGCTTCCTCAAGGCGGCCGAGTACGTGGCCCGTTACAACCTCGGCTACGACGTGCCGTTCACCACCTACCGCTGGGGCACCGGCCAGAACTGCGCCGCGCGGGAGCAGACGGTCATCGGCAGCGGCGGCCGGGGCCAGGTCCGCCCGGTGTGGGAGCGGGTCTACCACCACTACTGGGCCAGGCGGGGCCTTTCCACTCCCAATCTCTCCGAGATGGCCCGCTCGATCAGCCCGGAGGGCGGTGGCGGCGACTACGGCACCACCAGCGGCGGCTTCGACGAGCTCGGCTTCGGCACCCTCACCTATGTGCTGAGGTGAGCGCGCCGCGCGCCCGGTCCGGGCCGGACCGGGCGCGCGGGGGGCGTCCCATCGGTAGATATCGATTGCCGAGGCAGGGCCCCAACCAGGCGTTGATGCACTGGTATGACCGTTTTACTCCACTGGCTCGGGGGAACCCGGCGAGGACCCGCACAAGGAGTAGGCGATCATGCAGCACGACGAGTTCATCGGACAGGTACAGGCACGGGCCCGGCTCGACAGCCGGGGGGCCGCGGAGGCCGCCACGAGAGCCAGCCTGGAGACGCTCTCCGAGCGCATCCCGCCCCCGGTCGCGGAGAAGCTGGCGTCCCAGCTCCCACACGAGATAGGCGAACACCTGCGGCGGGTGGCCGCCGCCCCCGACCTGCCGGCCACCGGCGTACGGATGAGCCGCGAGGAGTTCTTCGACCGGGTCGCCCAGCGATCCGGGGCGGATCCGCGCAAGGCGATACACGAGGCCCGGTGCGTGATCGAGGTGACGGACGAGGCCACGGTGGGCGGGCTGACCGATAAGGTCCGCCAGTCCCTGGACGAGGACCTCGCCCAGATGCTCTTCGCGGGCAGTTCCGGCTCTGCGGACCGCTGAGGCGGCGCCCGCGGCTGTCACTCCGAGAGGGAGGCGGACCATGTCCGACGAAGCATCGATGGGCGACGAGGTCTATCAGCCACCCGAGTACGGGACCCGGGACGACCCGGCCGATGTGGACCTCGACAACGCGCTGGACCAGAAGCAGCTCGACGAGACGCTGGACGAGGGCTACTCGCCCCCGGAGAAGCCGCTGGCGGTCAACGACCACGGCACCACGGCCCGGGGGAAGCGCGACCGGGAGCCCCTGGACCAGCGCCTGGCCGAGGAGGTGCCCGATGTCCACGAGCCGGAGGGCAACGGCATCGGCGACCAGCCCGGGATGGCCGGCGAGCCGCTGGCGGACGAGATCTCCGGCGAGGACCGGGCCGGCCGGCTGCTGCGCGGCGACAGCGGGCTCACCCGCCACCCGGACGGCATCGTGGCCGAGGACGTCGGCATCGACGGCGGCGCCGCGACCGCCGAGGAGGCGGCGATGCACATCGCCGAGGACGAGCAGGAGGAACGGGCCGAGGGGTTCGGTACCTGAGCCGTCCACGGGGGCCGCCGGTCTCAGCCGCGCGGCGGCCGCCATTCGATCAGCAGCATCGTCGCGTCGTCGCGCAACTGGCCGCCCTCGTGGTCGAGGATCTCGTGGATCAGCCGGCGCAGCACCTCGGAGGCGAGTTCGCCCCCCGCGGTGGCGCGAATGATCGCGTCGGTGAACCGGCCCATCTCCAGACGGCTCCCGCCCTGAACGCGGGCCTCGGTGACGCCGTCGGTGTAGAGCAGCACCCGGTCGCCGGGCTCCAGCATCACCTGGTAGATCTCCCGGCTGCCGTCGGTGAGTTGCAGCGCGGCGCCCATGGGAAGCTGCTCGGGCCGTTCCAGCGCCCGCTCCACGATGCGCTGGTCGCGGATCAGCAGCGGCGGGGGGGTGGCCGCAGTTGCACCAACGAAGCAGCCCGCTGGACAGGTCCAGGCGCAGCAGGACGCCGGTGCAGAACTGCTCGGGCAGCCATTCGGCCAGCGCCTGGTCGATGGCCCCGACGAGCCCGGGCAGGTCGGCGCCGTTGCGCCGGGCGTTGCGGCAGCCGGCCAGCGCGACGGCGGTGGTCAGTCCGGAGGCCAGATTGTGCCCCATGGAGTCGAAGATCCCGGCGTGCAGATGGGTGCCGGTCAGGCTGTGGTCGAAGGCGTCGCCGCCGAGTTCGTAGGCCGGTTCCAGGACGGCGGTGGAGACGACCCGCCCATCGCCGACGGTGCGTGGTGGCAGGAACGCGCGCAGCATCTCCGCGGGCAGGCGCATGGGCGCGGCCCGGGTGAGCAGCGTGAAGGTGTCGCTGTGCGCGCGCTTGGAGGTCACCATCATGGCGAGCAGCGAGGCAAGCACCCGGCCGTGCCGCAGCCGGGCGGCGTCCAGGGTCCCGGCCCACGCGCCCAGGACGCCCAGCCGCTCTTTCCCGGACTAAGGGGTTGCTCGCGAGCTGGCCTTCTTGAGGACGCGGGGGAGGTGAGCGTGGAGGTGCTCGATCTCGACGTGTCGGCCCAGGTCACGGATGCGGTGGCCGAGGATTTCGGTCAGGTTGCATGCCCTGTGACGTCCGCCAGTTCTCTCGCCTATTGCGAGCTGTTGCTTCCACCGTCAATCGAGCATGGTTCGTCTGCCGTCCCGGTTCCGGGTATCGCCGAGGTGAGCTAAAAAGGGGCACGGGATGATCTTGAAGGGGGATCATGGGACCCGTCGGTAGGCTCTCGGCGCTAGCGCTGACCTGGGAGGACTTCGCGTACAGATGGACGTTGCGTGACGTCAGTGCGTCATACCCGCCGGTACAGCTCGTTGTCCCGATGCCTTGACGTCACCGTACTGGCGGTGACGACGGTGGTGTGCGCGGTCTCGGCAGCGCGCGGAACAGTACCTTGCGTCCCGGCGGCGGGACCCGGCCGCGTAGACACCTCAGGCTCTCAACATGTCAAGCGGCTTCAGCGAGAGCGGTGGGGAAGGCCGTGTCTTCATCGAACAGCTTGCGGTTCTGGAGGCAGTAGTAGAGCTGGCCGAGCATGCGGTTGACGAGGTTGCGCTGGGCGGCGGCGTGCCAGTCTCCGTGGTCGTCGCGGCGTCGCCGACAGTGGGCCTTGGCGCCGGGGGAGGCGGTGATGGAGGCGAAGGCCCAGAGGTAGCCGGCTGCGTTGAGCCGGTCGTTCTTCACCCACCTGCGGGTGATGCTCGACTTCTTGCCGGAAGCCCTGGTGATGGGCGAGGCACCGGCGTAGGCCTTCAGGCCGCGGGCGTCCGCGAAGCGGGACCGGTCGTCTCCGATCTCGGCGAGCACCCGGGCGCCGAGCTGGACGCCGAGGCCGGGGTCGGGGAAGCTGAGGATGATCTCAGCGTCCGGGTGCTGAGGGAAAGCCTCTTCGACCGCCTCGGCGAGGTCGTCGGCAGCGGTGCAGGCGGCCTCCAACTGGACCAGGAGCGCGAGCATCTGCTTGCCCAGCGCGTCCTCGACCATGGGCGGCTGGTGAGGGTAGTCGGCGCGGAGGACACCACGGAGCCGCTCGGCCTCGGGCGGGATGCCCCGCTTGCGACCGGCCCGCTTGAGCGCGGCCTCCAGCTGCGTGCGGGTGTTTCGGGCCCGTAGATGCCGGCGAAGTCCTCGCCGAGGCGAACAGCAGAAGACCGCAGTGCCACGCTCTGATCGAGACTCAGCGTGGACCAGGTAGGGGACGGTTTGACGCCGCATCTTTCTGAGTTGGAAGGATGCATGTCATGCCGAAGAAGGTGGATCCCGAGCTGAGGGCCCGAGCCGTCCGGCTGGTGCTGTAGCACCGGGCCGAGTACCCGACCAAATACCGCGGCGGTGCTGACGGTGTCCAAGCAGGTCGGGATGTCGGCGTACAGGTGAACGTGGCCCTGGCAAGATTTTCGTGAAGCCGGGATGTGCCACCGTGCGCCGGTGACACTCCGTCACAGATAGCGGCAGTGTCAGCGAGTGTGACGACCTCGTACGAACTGTGTCTCCGCACCTGGACACGGTGCGGGTGGAACAGGTGTGGGTGGCGGGCGGCACGGTCCGCATCGCTGCTCGTACCCGCGAATTGACGGTGGCGTGTCCGGACTGCGGTCGCGAGTCGGCGCGGGTGCACAGCCGGTATTCCCGCACGTTGGCCGACGTCGCTGTCGGTGGCCGCCCGATGCTGGGTGTAGGCGTACTGCCCCTGGTCCGGGCGGGCCTCGGCGCGGCCGTGTTCCCCACCCTCGCCCTCACCGGCGCCCCACCCGAAACCGTGGCCCTGCCCACGGTCCCGGTGGCGGGCCACCGCCGCATCGCGGCCGTATGGCCCGCTTCCCCGTCCGGCCCACAACCCCGAACCGCGGCCGTGGTCGAGGCCCTCCGCCAGTCGGCCTAGAACCTGAGGCTCAGGCCTACGCCTTGAGGGGGACGGGTGTGACGTGCGTGGCTCCGTCGCGAGGTGCGAGCAGCTGAGGGTGACGGCGGCAGAGAGGTGCCGGCGCGAGCGGCGCCGTGGGGGCGCGAGGCTCAGAGGGCGGGGGCGCGAGCAGGGCCGCAGGGCGGTGGCACGACGCCGCCGCGTGGGTGCGAGCAGCGGCGGGTGCGGCATAGCGGAGTGCGGCGTAGCGGCGGTCGCCTGTCGGCGCAGGGCGGCGTCTGCGGCGACCGCCGCTGTCACCTCACGGCCCTTGGCCTCCGGGCCGCCCCGGAGGGAGAGCCCCGGGGCGGCCCGGAGGCCAAGGACGGTGAGGTGTTCCGGCAGAGGATCCGCGTGGCCGTGGACCGTGGACCACGCCCGCGCCCTGCGCGTCTCGCGCCGCCGGGGCTCCTGCCCGACGCGCCTGGCGGGCGATCCGGCGGAGGCGGTGCCCGGCGATCCCGCGGACGCGTCCCCGGCGACCCGGCGGACGCCCCGCCGGCGATCTACTAGCGGGTGGCCCCGGTGTGCTCCCGCACAGTCGCCGCCTCGCTCGCCGCCGTCCCGGCCCCCGGCTCGGCGCTCTTCCTCGCGAACCCGCGCCGGCCCGGCAGGACCGCGAGGACGATCAGTGTTCCGGCGGCCATGACGATCCCGCCGATGAGGCTGGTCTGGGCGACGCCGTGGGCGAAGGCCTGGTGGACGGCGTCCACGGCGGCCTGGGCCTGCTGGGGCCCGGCGGAGGGATCCTGCGCGACCCGCTCCGCGACGGCCAGGCCGGCGCCGACCGAGTCCTTGGCGGTCTCCATCGCCTCCGCCGGGAGCCGGTTGCCCACCAGGTCGGTCAGCTCGTCCCGGTAGGCCGTGCCCAGCAGCGAGCCCAGCACCGCGATGCCCAGCGCCCCGCCCAGCTCGAGCGCGGTGTCGTTGACACCGCCGCCGACGCCCAGCTCGGACTCGGGGAAGGAGCCCATGATCGTGTCGGTCGCCGGGGAGATGCTCAGTCCGAGCGCGAGGCCCAGCATCATCAGCGGCGCCAGGAAGTCCCCGTACGTCGACCCCTTGTCGATCTGGGTGAGCAGGAACATGCCCGCCGTGCCGACGGCCAAGCCGGTCACGACCATCGCCTTCACCCCCAGCTTCGGGGTGAGCATCCCGGTCACCGCGGACCCGAGGAACACCGCACCGCCCAGCGGCAGCAGCCGTAGGCCCGTGTCCAGGGCCTCGTAGCCGAGGACGAACTGCAGGAACTGCGTCGAGTAGTAGATCACGGCGAACATACCGAAAAAGAAGAACATCACCGCGAGCATCGCGCCGCTGAAGGGCCGCAGCGCGAACTTTCGGACGTCCAGCATCGGGTGCGGGTGCCGCAGCTCCCAGGCGACGAAGGCGGCCAGACCGGCACCGGCGACCACGGCGGCGGTGACGGGGCCGGCGCCCCAGCCGGAGTGCGGGCCCTCGATGGCGGCGTAGATCAGGGAGCCAACGGAGACGATCGACAGCAGACCACCGACGTAGTCGATCCGGCCCATGCCCTCCGCCTTGGACGGCGGTACCAGGGCGAGTGCGCCGAACACGGCGGCGACGGCGATCGGCACGTTGATCAGGAAGGTCGAGCCCCAGGCGTGGTCCTCGAGCAGCCAGCCGGAGACCAGCGGGCCGAGGGCTACCGCCAGCCCGGAGGTCGCGGCCCAGGCGGTGATGGCCTTGGTCCGCTCGCTCCGGGGGAAGGTCGCGACCACCAGGGACAGCGTGGCCGGCATCACGACCGCGGCGCCGACACCCATGATCGCGCGGGCCACGATGACCAGCGAGGTCTCGTCGACCATGCTCCCCATCACCGAACCGGCGGCGAAGATCAGCAGACCCAGCACCAGCGCGCCGCGCCGGCTGTACTTGTCGCCGATCGCGCCCAGCACCAGCATCAGCGCCGCGTACGGAACGGTGTAGCTATCGACGACCCACTGCAGATCACTGCTGCTCAGGCCCAGGTCGGTGGTCATGTCGGGGGCGGCGACTATCAGCGACGTGTTCGCCATCACCGTGATCAGCAGGCTCAGGCACAGCACGAGCAGCGCCCACCAGCGCCGCGCGTAAGGCCCGGTCATTTTCTCCACGGGCGTGTTCGCAAGGAAGGGCATCAGTAGCTCCTGAGAGGGACGGGGCGGACGAGCGGAATCATTTGATTGCCCATGAGGCGAGCGGGTGACGGGCTGAGATCTCCGGGCTTCGAGATCATCCTGTGGCCCCTTGTGGGCTTCCCTCGGCGATCCCCTGGAGGGCCGCGTCGGTGTCCGCGGTGGCCAGCATGCTGTTGATGTCGGCGCCGGCCAGTGCGCCGGCCGCTGCGGAGGCCCCGACCTGGGCGGTCAGATCGGTGGCGTTGCCGGCCACCCACACACCCGGCACCTCGGTGGTCCCGGCCATACCGGAGGCGAAACCGCGGCCCTTCGGCAGGTCCTGCACCGGCAGGCCCAGACCTTCCAGACCCTGGGTGCGGGCCTGCATCGGCGCGGCGACCGCGAGGACGCGGCGGGCCACGACCTGGCCGTCGGCCAGGCGCACCCCGGCGAGGGCACCGTCCTCGTCGTTGACGACCTCGGTGACCGGGGTGTCGATGACGCGGATGCCGCGGGCGGCGAAGCGGGCGCGGCTGTCCTCGTCCAGGTCAGTGCCGTGGGTGAAGTAGGTCAGGTCCTCGGTCAGCTGACGGAACAGAAACGCGTGGCCGATGGAGGCCGCGCCGGTGGCGAGGATACCGACGGGCTCATCGCGCACCTCCCAGCCGTGGCAGTACGGGCAGTTCACCACACTGTGTCCCCAGTGCTCGGCGAGCCCGGGCACCTCCGGCAGCACATCCGTGAGGCCGGTGGCCACCAGGATGCGGCGAGCGGTGACGCGGCGGCCGTCGGCCAGGGTGACGGTGAACCGCAGGTCCCCGTCCGCCGACGGGGCGGCGGACTCGGTCGAGACCACCTCGCCGAACACGACGCGTCCGCCGTACTGGCGCACCTGCTCCCGGCCCCGTCGAAGGATCTCGGACGGCGGGGTGCCGTCCAAGACGATGAAGCCGTGCATGGCCTCCGCGGGCGCGTTGCGCGGGGAGCCGCTGTCGATCACGACGACCGAGCGGCGGGAGCGGGCGAGGATCAGTGCACCGTTCAGCCCGGCGGCGCCCCCGCCGATCACCACCGCGTCGACGGTCCCCTCGGCCAGTGCGTCGCTCGCGTACGGAGGAGTCGTCACAGCCACGGCCTCCTGCCTTTCCTTGTCAGTCATGGTTCGGTCAACCCTTCGAGTTCTGGGTGGTTGCAGGGGGTCAGCTGTTCAGGAAGCCCAGGATGTGGTCGGCGACCGTTTTGGACACGTGCGACTCCTCAGGCGCCGGGTGTACTGCGGAGTCAGCCCGCCAGTCGGTTGAGCTCGCGGATCTGTCTGTCGAAGGCGCGCGAGGGCACGATCCGGCGCAGGACGCTGACGCGTTTGGCCATCGAGCCAGCGGTGTACCGGAGCTTGGGCTTGGAATCGGTGGAGGCCGCGACGATCACCTTCGCGACAACGTCCGGGTCGTCGGCGTTGCGCACGGCCGTGGCCAGCACGTCTCGGGAGACCTCCCGCTGTGCGGCGTAGATCGGCAGGGGCGAGTCGGGTGCCATGCTGCTCGCCTCGAAACTCGTGCTTGTGTAGGCCGGCTCGACCAGCAGCATCCGGACGCCGTGCTCACGAAGCTCGTGGTCGACGGACTCGGAGTAGCCCTCGACCGCATGCTTGGTGGCGGCGTAGACGGCCATGAAGGGGGCTGGGATCAGACCGAGTACCGAGGAGACGTTGACCACGCGGCCACTGCCCTGAGCACGCATGTGGGGCAACGCTGCGTTTGTCATCCGAATCAGGCCGAAGACGTTGATGTCGAAGACCTCCATGGCCTGGTTGATCGAGCTCTCCTCGCCGGCGCCGACCGCGCCCACGCCTGCGTTGTTGACCAGGACGTCGATCCGGCCGAACCGCTCGACCACCTCCTCGACCAGGGAGCGGACCGACTCGTCGCTGGCCACGTCGAGATCGAGGAACGTCACCCCGGCGAGCGGCTCGGCGTTCGCCGCGTTGCGGCTCGTGCCGACCACCGCGAAGCCGGCGCCCACCAGGGCGAGCGCTGCCGCCCGCCCGATCCCGGAGGAGGCGCCCGTCACGAGGGCCACGGGGGGAGCTGTCTGCATGGTGGTTCCTTCGGTTGTGGGCATGACTTCATCGGGCGCTGCACGGGGTCGCCCGCGCTGAGGCCGACACGGTCCGCACCGGTCCTGCAAGCCCGGACCAAGCCTGTCCGGTGAGCTCAGGACGGTTGTTTACTGAACAGTCCGAAACCTAGATGGTTCTGTACTGACTTGTCAAGAAGGGCAGGTCGGCTTTACCGTCTTTGCATGGCGAGACCACGAAGCTTCGACCGCGACCACGTCCTCCATGCCGCCGAGCGGCAGTTCCGCGCCTCGGGCTACAACGGCACAAGCGTCGACGACATCAGCGCCGCCACCGGCCTGGGCCGCGGCAGCCTCTATGCCGCGTTCGACGGCAAGCACGGCGTGCTGCTGCAGGCGATGACCGGCTACTTCGCCCGGCTGGCACAGGGTCCGCGGAAGGCGCTCGCCGGACCGGACGAGGGCGCCCTGGAACGACTGCACGCATACCTGCTCCGCGCCGTCCACGGGGTGCCACTCGCCGCCGACGTACCCCCCGCCCCTGACCGGACGGCGGCGGCCTGCTTCGCCGCCAAGATGGCCCTGGAGATCGGCGCCTCCGACCCCGAGGTGAAACGCCTGGCCAACGACTGCTTCTCCGTGGTCGCGACGGCGGTGGCCGAGTGCGTGCGAGCGGCGCAGCGCAACGGCGACATCGACCCCGACGCGGATCCCGACGACCTCGCGTACCTTCTGCTGACCATCATCCGCGGGACCGATGTCGTAGGCGCGTACGGCCTCAGCCCCGCCCGCCTGACCTCGATAGCGGAGAGCGCGTTCGCCTTGCTGCCTCGCCCGCGCCACCGCTGAGAAGGGCACGGCTGGCCTCGTTGCACAGGCATCTGATGCGGTCGGCCCACTTCGACGCCGCGGAGGCACGGCCCGTAGGTTTACGCGTCGCCGTGACCTCGTGTGTTGGCGTGTGCTGTGGTGTTCCGGGGTATGCGGGGTGGGCACTGCCCGGCGCTTCGGACGTGAGGCCGTTCCATGGATGCTGCTGCCCAAAATGAGGGCCAGGACCCGCTTGCCGACCGTCTGATCAGGGCCGGTGCCGCGTTCGAGGGCAGTGCGGAGATCGCCGAGGCCCGTGCCATGGCCCGCGACTTCCTCACCACGGTGCAGGCCGTGCACGGGCTGCCGGTGTCGGAGCGGGCGATGGGCATGGTGCAGCTGGTCGTAAGCGAGCTGGTCACCAACGCCCGCAAGTACGCGCCTCAAGTTCATCGATCATCAACGAGTGAACATGAAGCAACTCACAGTAACTGAAATCCCAGCAACAGTGGCTTGTGGCTAGAGACCTCCGGCGCATCCGATGGCGATGCCGCGAGGACCAGCGGGGAGCGTCGCGTAACTGACGAGGTTGTCGATCAGTTCGCGGGCGCCGGGGGTGTGGAGGACGACGTCCTGGACGCGGGGGTGGAAGCCGTCGAAGTCGAGGATGTCGCGGGCGGCGGCCGGGTCGCGGAGCCGCTCGCGGACGTCCTCAACGCGGTCAGCGGTCGGCGGGATCGGCCTGCCGTCCTGGTCTTGGGGAAGGTGAAGGTAGCCGAACGAGATCAGTCGTATCGGGTCCATGGTCTGGTTTTCCTGTCGCTGGTGGTGAGGGTGCTCGGTCGGTGAAGACGGGCATGCCGAGGTCGACCAGTTGGGGTCGGCCGTCGGCCGGGGCCCGGGTGAGGCTGTTGAGCTTGGCTGTGGTGGCGTCGAGGCTGACCTGGAGTCCTTCGACTTCGCCGAGCCAGCCGTTGCCGCGGGCTTCGCGGATGCGTTCGCGGAGGTTCTGGATGATCTCGATGAGGCGGGGCCGCTGGCGGGGGTCGATCTGGAGGACCGGGCAGCGGATGCAGGCGTGTTCGTGCTTGCAGGGGGTTCCGTAGGGGCGGCCGCAGGTGCCCAGGGAGACCTTGCGCAGCTCGAAGTGCTGCTGGAAGTCGCGCCATTCCTGCTCGGTGGGCTCGCGGTATTCGTCTTGGGGCCGGTCGGCGCGACGCCGGTCGAGGAAGCTGCGGTAGGTCCGCACCAGGTCGTCCTGGAAGACGGCGAGGTATGCCTGGGTGGTGGTCAGCGTCTTGTGGCCGAGGATGCGCGCGGCGATGTGGACGGGCAGGCCGCCGGTGACGGCTTCGGTGGCGAACATCCTGCGGAAGTCGTGCGGGGTGTAGCGCAGGGGCTCGCCAGCGGCATCGCGCAGGCCGGTGGCCGCGAGGGTGCGGTCAAGGAGACGCTTGACCGAGGTCTCGTTCATGACCTGCGCCTGCCAGTAGGGCCGCCGCTGGAAGAGGTGGGGGAGCTGCGGGCCGGTGACGCGTTCGTGGTGGTCGTAGCGGGCGACCAGCGGGATCTTGCTGTCGTTCGCGTCGCGCAGGCGCTTGACGATGGTGGCCAGGACGCTGGCCAGTTCGGGCTGACGAGCAGAAGCCGTTCCTCGTTGCTCTTGGACGGCACGATCTGTAGCAGCGGAACGATCTCGCCGGTCTCGGGGAGCTTGTAGGAGACCAGAGCAAGATGGGTCAGCTCGGTCAGTTCCTCGGCCCGGACGCCGGTGTGACGTCAGGGTCTCAATGACCGCCCTGCCCCAGAAGGCGTCGTCTTCGACGTCGCTCTGGTTGATCCGGCGGCCGGTGCTGCCGACCTCCTTGATGTAGACGTGCCGGGAGCCGTGGTCCAGGCGGCTGGGGACCTGGTTGACCTTGGGCAGGATGCGAAGGTAGCGGGTGCCCTCGTGCTCGAAGACCTCCTCGAACGGGGCGGCGCGGGCGGCCTCCAGCAGGGCGGCTGCCTCGCGGCGGACGCGTTCAGCGGTCTCCACCAGCACCGGCAGGTGGGGCAGACGCTCGCGGACGCGCTGGTGCATCCGCGAGTGGACCTGGGCGATGAGCTTGTGATTGCCCGCGCCGTCGCCACGGGTAATCGGGCTGGGGACGGCCCACTGGGCCCAGAACGGGTCGTCGTGGGCGCATTCCTGGATGTCCAGGCAGAAGCCGCGGACGCGCATCATCACGTCGATCCGGGAACGCCGCTCACGCACCCGCCCGCTCTTGTCGGTGTAGGTGGTCAGCCGTTCCTTCCAGCCGTCGATCACGTCCTGGGAAAGGCGCAGGGTGTCGATGCCGGGGTGGTGGGCCTCGATCTCCGCCCAGAACACCCCGGCCAGCTCGCGGACCAGGCCGCGGAAGGTGCCGTAGTCGACGCCGGGGCGGCGTTCTTCGAGGTAGCGGACCAGCATGTTGCGGACCGGGGTGGACTGGAGGTTGTAGGCGTCGACCAGTTCGGCGGTGGGCCGCTGCCCGTGCCGCAACGCGTCCTTGAGGGTGTCCTTGGAGTCGATGACTCCGATGCCGCGCAGCAGGTCCCGGGCGGCGTGGGTGCCCACATAGGCTTCGCCCCGGTCGCGCCGGCCGACCGCCCGCAGGTGGAAGACGTCCTCGCCGGTGAGCTGTTCCAGGTCCCGCCCGGTGTGCAGGATCATCGAGGAGATCACCCGCAGCCCCTCATCGATGTGGCGGGGCGTCATGCCGAGCTCGGTGCCGTACTCGCGCATGCGATTCAGCTGGCCGGCGGGGAACATCCGCTGGACGTCCTTGAGCAGGCTCAGGGCCCCGTAGCCGCGCAGGAACCCGTAGCGGGGCAGCACGATCCTGCTGACCATCAGGCTGTTCAGCCCCATGATGATCTCATTGCGTCGGGCCTCAGGGCAGCGTGGGTCGCCCTCGGTCAGAGGGTCGATCCATTCCTTGCCGCGGTCGGCGTCGGCGGCCCGCCAGCGAGCCTGCCACCCCTCTCCGGGATGGCTCAGCAGCCAGTCGAGGATCTTTCCCGCCCCGGCGAGGCGGATAGTTCCCGGTGCGAGTCCGCGGCTGTACTTTCGCTGCGGCCAGACTGGCGAGGTCGGCAGCAGGGCGAGGACTTCGTCCCGGCTGAGCCGCTCGCGCGGGCCGATGCGGTCCTCATCGGCCTTCAGGTCGTGCTCGACGAACAGCGGCCGTGCCGGTGTCGGGCCGGTCCCGGCTCGGCGGATGGAGTTGGCGCGGCGAGGTGCCTGGCGCGTCATGCCGCACCTCCGCCGAACAGCACGGCCAGGTCGCTGTCGTCGTAGCCCCCCGCGACGGACGGGGCGGGGCGCTTCGCCCGCTCCTTCAGCTCGGCCAGGTGGTCCTGGACGCGGCGGATGACCTGCGACTCTTCTTCGACCAGGTAGATGTCCGCGGTAGTGCTCAGGTGGGCGTGGCCGAGGATCGTCTGCACGTCCCGCAGCGACAGGCTCTCGTCGCGGGCCATGCGCAGGGCGGCGGTGTGCCGCAGGTCGTGCATCGACCAGTTCGTGCCCAGCAGGGCGTTGACCCGCCGGAACACCGCCCGCAGGGCCTCGTAGTTCATGGGCTGGTAGGCCAGCCCTTCACCGCGGTCGCGGCGGCGCAAGGTCAACCACAGCGGGGCCTGCGGATCAGCTGGCGGGCCCTCGGCGAGGTAGAGACGGATCCAGACGAAAGCCTCCGGGCTGGCCGGCAGCCACTGCTCGGCCAAAGTGCCCTTGCGCACCACCCGGACAAGTTGGTCGCCCCAGTCGAGGTCGACTCCGCGCACGCCCAGCAGCTCCGACGCGCGGGCGCCGTTGCTGACCGCCAGCGCGAGGATCGCCCGGTCACGATTCGAACGCAGGGCGCCGAACAGTTCGTTCCACCGCTGGTCCGGCATCTGCCGCGGCCGGCGCCGGGGCACCTTCGGGTTGTAGCGCAGCCGCCCTTCACCGCGCCGGAACGGCTCCAGCGGGTTGTGGTGGGCATGTGGCCGGCGCCGGTCGGACCGTGCGAGGGGCACCGGGTTGACCAGCGGCCCGGTGCCCCTCTCGATCCAGAAGTCGTAGAAGCTCCGGAGCACCGCGTTGCTGTGGCGGATCGTCCGCGGTTTGTAGCGGTCGTCCAGGTACGGCTTCTTCGTGATGGGATTCGTGGTCCCCGTGGTCGACGCGGAGTCCGTGCGGGCCGACCTGCGCGACTTGGTCGCTCCTCCGAGCCACAGCACGAAGTCCCTGACTTCGGCAGAGGTCGCGTGATCCCACCGCACATCAACGACGCGCAGCCACCGCCACCAGCGCAGCAGGTCGTACGCGTAGCTGCGGACACTGCCGGTCCGGTTGTCCCGGGCGATGAAGTCGATCAGGAACCTCCGGACCGGCTCCACCAGTCGGTCCTCGTCATCAACGACCAGCCACGGCACAACACCTTCAACAGCCGCCACCCGCCCCCACCGGGGCAGGCGGATCGACCGGACATCACGAGTCGCCTCGTCCAACACCTATGCGCTCCTTCACCGTTCGAGGTGCGCAAGGTCTACCGACTAGGCCAGGCAGGGGATACGCGTCTCCCCGGCGTGTCCTCCCGTAGTCCGGTCAACGACTCGGTGCCGTCCACCAGCGGGAACCACGCCGCGAGCCCCTGGGTGCGGGTCTCCTCCACGCGGATGGCCAGCGTCCGGTAGGCCCAGCCGGCCAGTGAGCCGTCCACCGGGAGGACGGGCTCGCGCTCGGCCAGCGGGAGCAGGTTCCGCTGCTGGACGTCGGTCAGGTAGAGCACGAGCTGATCGAAGCCGAGCAGACCGGCACAGCTCGCGAGCACGCCGGGCAGCTCGTCCGTACCCGCGGCGTTCGCCTCGGCGAGCAGGTCCTCCAGCAGCCTCTCCGGGTCAGCCATGGCCGCTCTCACCTCCCGGGACGGCATCAGTCTCACACCGCCCGGCCGTCGGCGCCCGCCGGGTCGGGGCGGGGCCATCTGCCTGGTTACGATGTTGGCCGCCATGGACAGCGCATCTGATTTCCGTAGCTTCGTCGCCCTGGGGGACTCGTTCACCGAGGGCATGTCGGACGCCCTGCCGGACGGGACCTACCGCGGCTGGGCGGATCTCCTGGCTCAGCGGCTGGCCGCGCGCCAGGCCGGTTTCCAGTACGCGAACCTCGCGGTGCGCGGCAAGCTGATGCGGCAGATCGCCACCGAGCAGGTGAGCACCGCGGCGGCGATGGGGGCCGATCTGGTGACGCTGGTCGGCGGGCTGAACGACGTGCTGCGGCCCCGGTGCGACATCGACGAGGTGTGCGGGCTGCTGGAGGACTCGGTGGCCCGGCTGGCGCCGTCCTGCCGGCAGCTTGTCCTGATGCGCAGCCCGGGGCGGCGCGGGCCCGTGCTCGAACGGTACCGGCCGCGCATGGAGCGGCTGTTCGCGTTCGTCGACGAGCTGGCGGAGCGGCACGGCGCGCTGGTGGTGGACCTCTTCGCGTCGCGGGCGCTGGGCGACCCGCGGCTGTGGGCGGACGACCGGCTGCATCTGACGGCCGAGGGGCATCGCCGGGTCGCGGAAGCGGTGTGGGAGCGGCTGGGGCACCGGGCGGCGTTCGCTTGGGACAAGCCGCTGCCGCTGGCCGCGCCGCTGAACTGGGCCGCGCGGCGCGCCGCGGACGCGCGCTTCGCCCGGGAGCATCTGCTGCCGTGGATCGGACGGCGGCTGACCGGCCGTTCCTCCGGTGACGGGCGGGCGCCCAAGCGCCCGGAGCTGGCCCCGCTGCCCGCGGAGGAGTACCCGTAGAATCCGGTGCCGTGACTGACAAGCCGCGCATTCCGAACGTTCTGGCCGGCCGCTATGCCTCCGTGGAGCTGGCGCGCCTGTGGTCCCCCGAGTACAAGGTGGTGCTGGAGCGCCGGCTGTGGCTGGCGGTGCTGCGCGCGCTGGCCGATCTGGGTGTGGCGGTGCCGCCGGCGGCGGTCGCCGACTACGAGCGGGTTCTCGACCAGGTGGACCTGGCGTCGATCGCGCGGCGCGAGCGGGTCACCCGGCACGACGTGAAGGCGCGGATCGAGGAGTTCAACGCGCTGGCCGGGCACGAGCAGGTGCACAAGGGCATGACCTCGCGCGATCTGACGGAGAACGTCGAGCAGTTGCAGATCCGGCTCTCCCTGGAGCTGGCGCGCGACCGCGCGGTGGCCGTGCTGGCGCGGCTGGGCCGGCTGGCGGGCGAGTACGCGGAGCTGGTCATGGCGGGCCGCTCGCACAACGTCCCGGCGCAGGCGACCACGCTGGGGAAGCGTTTCGCCACGGCCGCCGACGAGCTGCTGGTGGCGATCGGCCGGGCGGAGGAGCTGCTGGCGCGCTATCCGCTGCGCGGGGTGAAGGGGCCGGTGGGCACCTCGCAGGACATGCTGGACCTGCTGGGCGGCGACGAGCGGCGGCTGGCGGAGCTGGAGGGCCGCGTCGCCGGGCACCTGGGCTTCGGGCAGGTGTTCACCTCGGTGGGGCAGGTGTATCCGCGGTCGCTGGACTACGAGGTGGTGACGGCGCTGGTGCAGCTCGCGGCGGCGCCGTCGTCGCTGGCGAAGACGATCCGGCTGATGGCCGGGCAGGAGCTGGTGACCGAGGGGTTCCAGCCGGGGCAGGTCGGTTCCTCGGCGATGCCGCACAAGATGAACACCCGGTCCTGTGAGCGGGTGAACGGCCTGGCGGTGATCCTGCGCGGGTACGCGTCGATGACCGGGGAGCTGGCGGGCGACCAGTGGAACGAGGGCGACGTCTCGTGCTCCGTGGTGCGGCGGGTGGCGCTGCCGGACGCGTTCTTCGCGTTCGACGGGCTGGCGGAGACGTTCCTGACGGTGCTGGACGAGTTCGGCGCGTTCCGGCCGGTGGTCGAGCGGGAGCTGGACCGTTATCTGCCGTTCCTGGCGACCACGAAGGTGCTGATGGCGGCGGTGCGGGCCGGGGTGGGCCGGGAGACCGCGCACGAGGTGATCAAGGAGCACGCGGTGGCGTCGGCGCTGGCGATGCGCGAGGGCGCCGAGCGCAACGAGCTGCTGGACCGGCTGGCCGCCGACGAGCGCATCCCGCTGGACCGGGCCGGGCTGGACGCGCTGATGGCGGACCGGCTGTCGTTCACGGGCGCGGCGGCCGGGCAGGTCGCGGCGGTGCTCGCCCGCGTGGAGGAGGTCGTCAAGCGCCACCCCGAGGCGGCGGCGTACGCTCCGGGGGCGATTCTCTAGCTCTCACTCAGCTCTCACTCGGCGCGCGGGAGGCGGATGGTGGGGAGTCTCACGGGCGGTGATCCCTCGCTGCTGCGCAAGATCAACTCCGCGGTGGTGCTGCGGGCGCTGCGGGAGGCGGAGCCGTCCTGCTCGCTGACCGATCTGGCCCGGGTGACGGGGCTGTCCCGGCCCACGGTGGAGGGCGTGCTGGAGGGCCTGGGCGAGGCGGGTCTGGTCGCGGAGACCGGTGCGGCCGGGGAGCGGCGTCCGGGGCGCCCGGCGCGCAGGTTCCGGTTCCGCGCGGAGGCGGGGCGGCTGCTGGGCGTCGAGGTCGGGCCGCGCCGGGTCGCGGCTGTGCTCGGGGACCTGTCGGGACGGCGGCTGGGCACGGTGGCGCACGATGTGGACACGGCGGCGCCCGCGGCCGAGCGGCTGGCGAAGCTGGACGCGGTGGTGGCCGAACTGCTCGAGGGCAACGCGGTGGACGCGGGCACCCTGCGGGCCGTGGGCGTGGGCAGCCCGGGGATCGTGGCGGCGGACGGGACGGTGCGGCTGTGCACGGCGCTGCCCGGGTGGACGGGCCTGCCGCTGGGCGCGCGGCTGCGGGAGTCGTTCGGCTGTCCGGTGCTGGTGGAGAACGACGCGAACGCCGCCGTGCTCGCCGAGCGCTGGGTGGGCGCGGCGGTCGGCGCGGACGACGTGGTGATGGTGCTGGCCGGGCTGAGCCCGGGCGCGGGGTCGCTGATCGGGGGGCGGCTGCACCGAGGGCACGGCGGGGCGGCCGGGGAGATCGGGGCGCTGCACCTGCTGGGCCGGCAGGCGAGGCCGGAGCGGCTGCTGTCCACCTCGGACGAGCCGCTGGTCCCGCTGGACGAGCAGGCGGTGGCGCGGGTGTTCGCGGCGGCGCGGGCGGGCGACCGGCGGGCCGGGGACGCGGTGGCGCGGTTCGTGGAGCGGCTGGTGCACGACGTGGCCGCGCTGGTGCTGGCGCTGGATCCAGAGCTGGTGGTGATCGGCGGCTGGGCGGCGGGACTGGACGGGGTGGTGGAGCCGGTGCGGCGGGAGCTGGCACGGTACTGCCTGCGCACGCCGCGGGTGGTGGCCTCGGCGCTGGGCGGCGCGGCCGTGGCCACGGGCGCGCTGCGGCTGGCGCTGGACCGGGTGGAGGCCGAGCTGTTCGCCGTGCCCGGCCGGGACCTCAGCGCGCCGTGAGCGAGAGCGGCGCCTGGTTGCCGAAGGTGAGGCGGCAGGTGTCGGCCCGGTAGGTGGCGACCGACGCGGCCACGGTGCGGCCGGCGGCGACATACCGGGTGGTGACGATCAGCACCGGGGAGCCGGGCAGCCGATCGAGGCTGCGGGCCTCCTCCGCGCCGGCCGAGCCGAGCTCCACGGCCCGGTCCTGGCCGCCCGGCTCCAGGCGCCGCAGCCGCGCCAGGACCTCGCGGGCCCGGTCGCCGCCGGCGGCGGGCACGCGGCCGTCCGGGGCGGGCAGCACGACGGACGGGATGTACAGGTGCTCGACGGCGACGGACTGGCCCTGGGTGATCAGGCCGCGCAGCACGGTCTCCACCGGCTCCTCGGGCGGCACGCCCAGAAGCCGGGCGACGGCGGGCGGCGGGGACACCCGGACGCAGTCGGTGGCGACCCACGTGTCGCCGGGAGCGCCAGGCCAGGTGTGCTGCCGGGGGCTGACGTCCACGCCGACGCGCGGGGGCGCCACGGTGGTGCCCACGCCGCGGCGGCGCTGGAGGCGGCCCTCCAGCTCGAGCTGGTCCAGGGCCTGCCGCAGCGTGGCGCGGGCGACGCCGAACCGGGCGGCGAGCTCGCGTTCGTTCGGCAGGGCCTGGCCGACGGAGAACTCCGTGTCGAGCGCCTGGGACAGCACCGTCTTGAGATGCCAGTACTTGGGCTCGGGCTGCTGCTCGCCGAGCTGAGTGGTCCCCACCCTTGCCTCCCCGTCCGCCGGCGGTCGCCGGGTGTCGCGGCACCATTATGAAAGGTTGTTGCGTATGTAGGGACCCTAGGCCGAGGGAGTGGCTTGGTCAAGACCAATCCGGGGGGCGTAGGGTCGGCCCGTGCCATCGAAAACAGATACGGAACAGCGGGAACACCGGGCCGAATTGCCCCGGCCGGAGCGGAACGTCACCGTGATCACGGGCGGCAGCCGCGGCATCGGGGCGGCCATCGCCGTGCGGCTGGCCGAGGCCGGCCACGACGTGGTCATCGGCTACGCCGCGGACGCGGACGCCGCCGCGCGCGTCGCCGATCAGGTGCGGGCCGCGGGCCGGGCGGCCCTCCCCGTGCGGGTGGACGTCGCCGAAGAGGACCAGGTGCACCGGCTGTTCGACACGGCGATGGAGACGTTCGGGCCGTTCACCGCCCTGGTGAACAACGCTGGAGTGACCGGGCCGCTGGGCCGGTTCACCGAGACCGCCACGGACGAGATGCGCCGCGTGGTGGCGGTCAACGTGCTGGGCACGCTGCTGTGCGCGCGGCGCGCGGCGCGGGAGATGTCCACGCGGTACGGCGGCGCGGGCGGCGCCATCGTCAACATCTCCTCCGGCGCGGCCACGCTGGGCAGCCCCGGGGAGTATGTCCACTACGCGGCGACGAAGGCGGCGGTGGACGCCATGACGGTGGGGCTGTCCAAGGAGCTGGCGCCGGACGGGGTCCGGGTGAACTCGGTGCAGCCCGGCATGATCCTCACCGACATGCACGCCACGATGGGCGACCCGGAACGGCCCTGGCGCAACCCGGACCGGGTCCCGATGCGCCGCCCCGGCCACCCGGAGGAGATCGCGGGCGCCGTCGCGTGGCTGCTCTCCCCCGAGGCGTCGTACACCACGGGCGCCGTCCTGCGGGTGACCGGCGGCCTTTAGACCGGGGGCGCGAGGTGCGCCAGCTTCTCCGGGTTCGTCACCAGGTACACCCGTCGCACCAAGCCGTCGGCGACGCCCAGCATGAAGACGCTGTGCGGGCGGCCGTGGCTGAAGACCAGCAGCGTGGGGGCGCCGTTGAAGTCCATGAAGTGGTAATCGGCGGCCGGGGGCGCCTGCTTGGCAATGCCCAGGCCGAACCGGCTCACCTTGTCGGCGCCCTCGATGACGCGCAGCGGGGCCTTGGCCCGGCCGCCGCTGTCGCCGACGAGGCTGACGTCGGCGGCCAGCAGGGACATCAGCCCGTCCATGTCGCCCTCCAGCGCGGCGGCGAGGAACCGTTCGGTGAGGTCGCGGCGTTCCCCGGCGTCCACGGTGAACCGCGGGCGGCGTTCGCTCATGTGGCGCCGGGCGCGGCCGGCGAGCTGGCGGACCGCGGGCTGGTCCCGGCCCAGCGCGGCGGCGATCTCGGAGTAGGGCAGGCCGAACGCCTCGCGCAGCACGAACACCGCGCGCTCCAGCGGGGACAGCGTCTCCATCACCAGCAGGACGGCGTAGGAGACGGTGTCGGCCAGCACGGCGCGGTCCGCCCCGTCCGGGGTGGCCCCCAGCCCGGCGAGCGCCCGGTCGGTGGGCAGCGGCTCGGGCAGCCAGGGGCCGACGTACGTCTCGCGGCGGGCGGCGTGCTGGCGCAGCCGGTCGATGGCGAGGCGGGTGACGACGCGCACCAGGTAGGCGCGCGGGTCCCGGACGCCGTCGCGGTGCGCGCCGGACCAGCGCAGCCACGCCTCCTGGACGATGTCCTCGGCGTCCGTGACGCGGCCGAGCATGCGGTAGGCCACGCCGAACAGGGCGGAGCGGTACTCCTCGAAAACGGCCAGGGCCTTGTCGTCCGCGTCATGTGCCACTTGGTCATCCCACCCGAGCGGCCCGCGGTGTGTCCAGTCGCGCGGGGCCGTCCCCGCCCGGGCCGTCCCGGCGGGCGCGCGCGGTGAGCAGGCCGGTGCCCAGCGCCACCCCGGCCGCGACGAGGAGGCTGCCGGCGAGCGCGGCGGCGCGCAGCGCGCCCTGGCCGGCCAGCGGCGCGGTGAGCGCGGCGGAGACGGGGATCAACCCCGAGAAGAGCGTGGCCCGTTCGGTCCCGATGCGCTGGATGCCGGCGTACCAGCACAGGAAGCCGACCACGGTCACGACGACCGCCTGCCACGCCAGTGCGGCGGCCTCGTCGGGCGCCGGGGCGCGCAGCCAGCCGGCGCCGTCCAGGGCGAGGCCGAGCAGCGCGGCCTCGGCGGCGGCGACGCCGCAGACGACGGCGGTCAGCAGCAGCGGCCCCAGCGGCCGCACCAGGGGAACGGCGAGCACGGCGAACCCCACCTCGCCACCGAGCGCGGCCACCGACCAGGCGAGCCCGGTGGCGTCGGTGGCACCCCAGCCCTGGATGACGAACGCGCCGGCGGCGACGGCCAGGGCGCCGGCGAGCACCGCCCGGCGGGGGCGGCGCCCGTCGAGGGCGGGGACGAGCACGGCGACGACGACGGGGGCGCAGCCGACGAGGACGCCGGGCACGGCCGGTTCGGCGGTGCGCTCGGCGGCGAGGACGGCGAGGTTGAAGCCGACCATGCCGACGGCGGCGAGCAGCGCGAGCCGCAGCCACTGCCGGGGGGCGAGGGCGCGCAGCGGCGCGGCGGCGCCGCGGGCCACCGCGGGCAGCAGGAGCAGACAGGCCAGGCCGTAGCGCACCGCCTGGCCGCCGGCGTGCGGGTAGTCCACCAGGACGCCGTTCGCGGTGAACGAGGCGCCGACCAGGACGCAGGCGACGGCGGCGAGCAGGGCACCACGGTGGTGCGGGAAAGTCATGGGGCGAGGCTAGAAAGACGGTTGGCGCCCGTTAAGGTCCAATCCCATGGCGAATACGGGGACCAATCCCGGTGGGCGCGGCACGCCGGCCTGGGAGTTGCTGGCGGGGGTGGCCACGGCGGCGCCCCGGCGGCGGGGGCGGGAGTTGCAGGCGGGGCTGCGGGACGCGGTGCGGTCCGGGCGGCTGGCCGGCGGCACCCGGCTGCCCGCCAGCCGTGAACTGGCCGCGGATCTCGGGGTGTCGCGCGGCCTGGTGACCCGGGCGTACGAGCAACTGACGGCCGAGGGGTATCTGCGCAGCGGCCGGGGCGCGGGCACCTGGGTGTGCGAGATCGCGCGGCCGGCGGGCGCGCCGGCCGGGGACGGCGACGGCCGCGGGGGCGAGCCGGTGGCGGACTTCCGGCCGGGGACGCCGGACCTGGCGCTGTTCCCGCGCGCGGCGTGGGCCGCGGCGCACCGCCGAGCGCTGGCCGCGCTGCCGCACCGGGGCCTCGGCTACCCGGATCCGCGCGGGCTGCCGGAGCTGCGCCGGGCGCTGGCCGCGCTGCTGGCGCGGCGGCGCGGGGTGGTGGTGGACGCGGACCGGCTGCTGGTGTGCTCGGGGGTGGCGCAGGCGCTGACGCTGCTGGGCGTGGTGCTGCGCGGCCGGGGGCCGGTGGCGGTGGAGGCGCCGGGCAGCCCGCCGCACGAGGAGCTGTTCACGGCGGCGGGGACGGGCACGGTGCGGGTGCCGGTGGACGGGTCGGGGCTGGTGCTCCGGGAGCTGGCCGCCTCCGGGGCGCGGGCGGCGGTGGTGACCCCGGCGCACCAGTTCCCGACGGGCATCGTGTATCCGCCTGCCCGGCGGCGGGAGTTGCTGGCCTGGGCGCGGGAGCTGGACGGGCTGCTGGTGGAGGACGACTACGACGGGGAGTTCCGCTTCGACCGGGCGCCGGTGGGAGCGCTTCAGGGGCTGGATCCGGAACGGGTCGCGTACACCGGCTCGGTGAGCAAGTCGCTGGCGCCGGGGCTGCGGCTGGGCTGGCTGGTCGTGCCGGAACGGCTGCTCGGCGAGGTGGTGGAGCGCAAGCGGCTGATGGATCTGGGGCATCCGGTGCTGGATCAGGCGCTGTTCGCGGATTTCGTGGCGAGCGGGGAGTACGACCGGCAGTTGCGGCGCTGCCAGCGCGCCTACCGGGAGCGGCGGGACGCGCTGGTGGCCGCGCTGGCCGAGTGGTGTCCGGGCGCGGCGGTGACGGGGATCGCGGCCGGGCTGCACGCGATCGTGACGCTGCCCGAACGCTTCGGGCCGCAGGAGCGGTTCCTCGCCCGGGCTGCCGCGGCCGGGGTGGCGCTGCGGCCGTTGACGGACTTCGGCGGCACGGCCCCGGCCGACGGCCGGGTGCGGCTCGTGCTCGGGTACGCGCACCTGGGCCCGGGAGCGATCCGGCGGGCGATGCGGCTGCTGTCGCGGGCGGCTGGTGAGTCGTCCGGCGCCCCACGCGTCACGAAGGGCGCATTTCCCGCGTAGCCCCCTTTACCGTTCGGTCACAGAGCGTTCGTGATCACGCAATAACGGGGGGCGAGAGTGCTCCCATGGCTGACTCCGACTCATCGCACGGTTCGACTCGATTCCCCCGCCTCCAGTTCCGGAAAGGCGAGGGCGGCTACCACGCGGGCCGCCCCTGCCCGCCGGCGGCACCGCGGAACGAGCTCGCGCCGCCGCGGGTGACAGTGCGGGTCGCGGGGTGCGATGGGCTGGTGCTGCGGGCGGCCGGGCCCGCCGACCTGGAGGCGGCGCTGGCGCTGCACGGGCGGTGCTCGCCGGGCACCCTGGCCGGCCGCTACCACGGCCCGGTGGCGGAGGCCGACAGCTATCTGCGGCATCTGCTGAGCCCCCGGCACGGGCGCAGCGTGGTGGCCGAGACGGGCGCCGGTCAACTCGTGGCGCTCGGCCATCTGCTGTGGGACGGCGAGGAGTCGGAGGTGGCGCTGCTGGTGGAGGACGCCTGGCAGCGGCGCGGCGTGGGCTCCGCCGTGCTGCGCGAACTGATCGGCCTCGCCGAACGGGACGGCCGCGAAACGGTGTACGCGGTCACCCGGACCTCGAACGCGGGCATGGCCGCGGTGCTGCGCGCGACCGGGCTGCCGGTCGAACACCGGGCGGAGGAAGGGGCGTTGGTGCTCACCGCGCGGCTGAGCCCGGCGGGCGGGCGCGGCGCCCAGCCGTCGGCGGCCCTGCACGGCCCGGCCCGGTGGTGACGAATCCCGTCCCGCGTATCAGGATGGGTCCATGTCAGATGACCCACATGCCCAGCTCCCCCGCCGGCTCGCCGACTCACATGTCGACGCGCTGGTCGAGCTCGACCCGATCACCGGTACGTTCCTGGGTGTTCCCGGCAGCGCCGACCGCCTGCCCGACTTCTCCCCCGACGGCCAGGAGGCCGTGGCCGACCTGGCGCGCCGAACTCTCCGGGCCCTGCCCGCGGGTGAGGCGCTGCCCGGCGCCGACAGCGACGCCGAGCGGCGCTGCGCCCGGCTGCTCCGCGAGCGGCTGACCGCCGAACTCGCGGTGCACGAGGCGGGCGAACCACTGCGTGCCGTGAGCAACCTGCACTCCCCCGTGCACGCGGTCCGGGAGGCGTTCACCATCAGTCCGACCGGCACGGACGAGGACTGGGCGGCGCTGGGCCGGCGGTTGCGCGCGGTGCCGGACGCGCTGGCCGGGTACCGGGCGTCGCTGGCCGAGGGGATCGGCCGTTCGCTGCCCGCCGGGCCGCGTCAGGTGGCCACGGTCATCGGGCAGTTGGGCGAGTGGGTGGGCTCCGGGGACGGCGGCTGGTTCGGTGGCTTCGTGGCAGGCGGGCCGGCGGCGCAGCGGGCCGAGCTGGACGCGGCAGCCGGGCAGGCGACGGAAAGCGTCGCGCTGCTGCGGGACTGGCTGCGCGACACGTACGCGCCGACCGTCGAGGGCGCCCCGGAGATCGTGGGCCGGGAGCGGTACGCCCGCTGGGTGCGGTACTGGAACGGCACGGACCTGGATCTGGACGACGCCTACGCCTACGGCTGGGCGGAGTTCCACCGACTGTACGCCGAGATGCAGGCGGAGGCCGAGAAGATCCTGCCGGGCGCCACGCCGTGGGAGGCGCTGCGGCATCTGGACACCGAGGGCGAGGCCGTCGAGGGCGTCGAGGAGGTCCGGGCCTGGCTCCAGCGGCTGATGGACGACGCGATCGAGGCGCTGGACGGCACCCACTTCGAACTGGCCGACCGCGTCAAGCGCGTGGAGTCGATGATCGCGCCGGCCGGCAGCGCGGCGGCGCCCTACTACACGGGCCCCTCGCTGGACTTCTCCCGGCCGGGCCGCACCTGGCTGCCGACGCTGGGCCAGACCCGTTTCCCCGTGTACGACCTGGTCTCCACCTGGTACCACGAGGGGGTGCCGGGCCACCATCTGCAACTGGCGCAGTGGGCGCATGTTGCCGACGACCTGTCCCGTTACCAGACGACCGTGGGCATGGTCAGCGCCAACGCCGAGGGCTGGGCGCTCTACGCGGAGCGGCTCATGGACGAGCTGGGCTTCCTCTACAACGCCGAGCGGCGGCTGGGCTATCTGGACTGCCAGATGATGCGCGCGGTGCGGGTCATCATCGACATCGGGATGCACCTGGAGCTGGAGATACCCGGGGACTCCCCCTTCCACCCGGGCGAGCGCTGGACGCCGGCGCTGGCGCAGGAGTTCTTCGGGCGGCACAACGGGCGCCCGGCGGACGTCGTGGAGAGCGAGCTGGTGCGCTACCTGGGGATGCCGGGCCAGGCCATCGGCTACAAGCTGGGCGAACGGGCCTGGCTGCGCGGCCGGGAGGCGGCCCGGCAGGCGCACGGCGCCGCGTTCGACGCCAAGAAGTGGCACATGGCGGCGCTCTCCCAGGGGTCGCTGGGGCTCGACGACCTGGTGGCGGAACTGTCGGTCCTGTGACGCGCGGGCGGCGGGCCCGTTCGTACGCCCGCCGCCCCGGTCCGTGGTGTTCGGCAGCCGCGGTGTTCAGCAACCGCAGGAGGCCGCCGCGACGGGGGCGACCAGCGGGTCGGCGTCGGTGCGGCGGGGGCCGTCCGCCGTTTCCACGGTGAAGCCCTCGCGGATCCAGTACTCGATGCCGCCCAGCATCTCCTTGACCCGGTAGCCGTGCCGGGCCAGGGCGAGCGCGGAGCGGGTCGCGCCGTCGCAGCCGGGGCCCCAGCAGTAGGTGACGACCGGCACTTCGGGGTCCAGCAGGCGCGGCGCCAGCTCGGGGATCCGGGCGGTGGGCAGGTGGACGGCGCCGGGGATGTGCCCCTGATCCCAGGCCTCGGTGGAGCGGGAGTCGACCAGGACGAACCCGGGGTTCCCGCCGTGCAGGGCGGCGTGGACGTCGGTCACGTCCGTGTGGAACGCCAGGCGTGCCGCGAAGTACTCGGCTGCGGCGGCCGGTTCGGCGATGTGCCGCACCGCGGCCGGGGTGGTCGTCGCTGTTGTCTCCGTCGTCGCCGTCATGGCTGTCATCGCTGTCATGGCTGTCATGGCTGAAAATCTATGGGCCGCGCCGCACCCGCAGAAGGCGTCTTCCCCGGCGTCCGGCTTGATCCGCCGTGGAATCACCTGTTAGACAGTGGCCATGACCGAGTATTCCCCGGACGCCACCGACTGGCGGCTGCTCGCGGCGTTGCAGGCGAACGGCCGGGTCGGCTACGCCGAACTGGCCCGCACCGTGAACATGTCGGCCAGCGCCGTGACCGAGCGCGTGCGGCGGCTGGAAGAGGCCCGGGTGATCTCCCAGTACACCGCGGTCGTGGATCCGGAACGGGTCGGGCTGCCGGTGCTCGCGTTCGTGCGGCTGCGCTATCCGCACGGCAACTACCGGCCGTTCCACGACCTGCTGGATTCCACCCCGGAGATCCTGGAGGCGCACCACGTGACGGGCGACGACTGCTTCGTGCTGAAGGTGGCGGCCCGTTCCATGCGGCACCTGGAGGAGGTCACCGGGCGGATCGCCGGGCTGGGCTCGGTGACGACGAGCGTGGTGTACTCCTCGCCACTGACGGGGCGCCCGCTCACGGGCCCGGCTGAGCGGTCCGGTGGCGGACCGTCGAGCCGCGCCGGGTCTTGATCACATCCAACTGGGCGGGGATGCGGCCGCGCAGGTCGGGGACGTGGCTGACGATGGCGACGCTGCGGCTCCGCTCGCGCAGCGCGTCGAGCACGTCCAGCACCTCGTCGAGGGACTGCTCGTCCAGGCTGCCGAAGCCCTCGTCGATGAAGAGGGTGTCCAGCCGCTGACCGCCCGCCTCCTCCGCGACCACGTCGGCCAGGCCGAGGGCCAGCGCGAGGGAGACGAAGAACGACTCGCCGCCGGAGAGCGTCGCGGTGTCCCGGGCGCGGCCGGTCCAGGCGTCCATCACGTGCAGGCCCAGGCCCGAACGGGCCCGGCCGGTCCGGGCGTCGGAGTGGATCAGGGCGTAGCGGCCGGCGGACATGCGGTGCAGGCGGACGCTGGCGACGGCGGCGACCTGTTCGAGCCGGGCGGCGAGCACATAGGTCTCCAGCCGCATGCGGTACTCGTTCTCCGGCGAGGTGCCGGCGGTCAGGCCGGCGAGGCGGGTGATGTGCCGGCTCTCGGCGCGCAGCGGGGCGAGCGCGGCGGCCTCGGCGGCGGCGCGGGCGGACAGGTGGTCGAGCTCGGCGACGCGGGTCCCGGCGGCGGCCTCGGCGGCGGAGGCGGCGCGCAACCGCCGGGTGGCGGCGGCCAGATCGGCCTCGGCGGCGCCGGGGTCGGCGGCGGGCAGGGCGGCGGCGGCCGTGACGCGGGGGTCGGCCAGGACGGCGGCGATGGCCGTCTCCTCGGCCGCCCAGGCGTCGAGCCGGTCCTGGAGGGCGCGCTGCCGCGCCGGGTCGAGCAGGGCCTCGGCGGCGGCGCGCGGGGTGTCGAACCCGGCGCGGTAGGCGGCGTCGGCGGCGCGGGCGTCGGCCTGTTTGAGCCGGTCGGCGGTCTCCTCGGCGGCGCGGGCCGCGGCGGTGGCGGCGGCCAGGGCGTCGGCGCGGCGGGCGAGGCCGGCGGCGCGCTCGGCGACATCGGCGGCGCCGGCCCGGGCGCGGTCGATCTCCCCTTGCAGGGCGGCGTGTTCGGCGTGCAGCACCTCGCGCCGGGAGGTGCGGGCGGCGGCGCGGCGCTGGAGGTCCTGGCGGAGGGCGAGCAGCGCCTCGTGGTCCCGCTCGGCGGCGGCCAGGGCGGCGCGGGCGGCGGGCTCGTCGGCGGCGGCCCCGCGGGCGCCGGCCAGCTCCTCGCGCAGCGCCCCGGCCGCCTCGGCGAGGTCGGCGGTGCGGGCGTCGCCGGCCGTCGCCGCCGCGACGGCGTGGTCGGCGCGGACGGCGGCGAGCCGCTGGTCGGCGGCGGCGCGGCGGTCCTCGGCGGCCCGGTGGGCGGCGAGGGCGGCCTCCTCGGCGGCGCGGTCGACATGGCCGGTGGCGGCGCGGGCCGGCCGGGGGTGGTCGGGCGAGCCGCAGACGGCGCAGGGCTCGCCGGCGCGCAGGCCGGCGGCGAGTTCGGCGGCGATGCCGTGCAGCCGGCGCTCCTTGAGGTCGAGCCAGTGCGCGTACGCGTCGGCCGCGCGCTCGCGGGCGACGAGCAGGTCCTCCTCGGCGGCGCTCAGGTCGCCGGCCAGCTCGTCGCGGCGCCGGGCAGCGGCGAGGCGGTGCTCGGCCGGTTCGAGCAGGGCGGCGGTGTGCGCGGCGCGCGCGGCTGCGCCAGTGGCGTGCTCAACGCGCTCCCGCAGCCGCTCCTGCTCCTCGGGCCAGGGCGCCAGGCGCCGTTCGGCGTCGGCGAGCCGGGTCTCGTCGGCGGCGGCCTCGGCGGTGAGCCGGGTGAGCTCGGCGGCGATCGCGCGGGCGCGGTCTCCGGCGGCGCGGGCCGCGGTGAGGGCGCCGAGCCGCTCCCGGGTGGCGCGTTCCCGCTCGGCGAGCGCGGCGGCCGGGGCGTCGGCCGGCTCGTCGGTGAGGCCGGCGCGGGCTTCCCGTTCGGCCTCGGCGGCGGCGCGGTGCTCGGCCTCGGCCGCGTCGCGCAGGCCCAGGGTCGGGGCGACGGTGTCGGCGGCGCGGGCTCGGGCCAGCCGGGCGCGGGCGGACTCGCGCTCGGGCCGCTCGGCGGCCAGGGCCTCGGCGCGGCGGTGGGCGTCCCGCTCGTCGTCCTGGAGGCGGGCCCATTCAGCGGTGTCCTCGTGGTGGCGCCGGGCGCGAGCGTGCGCGGCCTCCGCGGCGGCGAGGGCACCGGCCGCGATGGCGTGGCGCTCCCGCGCGGTGCACCGCGCCTGCGCCGCCCTTTCGAGAACGAGGTCGGCGAGGTCGGGGTCGCCGGGGGCGGCGTCCCCGGGGCCGGCGGGCTCGCCCGGCAGTGGGGCGGCGGCCTGCTGGATGCGGTGGGCGGTGGCAAGCAGCCGCTCGTCGCCGGCCCGGACGCGCTGAACGGCGGCGGCGCGCAGCTCGGCGAGGTGGGTCTCGGCGGCGGCGAACCGCCGGGTGTCGAACAGCCGCCCGAGCAGCTTGGCGCGGTCCTCGGCGCCGGCCCGCAGGAAGCGGGCGAAGTCGCCCTGGGGCAGCAGGACGACCTGGCAGAACTGGTCCCGGCTCATGCCGAGCAGCCGGCCGAGCTCCTCGCCGATCTCCTGGTGGGAGTGGCTGAGGGCGCGCCAGGTGCCGGTGGCCGCGTCGTGCTCGCGCAGCAGGCTGCGGGCCCGGTCGCGGGTGGTGCCGGTGCCGCGCCGTTTGCGGCGCTCCTGCTCGGGGCGGCGGGTGATCTCCAGGCGCCGCTCGCCCAGGGTCAGTTCGAGCACGACCTCGGTGGGGGTGCCGGGGTCGGCGTGGTCGCTGCGCAGCGCGATGGCGCTGCCCTGCCGGGCGCCGGGGACCGAGGCGTAGAGGGCGTAGCAGACGGCGTCCAGGATGGAGGTCTTGCCGGCGCCGGTGGGGCCGTGGAGAAGGAACAGGCCGGCGGCGGAGAGCCGGTCGAAGTCGATCCGCTGGGAGCCGCCGAAGGGTCCGAAGGCGGTGAGGGTGAGCCGGTGGAGCCGCAACGGTCACGCCCCCTGGCCGCGGGCGGCGTCCAGCGCGGCGCGCAGGGCGGCCCGTTCCCGCTCGTCCGGCGTCCGGCCGCCGCGGACGTGGGTGACGAAGTCCTCGGCGATCTCCTGGTCGGCGCGGCCGCGCAGCCGCTGGGCGTAGGTGGCGGGCGCGGTGGGCGGCCGGTCGGGCTCGAAGGCGAGGCTGAGGATGTGGGGGAAACGGGCGGCGAGGCGGGCCATGGGGTCCTCGGGGCGGGTGGGGTCGGTGAGGGTCGCCTCGACCCAGGCGGTCTCGTGCGCGGCGAGCGCGGGATCGCTGAGCAGCGTCTCCAGGTGGCCCCGGACGCGGGCGAGCGGGCGGGGCACCGGGCAGTCGATCCGTTCCGCGGTGACGCCGCCGTCGGCGCCGAGGTCGACCAGCCACATCGTCTTGCGGTGCGCGGCCTCGGAGAAGGAGTAGGCCAGCGGTGAACCGGAGTACCGCACGCGGTCGTTGATGCTCTGGCAGCCGTGCAGGTGGCCGAGGGCGGCGTAGTCGACGCCGGCGAAGACGGCGGCGGGCACGGCCGCGGCGCCGCCGACGGTGATGTCCCGCTCGCTGTCGGAGGGCGTGCCGCCGGTGACGAAGGCGTGCGCGAGGACGACCGAGCGGGTGCCGGCGGGCCGGGTCGCGAGGTCGGCGCGGACGCGGTCCATGGCGGCGCCCAGGACGGCGGCGTGCCCGGCGGTCGGCACGGCGAACTCGTCGCGGACCAGGGCCGGTTCGAGGTAGGGCAGGCCGTAGACGGCGACGTCGCCGTGGCGGTCGGCGAGGACGACGGGCGTGGCGCAGCCGGCCGGGTCGGTGCGCAGGTGGATGCCGGCGCGGCCGATGAGCCCGGCGCCGACGCCCAGGCGGCGCGGGGAGTCGTGGTTGCCGGAGATCATGACGGTGGGGACGCCCAGGGCGGCGAGCCGGTGCAGGGCGTCGTCGAACAACTCGACGGCGGACAGCGGCGGAACGGCCCGGTCGTAGATGTCGCCGGCCACGAGGACGGCCTCGGCCCGCTCCTCGCGCGCGGTGGTGACGAGGTGGTCGAGGAACGCGGCCTGGGCGTCCAGCAGGCTGACGCGGTGGAGGCCGCGGCCCAGGTGCCAGTCGGAGGTGTGCAGGAACCTCACCGCACTCCCGCCCCTTCCGCCGTACTTCGACTCCCGGCCGGGGTCTCCCCCGGCGATCACGGTGCTCAGTGTGCCACCGGGGTCGGACAGCGGGCGGGGCGGGAGTGCGGTGCCCGGTGGCTACGGGGTCCAGTCGCCGAACCAGTCGGCTCGTTCGTACGCGGCGGCCTCGGCGTCGGTGAGGTGCGGCCGGTCCGCGCTCTCCGGGCCGGCGCCGGGGCCGGTGTTGTGGTACTCGGCGAACCGGTCCTCCTCCCAGGGGAAGCCGCTCATGTCGGTCCAGGGCGTCTGCCGCACGGCGGCGCTGAGTTCGGTGTCGCGGACGACGGTCTGCGGGTCGAGGGCGGCGTCGCCGCCCGCGTGCCAGGGGCGGCCGAGGTAGTAGGTGCGGTCGCTGACGTCGCCGGTGATGACGCTGTCGGTGATGAGGAAGCCGGGGGTGCCGGCCGCGGTCGAGGGCGCGGTGACGTATCCGGACGAGGAGCCGTCGGGGCGGCGGGTGACCTCGATGACGGAGTCGGTGATGACGGCGGAGGCCCGGCCGAAGATGAAGTCGACGTTGCCGCGGATGGTGGAGTCGGTGACCAGGATCCGGCCCACCACGCCCTTGGCTGCGGAGTCGAGCAGCAGCGTGTCCTGGTCGCCCTCGGCCACGACGTTCTCCAGCAGGATCCGGTCGCCGCGGGTGCGCAGGGCCACGGCCTGGTGGCCGGACTGGTCGGCGTGGGCGATCTCGTCGAAGTCGTTGGCGAACGTGAGGTTGCGGGCCTGGAAGTCGTCGGCGTCGGCCATGAACGTGGCGCTGCCGCTGGTGCCGTAGGTGCCGCCGCCGGGCTTGGCGGTGCCCGCCGAGTTGTCGTAGACGATCGTCACGTCCTCGGGCCCGTCGCCGGTGCCGGTGAGGCGGATGTGCGGCTTGTCGGCGGGGATGTGCACCAGCTCGCGGTAGGTGCCGGGGGCGACGTCGATGGTGACGGGGGCGTCGTTGCCGGCGGGGACGGCGTCGATGGCGGCCTGCACGGTGGTGTGGTCGCCGCTGCCGTCCTGGGCGACGGTGATGTCGGCCGCGGCGGGCCGGGCGGCGGGGAGCGGCGCGGCGTGGGCGGGCTCGCCGCCGGGCCAGCCGGATGGCCCGGCCGCCAGCAGGGGGGCGGTCAGGGCCAGGGGTACGGCGACGAGGACTCGGTGTCGGCGGCGGCGTCGGGGCTCGGGGGGCGGCACACGGCGCATGTGGGGGCTCCGTTCTCGTAACGTGGGCTGGCCCCTGGGAAGTCGCCGCCGCCGGGCGGAAGGTTGCCGACCGGGCGTGGGGCGGTGGCCTCAGTCCGGCCGCAGGGCGGCCAGTTGCTCGGCGAAGGGGACGACCGTCTCCGCCTGCCGCGTGGGCCTGCCCGGCCGACCCGCCGGGAGCAGGGCGGCGAACTCGGCCGCGGCGCGGTCGATCCGGGCGGGCAGAGTGGCGGTGCGGGCGTCGGCGCCGGTGCCCCAGTCCTCGGCCGCGGCGAACACCGCCGTGGGCACGACGGTGGCGTGCAGGTAGGCGAACAGGGGGCGCATCGCGTGCTCCAGGGCGAGGGAGTGCCGAGCGGTGCCGCCGGTGGCGGCGATGAGGACGGGCGTTCCGGTGAGCGCGTCGGGGTCGAGCAGATCGAAGAACGACTTGAACAGCCCGCTGTAGGAGGCGGCGAAGACGGGGGTGACGGCGATGACGCCGTCCGCGTCGCCGACCGCCTCGATGGCGTCGCGCAGCGCGGGGGCCGGGAAACCGGTGACGAGGTGGGCCGCTATGTCGGTGGCCAGCTCGCGCAGCTCTATCACCATCGGCGCGGACTCCCGGCCTCCGTCGGCCAACTGACGGCCGGTCGCCTCGGTCAGCCGGTCGGCCAGCAGCCGGGTGGCGGAGGGCCGGCCGAGGCCGGCCGTGACCACCGCGAGCCTGTGTGTCGTCATCGTGCTCTCCGTTCTCGGTGTTGCGGGGCGCCGCTGTTCGGCGGGTCAGGCGGTGGGCGATCCGGCGGCGGCGGGATCCTGCCGGGCGGCGGCCACGCGGGCGGCGTGGGTCGGCGCGTCGGGGACCCCGGCGGGGCGGTTCTTGGCGAACTCCTCGCGCAGCACGGGGACGACCTCCTCGCCGAGGATGTCGAGCTGCTCCAGCACGGTCTTCAGCGGCAGTCCCGCATGGTCCATGAGGAACAACTGGCGCTGGTAGTCGCCGAAGTGCTCGCGGAAGGTGAGGGTCTTCTCGATGACCTCCTGGGGGCTGCCCACCGTCAGCGGGGTCTGCGCGGTGAACTCCTCCAGCGACGGGCCGTGGCCGTAGACCGGGGCGTTGTCGAAGTACGGGCGGAACTCGTGGACCGCGTCCTGGGAGTTCTTCCGCATGAACACCTGGCCGCCCAGCCCGACGATGGCCTGCTCGGGGGTGCCGTGGCCGTAGTGCGCGTACCGCTCGCGGTAGAGACCGATCAGGCGCTGGAAGTGATCGGTGGGCCAGAAGATGTGGTTGGCGAAGAAGCCGTCGCCGTAGTACGCGGCCTGCTCGGCGATCTCGGGGCTGCGGATGGAGCCGTGCCAGACGAACGGCGGCACGCCGTCCAGCGGGCGCGGGGTGGAGGTGAAGCCCTGGAGCGCGGTGCGGAAACGGCCCTCCCAGTCGACGACGTCCTCGCGCCACAGCTTGTGCAGCAGCGCGTAGTTCTCGATGGCCAGCGGGATGCCCTGGCGGATGTCCTGGCCGAACCACGGATAGACCGGGCCCGTGTTCCCGCGGCCCATCATGAGGTCGACGCGGCCGTCGGCCAGGTGCTGGAGCATCGCGTAGTCCTCGGCGATCTTCACCGGGTCGTTGGTGGTGATCAGCGTCGTCGCGGTGGACAGCAGCAGCCGCTCGGTGCGGGCGGCGATCCAGCCCAGCATGGTCGTCGGCGAGGAGGGCACGAAGGGCGGGTTGTGGTGCTCGCCGGTGGCGAAGACGTCGAGGCCGACCTCCTCGGCCTTCAGCGCGATCGCCACCATGGCCTTGATCCGCTCGTGCTCGCTCGGCGTCCGGCCGGTGGTCGGGTCGGTGGTGACGTCACCGACGGTGAAGATCCCGAACTGCATGATACCCACCTCGCTAGTTGATTGTTCAACTACTGCTCTGCAACGCGGCCCCCGGCGCCGCTATTCCACCGGCCGCCGGACCGTCCCGGACCGTCCTGGGCCTCAAGTCGGCCCGTATGTCTCGCCGCCGAGCTCCAGCCGGGCGGCGCCCGCGGTGGCGCCGGCCAGCCACGCGGCGAAGCCCTCGACGTCGGCCTCCGGCAGCCCGATCTCGATGGTGACGTCCGTACCGTAGGTCACCTCGCGAACCGACCGCCCGGTGGCCCGGAGATCATTCTCCAGCCGCCCCGCCCGCTGGTGGTCGGTGGTGATCACGGCGAGCCGCAGCCGGCGCCGGGTGACGGTGCCCAGCGCGTCCAGCGCCTCCCCGACCGCGCCGCCGTACGCCCGGATCAGCCCGCCGGCCCCGAGCTTGGTGCCGCCGAAGTACCGCGTGACCACGGCCACGGCGTACCGAATCTCGCGCCGCAGCAGCATCTGGAGCATCGGCACCCCGGCCGTGCCGCCCGGCTCGCCGTCGTCGCTGCTCTTCTGCACACCGGCGTCGGCATTGATGACATAGGCGTAGCAGTGGTGGCTGGCCGTGGGGTGCAGGGCCCGGACACCGGCGATGAACGCCTGCGCCTCCTCCTCGGTGGCCGCCGGGGCGAGGGCGCACAGGAAACGCGACCGGCTGACCTCGGTCTCGTGCACACCCTCGCCGGCCACCGTCACATAGTGATCCCGCATCCGGCCAGCCTAGGAGGTCGCCACCGGGCGGCTCCCGGCGCGGCCCGGCTGGCGTCCGGCCTCGGTGTCCAATTGCCGCCGGTGGACGGCGGCACCCGGTGCACGTCGGGCGGCCGGCTCGTCGTTTCAGCGCGCGTCGTGAAAGATGATCCCGAGCACGTGCCGCGCTCCGCCGTGCACCGCGGAGACGCCGTGCCGCAGCGCCACCCGGCTCCAGCCCCGCGCGGACCGCACGGGCCGGTGCCGCACCGTGAAGATCATTCCCTGGCCCTGCCCCGGGCGCCGCACGATGGGCCGGGACTGCGCCCGGGGGCGCTGCTCCACGAAGACGCTCTCGCCGCCGGTGAAGTCCTGGTCCGGCCGGTCCAGCATGATGGCCACCTGGAGCGGAAACGTCAGCTCGCCGTAGACGTCCTGGTGCAGGCAGTTGTATCCGCCGCGCCCGTAGCGCAGCAGCAGCGGGGTCGGCCGGTGCTGGCCGGCGGCGGCACACCGGTCCAGCAGTTCGGCGTGCCGCTCCGGAAAGCCCTCCTCCCCCAGCCGGGCCGCCCACGCGTTGGCTATGCCGGCCAGCGGCGGGTAGAGCCGTTCGCGCAGGTCGGCGACGACGGGGTGGAGAGGGGCGCGGAAGTAGCGGTAGACGCCCTCGCCGAAGCGGTGGGCGGCCATGTGAACCGTGCTGCGGAAGTGCTCCCGGCGGTCGAACAGCTCCCGGATCTCCGCGCAGCCGTCCGGCGTCAGCAGCGGGCCGGTGAGCGCCACGCCCTCGGCGTCCAGCTCCTCGGTGACGGCGGGCCAGTCGATCACGAGGCACGCCCTTCGAGCTCCAGCAGGAACCGCTTGGCCTCGACGCCGCCCGCGTAGCCGGAGATCCGTCCGCCGGAGGCGAGAACGCGGTGGCAGGGCAGCACGACGCACAGCGGATTGGCGCCGAGGGCGGTGCCGACTGCCCGGGCGGCGCCGGGCCGGCCCAGGGCCCTGGCGAGCTCCCCATAGGTGGCGGTCCGGCCGTAGGGGACGAACCGGCCGAGGGCCGACACCGTGGTGCGGCTGAGGGCCGTGGCGAGCCGGAGATCCAGCGGGAGCGAGAAGTCTCGCGTCCGGCCGGCGAGATAGCCGTCGAGCTGCGCGCGGGTCTCGTCGAGGATCTTCGTCTCCGGGGGTGTGGCGTCAGCGGTCCCGGCGCTCCGGAGCCCGGCACGGGCGACGCGCTGCCCGGCGCTCTCGATCGTGTCGAAGCCGCAGTACACGAGGGCCTCGTCGGTGACGGCGAGGACCATCGGTCCGACCGCCGTCCGGTGGGCGGTCAGGACCGCCCGCTGTGTCCGCATGAGATCTGCCTCCTTGGTCGGCCGGCCGAGTCAACTGGTGAGCGGCCGGCAGCTCTTGCAGGCGCGGAAGCCCGCCTGGCGGGCGTCCCGCGCCGTCCGGAACGGCACCCGGTGCGCCGGGGTGATGCGGCGTGCATGGGCGCATGTGGGGTGGCAGTAGATGTGTGTGGTGTCGCTGCCCAGGAACGCCGCGCCGGCCGCGGACAGTTCGGCCATGCGCCGTGTGTCGATGCCCTCCGACCGGCGCAGGGCGTCGCCGATCTCCGGTGGGTAACCGGCGTCGCATGGCCGCCCGTTGTCGTGTGTCGCGCGGTGGCAGGGGATCAGCACGGCCACCGGGTTGTGCGTGAGGGCGGGCACGACGTCCACGGCGGGCCGGTCGGCCTCCCGTGCGATCCACGAGACCGGGCGCAACTGCCCGGCGGGGATGGCCCGCACGGCCTGGAGCACCCGGCGCTCCGCCTCGGTCAGTCCGGTCAGGTCGATGGGCAGCCGCGCGGCACGCCCGGTGCGCAGCGCGGGGACCACGCCGGAGAAGGGCCGGGGGGCACCTATCGCCGAGCGGCCGGTGCGCGAGCGGTGCCGCACCTCGAACGCGGTCGCTGTCAGGTCCGGCGCCGCCAGGGCCGCGCCGGTCACGGCATGCGGGCTCGCGGCCACAAAGAGGCCGCCGGCCGGCGTCCCGAGCCGGACGTATGTGTCGTAGCGCTCCGGCGGGATGCCCACGTGCCGCAGCACGCGCAGGGCGAAGTCCCCCGGGGCGGGGGCCGCCGCGAGGCCCGGCAGGCCGCCGGCCTCCTCCATGCCGTCCGGATCGTTCATCTCGTCACCTCCCATACCGATGATCTTGGGCCAGCAGCCGTCGGAGGCTGCCGAGCCCTCTGGAGACTTGTGCCTTGGCCGTCCCCACCGGGCATCCCTGCACCTCGGCCACCTCCGCGTAGCTCATGCCGATCACGTGCCGGAGCACGACGGGCACCCGGTGGATCTCGGGGAGCTCCGACAGGGCCGCGACCAGGCGGTCCCGGTCCTCCGACGTCGCCGCGCTCTCCTCGGGGCCCGGCCGGGCGTCCGGCCAGCCGTCCTCTGTCTCATCCACGGACACCGCCGCGACGGGGCGGCGTATGGCGGTCCGCACGTGGTTGCGCCAGACGTTGGCGGCGATGGTCATCAACCACGCCCGGGGGCGCAGCGCCCGGCGCCGCTCGGGGTCGTATCCCTGAAGCGCCGTGTAGGCGCGCAGGAATGTGTCCTGGCCCAGGTCGTCGGCGTCGGCGGCCGAGCCGGACACCCGGAACAGGAACGCGTGCACCGCCGTCCCGTGGATCCTGACCAGCTCGGTGAAACCGCCGTCGAGATCCATGGCAAGGAGGTCCGTCAACTGCTCGGCCATCTCGTCCATCACTGGGAAGAACACCGAGGGGCTCCGGAGAGTTGCATGGTCCCGGCTGAGGCTCACCCACGGTAGCCGCCCCGGGCCGCACCCGGCGCGGGGCGGCCCGGGCTCAGGCAGACAGCACGCGGTCCTCGGCGCTGGGTAGTTTGGCCCACCAGTGCGTGTAGCGGCGGTAGACCTGCGGTTCGCGCCCGGCCAGGAGGGCCGCCAGCGACCGGGCCTCCGTGGCCAGCCCGGCCCAGGTCTCGTCCGGCAGGGGGTGAAAGGCCGTCGCCTCGATTCCTCCCTCGACCGGGCGCCACACGCCGGCAACGTAGCCATCGATGAGGAGGGTCGGCAGCACATCGCCGTTGGCGCGGGTCACATGCGAGCGGTACTCGGGTGGGATCACCCGGCCGCGGTCGGCGTAGGCCAGCAGGATGCTCTCCCACATCCCCAGGAGTCTGGGCGGGGCGGGGGTGTCCTCGTCCGGCCGGGGCGCGCCGGGGATGTCGTACAGCGTCTCGCCGTCCGGTCCGGCCAGTTGCTCCAGGATGTCGGCGAGCGCCCGCACCGCCGACCTGACCCGTCCTCGCTGGACCAACGCGAACTGCGCCATGTCCGCGACCGAGGCCGGCCCGAAGCCCGTCAGGTAGCGCAGGAGCATCGCCTGCAGGGCCTCGGCGGACACGTCCGGATCCGCGAGCACCGGCCGGGAGGCCGGCGTGACATAGGACGGCCGGGTGCCGAACGACCAGGCCTCGCCGGTGGGTACCCGCCACAACGGCGCGTACTGCCGCAGCCCCCACCACGCTCCCGGCTCGTCGGAGCCGCGTCGCTCGGTGAGCCATGCCGCGCACTCGGCGGCCGTCCGGGGCCGGCGGGTGAAGTCCAGCAGCTCGGGAACGAGCGCGTGGGCGTCCTGGACGGTCAGCCCGGCGGCGGCGAACCGGCCGCCGAGCTTGGCGGCCCGCAGCGAGGGCTCGGTCGCCTCCCGGAACGCCCGGTAGTCGTCGATGTGGACGGCGTGCAGCGTCATCCGCACCGCGTTGGACTTGACGACGGTGCGGTCGGCGAAGGCGGCGTCGAGCTGGGCCGGGTCGAAGTCGGCCAGCCGGTTCCACAAGGCGAGGTACGGAGACGCGGGGTGCTGGGCCTGGAGGGCGACTACCCGGCGCACCGCGTCGGCGGCGCCCAACGGTACGCGCCCGAGGAGCAATTGCCTGCCGAGCGTGGCCCGGTTGAGTGCGCGCGCGCCGATCTTCATTCCGGGATTCTCCCCTCCGGTCCGCCATGGCGCCGCAGGGGGGTGGGGGGGGGGGGCGGCGGCGTACTCGGCCGCGATGGAGTTGA
>NZ_JAVREL010000032.1:0-70727 GCF_031845365.1 Streptomyces litchfieldiae
CACGTCTGACGGCAGAGTCCGTGGAGAGCCCGGTGCGTCGAGAGGCGCACGCCGGGTTCGGCGAGCGGCCCGGAGAAACGGACCGGTGGGAACACCGGCACCGCGCTCCGGGCCGACTCAACCAGCGCATGGTCCACCGCTTGCGGCCGGTGCCGGTGGGGTCCAGGGACATGACGGCCATGTAGACGCACTTGAGAGCCGCCGTCTCGTTCGGGAAGTGGCCGCGGGCCCGGACGGCCTTGCGTATGCGGGCGTTGACGCTCTCGATCGCGTTCGTGGAGCAGATGACCTTGCGGATCTCCACGTCGAAGGCCAGAAAGGGCACGAACTCGGCCCACGCGTCGGACCACAGCTTCACGATCGCGGGGTACTTCTTCCCCCAGGCCTCCTGGAACTCCAGGAAGCGCTCGGTGGCCGCGTCCTCGCTGGGTGCGGTGCAGACGGGCTTGAGTGCCTTGGCGACCTTGTCCCAGTCCTGGCGGGCCGCGTAGCGGAAGCTGTTGCGCAGGAGGTGAACCACACACGTCTGAACAATTGTGCGAGGCCAGACGGTCTCCACCGCCTCGGGCAGGCCCTTCAGCCCGTCGCAGACCAGCATCAGCACATCGTCCAGGCCGCGGTTCTTGAGCTCGGTGAACACATGCAGCCAGTACTTCGCGCCTTCGCCGCCGTCGCCGGCCCAGATGCCGAGGATGTCGCGGTGGCCCTCCACGGTCACCGCCATGACGACGTGGAGCGGCCGGTTGGCGACCTGCCCGTCCCTGATCTTGACGTTGATGGCGTCCACGAACAGGACCGGATAGACGCGGTCCAGCGGCCGGTTCTGCCATTCGGCCATGCCGTCCATCACTTTGTCCGTGATCGTGGTGATGGTCTGCTTGGACACCTCCGCGCCGTACACCTCGGCCAGGTGCGCGGAGATCTCCCCGTGCGTGAGCCCTTTCGCGGACAGCGACAGCACCATCTCATCCACGCCCGTCAGGCGGCGCTGCCGCTTCTTGACGATCTGCGGCTCGAAGCTGCCGGCGGTGTCACGGGGCACCTTCACCTCGACCGGCCCGACATCGGTCAGCACGGTCTTCACACGCGTGCCGTTGCGGCTGTTGCCGCTGCCCCGGCCCGTCGCGTCGTGCTTCTCGTAACCGACGTGGTCGGTGATCTCGCCCTCCAGGGCGGACTCCAGCACCCGCTTGGTCAGCATCTGCAACAGCCCACCCTCACCGGTCAGCCGCAGGCCCTCGCTCCGAGCGCGGTCCACCAGCATCGCGACGAGCTGCTCGTCCGAGGCGGCCGACGGCATCGCACCACCGGCCGGAACCTCCACGGACTCGTGCCCGGTCCTCGTCTCGCTCACTTGGCGTCTCTCCTTGATCAGCAGATCCGCCGTTGATTAGACACTCCCTCGCTCATCGAGTTGGGCGCCCTCCGTGGCTTCAGTAGCCTGCTGTCAGCTGTGTGTCGGGGGGAGCTGAGCGTGGAGAACATCCTGTCTGTGGCCATCGGTGCCGGTATCGGCCTCATAGGGGTCCTGTTCGGCTCCTGGTTCACTGCGCGCCGGCAGGACCGCATGTGGCTGCGCGAACAGAAGCTGAAAGCCGGGGTCGCCTTCAACACGGCCGTGACTCAGCTCATCGACTACCTTCGCGAAACACGGCTGAGTGACGACGGCGTCGGCGGCAACGAGCTGGCGGGCCGGATGCAGGAAGCCCGGTCAGCCCTCTACCTACTGTGCGCCGACGACACCGTCGATCTCGCCAATGCTCTCGCGCGTCGGGTTTGGAGTTCCCGGCCCAGCGAGGGCAGAGACGACCGCAGGACCGAGCACAAGGAGACGTTGGATCTGCTTCGCCGCTTCACCCATCAGCTCCGGCAAGAGATCGCCAGGACGTAGTCTCAGTGAGGTTTTCTCAGTGAAGATCATTTCCAGTGTTCGTTGAGGACGAGGGCGGCGCGGGCTATGTCGCCGATTCGGTTCGGGCTGAGGGTGACACGTTGCAGGGCACGCCAGCGTTGCTTGAGTTCGGCGGCGGTGCGTTCGCCGAGCGCGCGGAGGTGTCTGATCAGGGCATTCGTCATGCGGGTGTCGGCGTGTAGGGCTTGCTCGGACTGCCCCTTGGGGCGGCGGACCGGGACACGGATCCCGACGCCGGCACCGATGTATCCCTTGTCCGCCAGGGTCGGCAGGCCCTCGGCCGCCGCTTTGTACAGTGCGGGCAGCGCGTGGAGGCGGGCCGCGGTGATGTCGGGGGTGGAACCGGGCTCGACGTCGGAGACCCACAGCGGGGTACCGTCCGGGGCCGAAAGGAACTGCACGTTGCCGCCGAACGCCTTGTGTTTCTTGCTGAACCACAGGTCGTTACCGTTCTCGCGGACCCCGGCCAGACGGTCTGACGTGATGAGCGTCCCGTCGAGGACCACATGCGTCATCCCCTCTTCCCGACAGCGTGTCAGGACCTCGTGCAGGTCGGGGGCCCGGTCGGCGAGGACGTCGATGCCTTCGTGGAGATAGCGGTAGCCGGTGGCCTGGGAGACGCCCGCGTCACGGGCCAGGCAGTGCACACAGCCGGCCTCGCGGAACCAGCGCAGCACCAGCACGGCCTGGCGGAAGGGTCCCAGCGCCCGGGATCGCCTCGGGGTACCGATCCGGCGCCGGTGAGCGGCCAGCAGTCGGGCGAGGAACTCCACGACGTGTCGAGGGACATCGAGCGTGGCAACATAGGTGACCAACGTGAAGCCTCTGGCAGTTGCGGACATGATCTTGTGGTGAGACCTGTCCTACCAGGGGCTTGTGTGCCACGAACGCGGGAGATCAGCGGTGGTAGCGGCTGCTGGTGGAACAGAGGTGGAGAAGAGTCGGGGCTGGGCTCGGACATCTGAGTCACGCTCCGCCGACGCATCAGACGGGGCGGCCGCGGCTCCGGATAGCACTGGGGGTGACGCGGGTCGTCGGCGTGGGTAGTGTCGGGTTGCCTTTGAGGAGGTTGGTGGACACGAATGTCGACAACGCGTTGCGTCAGGTGCGGCTGAGCTTCCTGGGCTGAGCCGGCGCTTCTGGGTGCGACCGCCAAATCTCCTTACCCTGCGGGCGGAACGGAGATGCGGTGCGCGGTACGGATCTGGAGATGCTGGAGCGGTCTTTCGACGGATGCGGGAAGTGTTTGCTGGGGGTGCGCCGGGCCCACCGGCCGGGGCGAGTTCGACCCGGTCGCGGTCGCCACGCTGGAGGGGATCGGCGCATGGATGCGGCAGCACGAGCGGTCGATCCGGGGGCCGGCCCCGCCGCGCTGCGGCCGCCCGCCGACGCCCGCTACACCCGGCGCGGCGACCGTCTCTACCTTCACCTGTTCGCCCGGCCCTTCGAACATGTGCATCTGCCCGGCCTTGCCGGCAAGGCCGAGTACGCCCAACTTCTGCACGACGCGTCCGAGATCACGTTCCGAGAGATCGACCCGTCGGCGAAGGCGCAGCAGACCAGCATGGGCGGACAGCCGGCCGGGACCCTGACGCTCACCCTGCCGGTGCTCCGGGCCGACGTGGCCGTCCCGGTCGTCGAGCTCTTCCTCACGGACGAGGCGGAGGTGACGTCCCGGTGACGCAGCGCATCGCCGTTCACACCCGTCTGAAGGCGGGGCGGGAGGCGGAGTACGACCGGGTGCACGCCGACATCCCGCCCGAACTGGCCGAACGTCTCCGCGCGGCGGGCGTGGTGAACTGGCGGATCTGGCGCAGCGGCCGGGACCTTTTCCACGAGATCGAGGTGGAGGACTATCGGACGATGCGCCGGGCGCTCGCCGACGATCCGGTGAACCTGGCCTGGCAGGCGCGGATGGCGGAGCTTCTGGAGATCGAGGACGACTACACGGGCGAGGACGACGGCCTGCCGCTCGTGTGGAGCCTCGCGTGACCACCCCGGACCGCACATCCGGGCGGTCCGGGGCAGTTCGGCGGCGCCGGGATCGGCAACCTCGGGCGGGAGGTCCCGGAACAGGCAGCCGGCCAAGCCGTGCCGACCGCGTCGGGCAGGCCCTTGAGCCCGTCGCAGACGAGCATGAGCACGTCCCGGACGCCGCGGTTCTTGATCCCGGTGAGGATCGCCAGCCAGTGCTTGGCGCCCTCGCCGCCGTCGCCGGCCCACAGACCGAGGATGTCGCGGGTGCCCTCGGTGGTGACGGTCAGGATCACGTGGACCGGGCGGTTGGCGACCGCGCCGTCGCGGATCTTCACGTGGACGGCGTCGATGAGGATCACGAAGTAGACGGGGCAAGGGGCCGGTTCTGCCACTCGGTCATGCCGTCCACGACCTTGTCGGTGATCGTGGAGATCGTCTGGCGGGAGACCTCGGCGCCATAGACCTCAGGCCAGGTGGGCCTGGACCTCCCCGGTCGTCAGGCCCCTGGCGGACAGGGAGATGACGCTCTCTTCCACCCCGGTCAGGTGCTTCTGCCGCTCGCCCTCGAGCGCGGACTTCAGCAGCCGCTTGGTGAGTTGCTGGAGGAGCACACACCGCTCGTTTACAGTCCCTGCCGAAACGGCGCCTGGTCATGGTGGTGCGGACTCCTTCCGGGAAGCCGGGAAGTCCATCCGCAGGCGGGGCGGGCGCGGATGCGACGCCCCGCCTGGGGATGCGCTCGGTCAGGCGGTGGTGCAGGTGGTGTCGTTGAGGGTGAAGTCGGTCGGCGCGGTGTTCGTGCCGCCCCTGCTGGCGATGAACCCGAGGGTGACCGAGCCGCCGGCCGGGATCGTGTTCGTGTAGGGGACGGGGGCCACGCGCACCGAGCCCCCGTTCTGCGTCGGGGTGCCGCCCCACATGTTGTTGATGACCTGGCCGCCTGTGAAGGTGAACGCGAGGGACCAGCCGTCGATGGCGGTGGTGCCGGTGTTGCGGATCACGATCTCTCCCTGGAACCCGCTGCCCCAGTCCCCCACCGAGCGGTAGCCCACGGAGCAGGTGCCCGTTGTGTTGCCGGTCTCGGTGGTGACGGCGACGGTGCCGGAGCGGTCGGAGCGGTTGCCGGCCGCGTCCTTGGCGTATACGGCGAAGGTGTAGGCGGTGTCCGCGGACAGGCCCGTGATGGTGACCCGGTTGGACGTCGAGCCGGCGACGCGGGTCTCGGTACCGCCGTCGACGCTGACGATGTCGTAGCCGGTGACGCCCGTGTTGTCGGTGGACGCCGTCCAGCTCAGCGTCACGGAACCGGCGGTCACCTCGGAAGCCGTGGGGGTGCCGGGAGCGGTGGGCGCCTGCGTGTCGTCGCCGGGGCCGCCCGGGTTCTGGCTGAGCAGGTGCTCCCTGAACCCTTCGCCGTAGGTGCTGGTCGGTGTGCCGTTCCAGTCGTCGATCAGCACACTGCCCGAACCACAGCCCCACGGGTTCCAGGTCCAGGCGGTGTACCCGACCCCGTTGGTGTCCGCCCAGGCCATCACCTGGTCGATGTAGTCATGGGCGCAGGTGTTCTGGCCGATCTCACCGGCGTGGACCGGCACTTGGGCGGCGACCGTGCCGATGGTGCTGTCCCAGCACGAAGTGGTCACGCAGGCGTTGAAGTTGTACGAGTGCCAGGAGGCCATCAGGTTGCCGGTGGGGTCGGCCGGCTTGAACTCCAGCCAGCGGCTCAGGTTGTTGGTCCACTCCAGGCCGCCCGCCATGATCACGTTGGTGGCGCCGGTGTCGCGCACCGCGTCGACGAGGTCCTGCATGCCGGCGACCTCGTAGTCGATTCCGGCGCAGGTACCGCCGTCCCGCAGGCAGGTCCACGCGGCGGTGATGTCGGACCAGTTGTTGGCCGCGTCCGGATACGGCTCGTTGAACAGGTCGAAGATGACCGCGTCGTTCCCCTTGAACGTCGTGGCCACCTCGGACCAGAACGTCGGGGTGTAGCGCATGTTGGGCATCGGCTTCTGACAGGTGGCCACGATGTCCGGACAGCCCGCGCCGGGCCCCGAGTACTGGCCCCAGGTCCAGTGCAGGTCGAGGATCACGTTGATGCCGCTGGCCACCAGGAGGTCCGCGTAGTCCTTGACCGCCTGCTGGTACTCCGCCGCGCTGGGTGCTGTCGCGGGCAGGTTCTCGGTGCCCAGCCAGCACTCCTCGTTCAACGGGATCCGGACGGTGTTGACCCTCCAGGCCAGCATCGCGTCGACGGCCGCCTGGTCCACCGGCCCGTCGAATATCTCCTTGTCCTGGACACAGCCGAACTCCCCGCCGGACCGGTTGACACCCAGTGGGCGGAACGTGGAACCCGACTCGGTGACCAGGCGGTTGCCCGACACTTGCAGTGCCGGTGCCGCGGCGGCAGCCGATACCTGGCCGTCCGCGGCGATCTGACCGGCCGCCGGTGAGGCTACCGCCGGGGCCGGGAGGCCGAGTCCGGCCACCGAACCCGCCACCAGCGCTCCGGCGACGCCGAAGGCCCGAAGGGCTCTTCGCATGCTCATCGCATCTCCCTCGATGCACGTATAGGGCTGATCGCGCCCATGGGGACGCCGGCCGGCGAGAGACCGGCCTGAAAAACGGTCAAATCAACGTCCGCGCGCCGGCGAACCGGGTCGGATGACACTCACCAGATGCCGCACCGAGGCCGCTACCACGGCCTGTTCCGACAGCGGGCAACGTTGTCCTGAACGACCCTCTCGACTGCGCGTATGACGGTGTTTCGACAGCGACGGGAGCGCTCCCAGCGGCAGGAGCGTAGCTGCGCCACACAGCCGGACGGAAGCTCTCTGCAGCCACTTATTTTCGGCAGAGAAGCCCCGAGGGCGTGGAGCTGGTGCTGGGGGGCGTCGCAAGGGGGTTGCCAGGGGAGATTCTTTCCTCGCGGAAAAATACCCATCCAGCGGCTCGAACCTGTGATCGATTGCTTTTGTGTGACTCGTCGGCCGTATCCTTCCTCCGTGGGAGTGGCGGGAAGTCGAAGCAGTCGAGGGCCGGCGCTGGATGCCTGGCGGTCGGTGCCCGAGACCGCGCGGCCGATCCTGCGTGAGTTGGTGATCCACGGGCCGCAGTCCCGCACGGCCCTGGCCCAGTCCCTCGGCCTGTCGCCCGGCAGCCTGACCCGGTTGACGAAGCCACTGGTGGAGGCCGGACTCGTGGTCGAGCGCGACGCCGTTCGCGAGTCGGTCAACGGGCGTCCCAGCCGCCCTCTGGAAGTGGTGGCGGACGACTTGCACTTCGCGGGGATCACCCTGACCTCGGACCACGTGTACGGGGTCCTCACCAATCTGCGGGCCGATGTGGTGGCACGGGAGACCTCACCACTGATGAACCTTGCCCCCGAGACGGTGATCGCGCAGATTGGCCAGGTGACCGAGGCGCTCGCCGCCCGCGGCGGGCAGCCCGTGGCCATCGGCCTGGGGATGGGCGGCAACGCGTACACCCCGGCACCGGTCGGCGAGAACGAACTGCTCGATTCCGGCCTCCTGGGATGGGAACAGGTACCGGTACGGCGCCTGGTGGCCGAGCGGCTGGGCATCCCCTGTGTCCTGCAGAACGACGTCACCGCGCTCGCCTACTGCCACCAGTGGTTCGGAGAGGCCCGGGGCATCCGCGACTTCGCCATCGTGGCCATCGGCGACGGCATCGGATACGCCCTGTTCATCCACGGCCAGGCCGTGCGCCTCACCGAAGCGGCCATCGGCAACTTCGGGCACCAAATCCTCACCTCCGACGGCCCCTTGTGCCCCGCGGGCCACTGCGGCTGCGCCGTCTCCTACCTCACCAAGGGCTCACTGCTGATGACGGCGGCCCAGGGCATGCGCCGTTTCCCCACCTACCCCGAAGTCCTGCGACTCGCGGACGCCGGCGATCCGGTGTGCTCCCGGGCCGTCCAGCAAGCGGCGTGGGCCCTGGGCATCGTGATCGCGAACGTGGTGAACAACACCGGAGTCAGGACCATCATTCTCACCGGCGAGGCCATGGACATCGCCCAAGTCGGCCGACCGGACCTGGAACGCGGGATAGCCGCACGGCACCCGAACCCCAAGGACATCAACATCACCGTCGATGGACACGACTTCCATCAGTGGGCGCGGGGCGCCGCCGTTCTCGCCATCCGCCATCACATCTCCGACCACTGACACACTCCACCGCCGCCGCACCGGGCCGGCCTACAACCGGTGATCCACCCATACCCCTGGTTCGACATAGACCGCGAAGTCGTGCTCGACGCTGCAGTGGACCGGCACGAGCGCGCCGGGCACCACGACCGGTCCCGACTCGTCGAACGGCAGGCCCGTCCAGGAACGCCACTCCTCCAGCGTGCCGGGGATGACCATCGCGCGTTTGCAGGTGCCGACGATCCGCCCGCCGGCCCGGACGTGGACGCGCAGCCACGGATCCCGCGGCAGGCCGTCCTCGCGGACCAGCCCCGCATACTCCTCGATCGGCATGTCCGGAACCAGATGCTTGCGGTTCGGCCGCACCGGGGCGACCAGATGCTCGAACCCCAGGCGGGCCGCGTTGTCCCGCATCGCCGCCAGCATCTTGCCGGACAGGCCGGTGCCCTGCAGATCCGTGCGAATGGTGATCTCCAGCGCCGAGACGATGTTCGGCTTCCGGCCGATCTGGCGATCGCGTGCCGAGCGCCAGATCGCCCCGTCCCAGCCGTCGACGGGGAGTTCGCCGAGTGCCGGGTCGCCGTCCCAGGCGAACGGTACGCAGAACGCGCGGGCGATCGCCTGGTCCGGGGCGTCGGCGTCATAGGCGATCAACCCGTATTCCGGGTGGGCGTCCCGGACGTCGCTGTAATAGAGCATGGCAATGGGGTCCTCGTTCATGAACGCGGGCCATGGCTCGGATTCCGCGTTCGCGAAGGAGGACTTCAACGTGGGCCGCTCGGCGATCGTCACGATGCGCAGGTCCATGCTCGGACTGTAGGCAAGTCAGCGCGCTCAGGCACCTGGTTATTTCGCGCGCACGGCAACGCCTCGGCCCGGCACGGTCACCCGGAGACGCAGGAGGGCTTTCCGACCGGCGAACGGAACGGTACGAACCGAGCCAGACCGGTAGGACGAGACGAGGAGGTCTCACATGCGGTACGGCTTGGACCGGTGGTCGAGAACCCGCGGACGGCTGGGGGGAGGAGTGCTCGCCGCCACGGCCGCGTTCGCGGTGGCCGTGCCGCCGGCCGTCGCGTCGTCGCCGGGGACAGGGCGCCCGGCGCCCGGCATCACCGTGCTGTCCGGCCGGGCGGACCTGGTCACCGGCGGCGACGCGCTGGTGCGGATCGATGTGCCGGGTGACGTCGCGCTGCACCGGGTCCGGATCGCGGCGGGCGGCTCGGACGTCACCGACGCGTTCGTCGCCGACTCCATGGCGCGCACCCTGACCGGCGTGGTCACCGGGCTGCCGCTCGGCAGGAGCGAGATCCGGGCCGATCTGCCCGGGCACGGCATCGACGCGTCGCTGACCGTCACCAACCATCCGCAGGAGGGGCCGGTCCTCTCCGGCCCGCACGAGGAACCGTTCATCTGTGAAACGGAGTCATACACAATCCCGGTGATCGGCGGGACCCTCGGCGAACCGCTGGACGAGAACTGCTCGGTGGCCGACCGGATCGACTACTTCTACCGGACCACATCCAACGCCTACCGGCCGTGGCCGGCCGGTGCCACCCACTACCCGGCCGACATGCGGACGATCACCACCTCGACGGGGGCGACCGTTCCGTTCGTGGTCCGGATGGAGACCGGCACGGTGAATCGCGCGATCTTCGCGACCACCGTGCTGCACGACCCGCTCGCCGAGTCCGTGCCGAGCCCCACCCGCCGCCCGGCCGCCTGGAACGGCGGCGCGATCTTCACCCTCGGCGGCGGCTGCCCCGGCGGCTGGTACCGGCAGGGCGGCACCACCAGCAGTGTCACCAGCGACTGGATGCTCGGCCTGGGCTACGCGGTGATGTCCTCGTCGCTCAACGTCTTCGGCCAGAACTGCAACGACCTGCTCGCGGCGGAGTCGGCGATGACGGTGCGCGAGGAGTTCATCGAGCGGTACGGGCCGCCGGACCACGTCATCGGCTTCGGCAGCAGCGGCGGCGCCTATCAAGGGCTGCAAATCGGCGACAACTACCCGGGCATCTTCGACGGCGTCGTCGTCGGATCGTCGTTCCCCGACGTCGGGTTCGGCACGGTCAACTTCGTCACCGACGCGCAACTGCTGCACCACTACTTCACCACCGCCGCCGCCGCCGACCTCGCGTGGACCGAGGAACAGCGGCGCGCCGTCACCGGGTTCCGCACCTACGCCACCGCCGTCAACGTCGCCGGCAACGCGGCCCTGCGGATCAACCCGCGGTACAACTGCGGCCACCTGCCGGCCGAGCTGCGGTACGACCCGGTGACCAACCCCGGCGGAGCGCGGTGCGACGTCTACTCCCACGCGGTCAACGTCTACGGCACCGATCCCGAAACCGGCTTCGTGCGCCGCCCGCTGGACAACGTCGGCATTCAGTACGGCCTCGGGCCGCTGAACGACGGCACCGTCACCGTCGACCAGTTCCTCGACCTCAACGAGAACGTCGGCGGGTTCGACGCGGACGCGAACCTCGTCCCCGAGCGCACGGTCGGCGACCTCGCGGCGATCCGCGCCGCCTACCGGACCGGACGGCTCACCAACGGCGGCGGAGGGCTTGCGGACATCCCCATCATCGACCACCGCAACTACCTCGACGAGGCGGCCAACGGCGACCTCCACGTCCGTTACCACACGCTGTCGATGCGTCAGCGACTGATCAACGCCAATGGAACCGCCGCCAACCACGTGAGCCTGCTACGGGAGTCGCGCCACCCCGACTTCAGCCGGCACGCGATCACGCAGATGGACCGCTGGCTGCGCGGGATCGAGGCGGACACCTCCGACGCGGCGCCGATCGACAAGATCGTCGCCCACCGCCCGGCCGAACTGCTCGAAGGCTGCTACACCCGGGAGGCGACCCCGACATTCATCGCCGAGCCCCTGGACCGCGACCCGGACAGCCGCTGCGAACAGCTCTACCCGTCCGCGTCGTTCCCGCGCGAGGTGGCCGGCGACAGCATCGCCGCGGACGTGATCAAGTGCCGGACGAAGGAGCCGGAGCGTGACGACTATGCCGTCGCGTTCACCGGCGAACAGTGGCGGCGCCTGATGACGATCTTCGCCGGCGGCGTCTGCGACTACATGAGGCCGGGAGTCGAACAACAGGGCCTGGCCGGCACCTGGCTCCGCTTCTGACCACGCGGGGGGCACCCGCTGTCCGAGTGCCCGGCCGGCGACGCCATCGCCGTGATCCTCTCCGCCCTCGTCCTTCTCGTTGCCGACGCTCATCGATCAACCTTGGCGCCGGCAAGGTGCGCCGGCGCCAAGGCATCCGATGTCAGGTGTCAGTAGCCGTAGATCATCTTGTAGGCGACCTCCGGCAGAAACTGCCCGGCTGTAGAGCCCGGTCCGACACCGCAGTTGCCGTCGGATTCTCCCGGGGTCTTGATCCACAGGAGCATCTCCGCGCCGCCGCCTCCCTGCTGGGTGGGCGTGCCGATCCTGCGGCCGGCGGCGTTGCACCACTCGCCGTTCGCGCCGTTGCCGTTGCGGCTGGTGTCCACGACGAACGGCTTGCTGTAGCCGTAACGCTGACCCAGCGCCTGGTTGACGCTGCCGGCGTAGGACGCGTTCTCCGAGGTGGTGAAGTAGTTCGAGACGTTGAGGGAGAAGCCCCTGGCAAGGCCGAGGCCAGCGGCGTTGAGGCGATCCGCCATGGTCGAGGCGCTGACCCAGCCGGGGTTGCCCGCGTCAAGGTAGACCCAGGCGTTCGGCGCCGTGGACCGGAACTGCGAGAGGGCGTTGATGAGCATGTTCTGACGCTCTGTGATCTGGGCCTGGGACATGCAGTTGAAGTCGCCGAGGGCGTCGGGCTCGAGTACGACAACGGCCGGACGGCTGCCGATACCACGGGCGAAGGCGGCGATCCAACTGGCGTACGCAGACGGGGAAGCGGCGCCGCCCCCGGAGTGCCCACCGCAGGCGTCGCGGCCGTACATGTTGTAGGCGACGAGGATCGGCAGCTTGTTGGCGGACTGGGCCGCGCCGACGTAGGAGCTGGTGGCGGAGCCGATGTCGCCGCTCCAGGAGCCGAACCAGCGGGCCATGGGGGTGTTCGCGATGGAGTTGCGGATCGCGGAGGCCCGTCCGTCGCCCGGGTTGGCGGCCGACCAGACCGCGGGGCTGGAATTCGGGTCGACGTAGAAGCCGCTGGTCATGGCGATCGGGTTGGGTGCCGCCTGCGCGGATGACGGCGCGGTCAGGAACAGCGGCAGCGCGAGGAACGCTGCCACCGCCCCGCGTATGAGCTTGCGCATGGATGAACCTCATTCATTGGGATGAAAGCGCCGCGCGGCCCTCGTCCTGAGCCAGCGGCATGAGGGTGCGACGGAGCCGAGCCGTCGCACCCCGAGCGATTGGCGCTTGGGAACTGTCGGTTGATCGGCACGGCCCGGGAGCGGACATGTGCGTCCCCCGCGTAGCCGTGCATGATCAGCCGCTGATCAAGTCGAACGACTCCGACGGGCCGATCGAGGTGGCGTTGGCGACGAGGGGGTTCGCTCCGCCGTTCGGGGCGGAGACATACTGGTTGTTGGCCTGCGCCCGCAGGCTGATGGAGCCGTCGGCGTTGTTCACCCGTTGGAAGGTCTCCCAGGGGCCGATGGCGGTGCGGTTGGCGATGAGCGGGGAGCCACCCGCGTTCTCCGCGCAGACGTACTGGCCGTTGGCCTGGGCGCGCAGCGCGACGGCACCTCCGCCGAGGTCCACCAGGTCGAATCGCTCCCAGGGGCCGATGGCGGTGCGGTTGGCGATGAGCGGGGAGCCACCCGCGTTCTCCGCGCAGACGTACTGGTTGTTGGCCCGGGAGCGCAGGCTGATCACGGACGACGGGCGGGCGGCGAGGTCGGCCTCCCAGCGGGTTCCGCCGCTGGTGGCGTCGGCGGTGAGGCGGTCGCGGGCGGCGGTGTCGTCGTACAGGCGCCAGCGGAACCAGTCCAGGAAGGTGTTCTGGGTCTGGTTGTAGGTCGGGTTGCCGGGAACCAGGTAGGAGCCGTGGTCCGCCCCGACGTGGGTGAGGAACGCCTTGGGCGCGGGCAGTTCCGAGTACGCCTGGCGGGCCGAGGAGTAGGGACAGGTCCCGTCGTTCTCGCCGTGGATAAACAGCACGTTGGCCTTCACCGAGCTCGACGGGTTGCCCATGTCCACGCAGGCGACCGGGACGGCGGCGACAACGCGGGGGTCCGGCCAGGCGGTCAGCAGCCCGTGAGTGGTCATGCCGCCCAGCGAGTGGCCGGCGGCGCCGACGCCGACGCCGGTGTTCAGGCGGCCCGCGAACATGTCGCCGGACGTCGTGTTCAGCGCCAGGGTCCGGCTGATGACCTCCGAGACGTCCCTCGACTGGTTGCCGTTGTAGGTCTCCTGGGGGCTGCTGTTGGGGAAGCTCGGGGCGGGAACGACGAAGCCGGCGGAGACCAGCGCGCGGACCTGCGACGCGTAGCTGTCGGAGTTCCCGCCCAGGCCGTGGCTCCACTCCACGACCGGGAAGACGCCGCCGGCGATGGGGGCGTTGCGGACCGGTTCGCCGCCGGGAGTGCCGCTGATCGGGTAGAAGATGCGGGTGAACAACTGCCGGCTGCCGCGGCTCCAGTTGAAGTCACGCACCCCTATCGCGAACGGCTGGGTCGGTGCCGCGGCTCTCGCACCCGGGGCGTTGAGCAGGGATAAGCCCAGGCCCGCCGCTCCGGCGGCGCCGAGGCCCAGGAACGAGCGTCGTCTCATCGGCATGGGTGACTCCTGGTGGGAAGTGAGGGGCTGCGGAGGTTGTGCGGGGCCATCAGCGGGCCAGTACGACGTGCTGGGGAAGGCACGGGCGACTCCATGGCGGCTCGGCCGGAAGGCCCACCCACACGGCAACCCTGTCGTCAGGAGCCCGGCGACCTGGCATGCGCAGGGGGAGCCTCACCGGAAACAAAACGGATCGGCGCACGTACTGCGTTGCGATGACCTGTGGGGACGGGCACAGGCCGCTGCGGCCCGCCGGCGGTCGGGAACGCCGGCTGGCTCATGGGACCTACCGATCGTAGGGCAACGGGAGAGGGACCAACATACGTCATATGTATCTTTTCGCTGAGAGAAAGCGAAACCAATCGGAACTCCGCCACCGTGCCCGACGGCGGCGAGGCGTCAACGCATTCACGGGACCCGCAAGGTCGGCCAGGGGCAAGCGGACTGACGAAGCGGCACCAACTACCCCACCGGGGCGCCCCATCGGAAAAAAGACGTACGACGTATGTTGACTAATGGCCTGGGGCGCCTATGATCCGTGACGTCTGAAGTGCCAGTCGGCGTTCGACATGTCGGACGCACGTGCTGGCGGTACGGGTCCGTGCCTCCCCCCACACACCATGGCAGGACCGTACGCGCACCATCCGTTTTTGTTCCGGTGAGGTCCCCCCACGCGTCACCGTGCCGGACACCATGGACAGGCGATGTTCTTGTGGGTGGGCCCGCCGGCCGAGCCGCCAGGAGTCCCCCCATGTTTGCCTCACTACGCCGTTTCCGATCCCGGCCCCTCAACGCGGCCGCCGTCCTCCTGCTCGGTCTGGCCGTGGTGTCGGTCGCCGCACCGGCTTCCGGCGAGCAGGCGGATGAGCCCGCCGCGCAGTCCCCGGCCGCCCAGCAGCAGTTGCCCGGCAGCTTCCAGTGGTCCTCCAGCGGGCCGCTGATCTCCCCCGCGCCGGACATCAACTCCGTCGCGGCCAAGGACCCGTCAGTGGTCCAGGACGAGAACGGGACCTGGCACGTCTTCTTCACCAAGGTCGACACACGCGGCGACTGGGGCCTGGCCCACACCAGCTTCACCGACTGGTCCCAGGCCGCCGGCGCACCGCAGACCGACCTGGAAGCCGACTCCGCCGTCGGGCCGGGCTACCGCGCGGCGCCCCACGCGTTCTACTTCGAGCCCACGGGGGAGTGGTACCTCGTCTACCAGACCGGCCTGCCCTCGTTCTCCACCACGACCGACCCCAACGACCCCAGTAGCTGGTCGGCGCCGCGGAACTTCATGGACAGCGTGCCGGACATCGTCCAGCAGAACATCGGCAACGGCAACTGGCTGGACTTCTACGTCATTTGTGACGACGCCATGTGCTACCTGTTCTCCGCCGACGACAACGGCCACGTCTACCGCTCCGAGACCACGGTGGCCAACTTCCCCAACGGCTTCGGCAACACGCAGATCGTCCTGGAGGACAGTGCCTACGACCTCTTCGAGGGCGGCGCCGTCTACCGCGTCGGCGACACCAACACCTACCTGCTGATCTGGGAGGCCATCGGCTCCGACGGGCGGCGCTGGTACCGCTCCTTCACAGCCGAGGGCCTGACCGGCCAGTGGACACCGCTCGCCGACACCGAGAACAACCCCTTCGCCCGCAGCAACAACGTCACCTTCGACGGCGGCAACGCCTGGACCCGCGACATCAGCCACGGCGAACTGGTCCGCGCCACCAACGACCAGACCATGACCATCGACCCCTGCAACCTCCAACTCCTCTACCAGGGCATGGACCCCTCCTCCGGCGGCGACTACTCCCAGCTCCCCTGGCGCCTGGGCCTGGCCACCAGCACCACCGACGGCTGCTGACGCTCGTCGGGCCGGGCTGCCGGCAGTCCATCACACCCCCACACCACCATCCCCCCACACAAGGAGTCACCCATGACGATGCGACGACGCACGCTCCTGGGTCTTGGCGCGGCCGGAGCGGCCGGCATGGGCGCGGCCCTGTTCGGCTCCGCGCCGGCGCGGGCGCGCGCCATCCACAGCACCGGGCAGGCACCCACCCAGACCTTCGCCATCGGAGTCCGGGAATACTCCTGGGCTCGCGGCGGTCGCTCGCTGTTCACCAAGGTCTTCTACCCGGCCGCCGGCACTCCCGGCGGCGGGCCCATTCCCAACGCCCCCGTGGCCGACGGCGTGTTCCCCATCGCCGAGTTCAGCCACGGCATGGGGTGCAACTCCGACTGCTACGCGTCGCAGACCCATGGTCTGGCCGCCGCGGGCTTCATCTGCCCCGCTCCCTCGTTCTCCGACAACACCAACATCGGGAGCGTCTACCGCGGCGAGTGGTCGAGGGACGTGTCCGAGGTCATCACTCGGACACTCGCGCTGAACGGCGCCTCGGGCGATCCGCTCGCCGGACACATCGACACCGAGGCCGGTGTCGGCGTCTCCGGCCACTCCATGGGCGGCATGACCACCCACGGCCTGGTCACCGCGTGGCCGGACGACCGCATCGCCGCGGCCGTCCCCATCGCCTGCGTGGACATGGGCAACCCGACCGGCGAGGTCACGGCCAACGTGCTGTTCATCCACGGCGACCGGGACCCGACCTGCGACTACAACCTGGCCCGCACGGCGTATGGCGAACTCGCCGCTCCCAAGGCGTTCCTCACCCACGTCGGGGCGGACCACGGCGCCTACCTGGTCCCGGACTTCCCGACCTACCCGCAGACCGAGAACACCTTCCTGGACTGGTTCCGCTGGAGCCTGTACGGCGACACCGCCGCCCGTGACCGCCTCCCGGCCGGAGCCTCGGCCAACGGCACCCGTTGGGAGGCGGTCCTGGAGTAGTCCGGCGCGATGACTCGCCGTGCCGGGGAGTTGGCCGCGGGGAACCCGCTTGGGCATCCGGGCCGGCGAACCGCGACGGTGCGGCGTTGATCCCTCCCCAGGGCCGGCCGGTCGGGACCTCCGGCGACCGTGGCCGGCCCTGGGCGGGCACCCTGCCCCTCGCCTTGTCACCTTCAACGCCACCGCCGGTGCCCGCCGCCGGCTCACCCGCCGGGCCGGCTCATGACGCCGTTGCCCGCCGCACTGGGCGGGATGCCGTACATGCGGCGGAACGCCTTGTTGAAGCTCTGCAGGTCGCGGAAGCCGACCATCGGGGCGACCGCCTTGACGGGCAGCGAGGTGCTGGTCAGCAGGTGGTGGGCGCGGGTCATGCGGCGTTCGCGGATGTAGGCGACGACAGTGGTGCCGAGCTGCGTCCGGAAGAGGCGGCCGAGGTGACTGTGGGAGAGGCCGACGGCTTCGGCCAGGTCCGCGACACCGAGCGGCTCGCGGATCCGGGTCTCGATGCGAGCGATGGCGGCGCGCACCGCCGGGTGCAGGCCCAGGGCGTCGTCGTACCGCGAGACCTGACGTCCGGCGAGATGACACAGCAGGCTCCACAGCTCGGCCCGCGCCAGGTGCGGCAGCCGGGTGTGGAAGTCCAGGGCCGTCTGGAACCGCTCGCGGATGCGGGGCAGGTCGGCCCCGCAGTCCAGCATCGCGGGCAGCTCGACGGCGCCTGAGGGGGCGGTGTCCAGCAGGTGGATGTGGGCGAAGAGATGCACGGACTCGCCGTTGTAGCGGTAGCGGGTGGCCGTGGCGGGAGGCACCAGGCTCACCCGCCCCGGCGCTATGGGGATGACAGCGCCGCCGACCTCCAACTCTCCTGCGTAGCCGTAGAGATGGAGCGACCAGAGGTCCGGCAGGCACCACTCGTCCACGCGGCTTGCGACGCCGTGCCGGCCCACGCCGATATCCGCGATGGACGGTGGCTCCTGCAGCGGCACCGTCCACCTGATCGTTGATGGCTGATCGAGCACGCCGTGACGCTACCCGCGGAAGCCTCACCGCACCAGTGATGAGAATGAACCAGCGATGGCGTATGCCGACCATTGGCCTGCCCCCGGCGCCGCTTTTATCGTCGTCCGGCACCGTAGGGACGCACGTATCGGAGTGATGACTGGTGTCTGACGAACCGCGCCGCGGGCCTTTTGCGCCCACGCTGGAATCCCTGGGGGAATTCGTCTGCCCGGATTGGTTCCGCGACGCCAAGCTGGGCATCTGGTCCCACTGGGGTCCCCAGTCCGTGCCCATGTACGGTGACTGGTACGCCCGCAACATGTATATCGAGGGCTCCGACCAATACCGTTATCACGTACGGAAATACGGGCATCCCTCGGAGTTCGGCCACAAGGATCTGGTACACCTCTGGAAGGCCGAGAACTTCGACCCCGACGGCCTGATGGATTTGTATGTCCGCGCCGGCGCCCGGTATTTCGTCGCGCTCGCCTCGCACCACGACCACTTTCTCACCTACGCGTCGGACCTGCATCGCTGGAACGCGGCCGAGGTCGGTCCGGGCAAGGACATCGTGGGGCTGTGGCAGGCCGCCGCCCGCCGGCACGGCCTGCCCTTCGGGCTCACCGAGCACCTCGGCGCGACGTTCAGTTGGTGGTCGGTGAACAAGGGAGCCGACACCCACGGCCCGAAAGCCGGGGTGCCCTACGACGGCGCGCACCCCGCCTTCGAGGATCTCTACCTGCCCAACCACGAGCACCACCGCCCGGGACACACCGATCCGACGGATCCCTGGTATACCGCCAACAGTTGGTGGCACCGGCGCTGGCTGGAGCTGGTGACGGAGATGATCGACCGCTACCAGCCCGACCTGCTGTACTCCGACGGCCCACCCCCCTTCGGCCCGCACGCCATCGACGCCGGGCTGCGCGCCGTCGCCCATCTGTACAACACCAGCGCGGTGGCGCACGGCGGGCAGAACCACGCCGTCTACACGCACAAGGACCGCCAGGAGCTCATCCGGCGCATCGGGGTGCTCGACGTCGAGCGCAGCCAGGAGGACGCGCTGAAGCCGTACCCCTGGCAGACGGACACCTGCGTCGGCGGCTGGTTCTACGACGTGCGCGCCGTTTACAAGACCCCGGCGCACGTGATCGAGATCCTCGTGGACATCGTCGCCAAGAACGGCAATCTGCTGCTGAACATTCCGCAGTTGCCGGACGGCACCATCGACGAGGAGTGCCGGCACCTGCTGACCGAACTGGCCGGCTGGATGGAGCTGTGCGGCGAGGGCATCCACGACACCCGCCCGTTCCGCGACGGCGTCGAGGGCCCCAGCGGCGTCGTGGTGGACGGCTTCCGCGAGGACCGGGTGTCCTGGACCGCCGCCGACCACCGGCTCACGTGGCGTGACGGGACCGTCTACGCCTTCCAGATGGCCTGGCCCGAGGACGGCCGCACCGTGATCAGCAGCATTCGGCCCGAGGACCGCGTCACCTCGGTGCGGCTGCTGGGCGCGGGGCCCGTGCCCTTCCACCGGAACCACGCCGGAGGGGGACTGGTCGTGGACCTGCCCGATCGCGCGCCGTCCCCCTACGTCAACGCCCTCGCGATCGAGCTGGGGGCAAGCTGACAGGACTGGCCGCGCGGACGAGCAGGCGCGCCGTCGGCTAGCGGCGCAGTCGCACGGGGTCGCCGGGCCCGCTGCGCCGGACGAGCCAGGCCTCGGTGATGTGGGTGAACATCGCCTCGGCGGCGCCGCTCGGGTCGTGGGCGGCGATGCGCTCGTAGATGCGGCGATGGCCCTGGTTGGACGCGACGCACAGGGCGCGCTCGGTCTTGCCCACGTAGCGGGCGGTGTTGATGACCTGGCTCTCCAACGAGCGCACCACGGCACGGGCGATGCGGTTCTGAGAGGTCTGCATGATCGTGTCGTGGAAGGCGCGGTCGTGCTCTTCGTAGGTGACGCGGTCGCCCACGAGCTGGTCCATCCGGTCCACCTGCGCGCGCAGTCGGTCGATGACGTCATCGGTGGCGAGTTGGGCGGCGACGTTGGCCATGTCGGACTCCAGCAGGCGCCGGGTGACGACGACGTCGTCGAGGATGGCCAGGCTCTCGTCCTCGTCGATGCTGGCCCCCAGGACCAGCTCGTCCAGCATGTTCCACTGCGTCGGCGGGGTCACCATGGTGCCGGCGCCTTGGCGGACCTGGACGAGGCCCTTCTCCTGAAGGAGCTTCACCGCCTCGCGGACAACGGTCCGGCTGACCCCGAACGCCTCGCAGAGCCCCGGCTCGGCCGGCAGGGAGGTGCCCGGCGGGTAGACGCCGCGGACGATGCGGCCCACCAGCTCCGTGGTGAGCGCGCTCGCGAGGCTGGCCGGTCGTCGTACCCAGGCCGGTGGCGCCGCGGCGCCCGAGGTGGTTTGTTGTGATGCCGTCATGGTCCCTCCGGTGGCCCGCGACCAGGCGGTGACACGATTCAACTGGCCAGTATACGCACCGCTCCTCTTGACATGATTACGTCATACGACTTACGTTTCCTGGCCATCCAGGACCGACGGGTGGGCCGCCTCGGCGCCCTCCGGAGAGTGAGCGGCGATGAAGCGGCGAGCACTGTGGTCGACCCTGCTGGCAGGGGCTCTGGCTCTGACCGGCTGCGGCAGCGCGGGGTCCGGTTCCTCGTCCGGTTCCGGGGACGACACGCTGGTCGTCTGGGACTGGAAGTCCGGTGACGAGACGGCCGCCGCGTACATCGAGGAGGCGAAGGCCGACTTCGCCGAGCGGCATCCGGACGTGACCGTGGAGTTCGTCGCGCAGCCGTTCGACCAGTACTACACGCTGCTCGGCACGGCCATGCGAACGGGCGAAGGCCCCGACGTGATGCTCTTCAACGGCGGCGGCCAGTTGCGGGACCGGGTGGACGACCTGCTCCCGCTGGACGACTACGTGGCCGACGACATGCGGCGGCTGGCCGGGTGGGAGGCGTTCTCCGGGGACGGGGCCGTCTACGCGGCGCCGGTGACGCTCCAGGGACACCCGGTCTACTACAACAAGGCCCTCTACGAGGAGGCCGGACTCGACCCCGAGAACCCGGCCGCCACATGGGAGGACTTCCTCGACGACTGCCGGACCATCGTCGAGGAGACGGAGGCCAGTTGCTTCTCCCTGGGGAACAAGGAGGGCTACGGCATCCAGTTCTTCCTCTCGGGACTGGGATCGGCCGTTCTCACACCCCGCGAGTACGACGACTGGATCGCCGGGAACCGGAACTGGACCTCTCCCCACGTGCGGCGGATCTTCGAGCTCTGGCAGGAGGTCGACGACGCGGGCCTGAACAACGACGGGGTCAACTCCACCGCGCTGTTCAACGACTCCCTCGCGCTCTTCGAGTCGGGCGACGCCGCCCACATCGTCGGGCTGATGTCGGACGTCGGTCACTGGAAGGACTTCGGGGAATTCCTCGGCGAGGACAACGTCGGCGTGATGCGGGCCCCCGTCGTCACGGACGGGGCCGGCCCCAACCTGCCCTACGACGGCGGCATCGGGTATGCCGTCGCGAAGGGGACCGAGCACCCGGACCTGGCCGCCGATCTCGTCCGATCCCTGACCTCCACCGAGGCGCTGACCGCCTTCCACGCCGACGCCGGCGCCATCGTCGCCGACACCACGGTCGACGTCTCCGGCGGCGGTCCCGCCCTGGCCGCTATCGTGCCGGAGATCGAGACCGGCAGGCCCGCACTGCATGTCGCGCTGTCGGCGGAAACCCTGGACCTGATGGGCCGGCTCTCCCAGCAACTCCTGAGCGGGTCGGTGAGCGTCGACGACGCCCTGCGGCAACTCGCCGACGCCGACCGGGAGAGCTGATCCCGTGCCACTCGGAGGTTCGCCGCCGGCGCTTCGCCGGGCCGAGGCCGGACGAAGAGGAGAGACGGACACCCCTGGCGCCCGCCGCGCGAGCCCCAGAAAGCGCGCGTTCCCGAAAAGCGGGGGCGGCCGTCGCGCCGAACGCCTGGCGCCCTACGTCCTGCTGGCTCCGGCGATCCTGATCATCCTCGTGCTCCGGCTGTACCCGCTGCTCCTCGGCGTCAACTTCTCCCTGACCGGCGACGGCGAGCGCGACGGGCAGGCGGTCGGCCTGGACAACTACACGGAGCTGCTGAAGGACCCGGTCTTCCGGACCGCGCTGGAGAACGTCGGGCTGCTGGTGCTGCTGCTGCCGGTCGCGGTGGCGATCCCCGGTCTGCTGGCCACCTTCATCCACCTGCGCGTGCCCGGACACCGGTTCTACCGCGGCGTCTACTTCTTCCCGGCCGTGCTCTCCCCGGTGATCGTCGGCGCGATCTTCAACCTCCTGCTGGCCGTCGACGGCCCCGTCAACTCCGCCCTCGGACATGTCGGCATCGGCCCGGTCGACTGGCTGGGCGATCCGGACATCGCCATGTTCACCGTCGTCGGTGTGCACGTGTGGGCGACGTTCGGCATGGCCCTGGTGGTCTTCCTGGCCGGTTTCTCCACCCTGGACCCCTCGCTCCTGGACGCCGCCCGCGTCGATGGCGCGTCGTTGCCCCAGGTGATCCGGCACGTGATCGTCCCGGGCCTGTCCCGCACCATCCAGTTCGTCGTCGTGACCACGATGATCGGAATGCTGACGTCCATGTTCGGACTGCTGTACGTCATGACCAGCGGCGGACCGGAGGGCTCGACCTACCTGCCGGAGTACTACATCTGGATCCAGCAGGGCCAGATGAACCGCCCGGCACTCGCCTCGGCCGCCTCGACCGTGCTCTTCCTCATCATGCTCGTCGTGGGGCTCGCGCAGATCGCGCTGCTGCGCCGCTCGGGGAGGGAGAGCTGATGCGCGGGAGCCGCGCCGGCAGATGGGTGGTGGCCATACCCATGGCCGCCCTCGCCCTGGCGACGATCTATCCCCTGGTGTTCACCACGAACGTCGCGATGAAGACCCGGCACGACTACATCCTCGACCGCTTCTCCCCGGCCCGCTCCCCGAACCTGGACAACGTCACCACGGCCTGGACGAACGTCGGCATGGAACGGTACGTCGTCAACTCCCTCGTCGTGGTGACATCCGCCGTCGCGCTGCTCCTGCTGATCGGCTCGATGGCCGGCTTCGCCCTGAGCCACCTGCGGTTCCGGGGGTCGAGGGCGCTCTTCCTGGGCTGCCTCGCGGCGTTGTTCGTCCCCTTCCAGGTCATCATGGTCCCGCTCGCGCGGATCATGGCGGACGGCCGACTCATGGACACCTACGCCGGGCTGATCCTCGCCTACGTCGCGCAGTTCCTTCCCTTCACCATCTTCCTGATGACGAGCTACTACACCGGCATTCCCGGCGAGATCGTCGACGCGGCCAGGATCGACGGGAACACGGTGTACGGCGTCTACCGGCGCGTCATGCTGCCGATGGGCCGCTCGGCCCTGCTGTCGGCCGGCATCCTCAACGCCCTGTTCTGCTGGAACGACGTGCTCATCTCCCTGCTGATGATGCCGTCCCCCGAACACCGCACCCTCATGGTCGGCGTCACCTCGCTGCGCGGCCAGTACTCCGACGACATCCCCGTCTTCGCCTCCGGAGTGCTCATCGCCGCGCTCCCCGTCCTCGTGCTCTACCTCTTCTTCCAGCGCCAGATCGCCGACGGGGTCACCGCCGGTTCCACGAAGGGCTGACTGAACCAACATGCGGATCACCGGGTATCGCACCCTGACGACGGTCCAGGAATGGGGCCGGCCCGTCGGCGACGCCAACGGCGTCTACACCGACGGGATCGTCCCCGTCCCGATCGTCCTGGTGGACACCGACGAGGGCATCACCGGCGTCGGCCTGGGATCGCACGTGGAGGTGGACGCCCTCTTCGCCGCCATCGAGGGCGAGGACCCGCGCGGCGTGATCGCCCTCTACGACCGCATGCTGCGGCAGACCTTCAAGGCCGGACACGCGGGGGCCAGGTTCGGCACCATCGGCGCACTCGACACCGCCCTGTGGGACATCAAGGCGAAAGCGGCCGACGAACCCCTGTGGCGCCTCCTGGGCGGACGCGACCGGAGAGTGCCCGCCTACGCGTCGGGCCTCGACATCGAGCTGAACGACGACGAACTCGTGGCGGTCTACCAGCGATACGCCGAGCACGGCCTCCGGGCGGCCAAGCTCAAGGGTGGTCTGGACGTCGACATGGACCGGCACCGCCTGACCCTGGTCGAGCATGTGCTGACCGAGGCCGCACACGGCATGCGTCCCAGCCTGATGCTCGACGCCAACGAGTCCTGGAGCCGCAAGCAGGCCGTCCGCCATGTCGCCGAACTCGAACGCACCCTGGACCTCACCTGGGTCGAGGAGCCCGTCCGGCGCTGGGACGCCGAGGGCCTGGCCGTCGTCCAGCGCGGCATCCGCGCCTCGGTCGCCGGCGGAGAGAACCTCACGGGCCTGGAGCAGTACCGTCCACTGCTCGCTAGGGGCGCGCTCGACATCGTCCAGACCGCGGCCGTCTACGGGGTGACCCATTTCGTGCGGGTCGCCGCCCTGGCCCACGCCCACGACCTCCCGGTCAGCCCGATCGGCAACACCCCCATCGGACTGCTGCACGCCGCGACGGCCGTGCCCAACCACATCGTCAGCGAACTGCAGGACCTTCAGCCCCCGGCCGGCCTCTCCGTCGATCTGCGCATCGAGGAAGGCGCCTTCGTGCTCGGCGACACACCGGGACTCGGCCTCCGGGTCGACGAGGACGAGATCGCCACCTCCCACCGGCAGCTCGACGCGGCACCGGGCGGCCCCAACGTCAGGCCGGAGGGCGCCGGACGGCGGCTGCTCGCGATGGACAGGAACGAGCCGCGGCACGCCCCGGAGCCGCTGTCCCCGCGTCCGGCCAACCACGTGCCGCGCGCTCCGCTCCACCCGGACCTCCCCATGACGCCCCTCCACGACGAAAGGACGTAAGTCGTGCCCCCACCGCTCTCAGCGCGTCTGCGAACGTCCCTCGCGGCAGCCGCCGCGGTCCTAGCCACCGGAGTCCTCACCGCCATGCCCACCTCCCAAGCACACGCCGCCGCGGCGGATCACACGCTTGTCGTGGCGCCCACCGGCGCGCAGAGAGCCGACGACAGCGGCCCGGGCACCGCTGGGCAGCCGCTCGCGACCCTGGCGGAAGCACAGCGCCGGGCACGGGAGTTGGCCGCGCGAGCCGACGGCGACGTCACCGTGACCCTCCTGGACGGGACCTACCGGCTCGGCGAGCCGCTGCGGTTCGACGCCGCCGACTCCGGCCGCGACGGCCACACCGTGACCTGGCGGGCCGCCCCAGGGGCAAGCCCCGTCCTGACCGGCGCCGAGCCGGTCACCGGCTGGGAACTCGACGACCCCGCCACCGGCGTCTACCGGGCGGACGTCGGCACCGGCTTCGACACCCGGCAGCTCTACGTCGACGGTGCCCTCGCCCAGCGCGCCCGGATGAGCCTGGCCGAGTCGGACATCACGCTCAACGCCACCGGCTTCACCCTCGACAACCCGGACCTCGCCCACCTGGCCGAGCTGCCCGACCAGCGACGCGTCGAGCTCCAGGCGATGCTGTCGTTCACCAACCGCTTCGCGCCGGTGGAGAGCATCTCCGGTTCCACGGTCGTCATGCAGCAGCCGGCGTGGGACAACAACACCTACGGGTACGACACGATCCAGTCGCCGTTCCGCAGGCCGACGTTCTGGCTGCTGAACTCCCGGGCGTTCCTCGACGAGCCCGGCGAGTGGTACCTGGACGCAGAGGCCGGGACGCTCTACTACAAGCCGCTCGACGGGCAGGACCTGGCCGACGCACAGGTCGAACTGCCGCGGCTGGAGACCCTGGTCGAGGTGGGCGGCACCTACGACGAGCCCGCACACGGCCTCACCTTCGAGGGGCTGACCTTCACCGGCACCACCTGGCTGCACCCCAGCTCGCCCAACGGATACGCCAACCAGCAGACCGGCACCTTCATCACCGGCGTCCAACCCGACCGGCCCGCCGACGCGTTCACCTCCTGCTCGGCCGGCTGCAAGGGATTCGAAGGGGCCCGCAACAACTGGGCCCAGGCGCCCGCGGCCGTGCAGGTGTCGGCGGCGAACGGCGTCACCTTCGAGGGCAACACCTTCGTGAACCTCGGCTCGGTCGGCCTCGGCATCGGCAACGACGCCAACGCGCACGCCACCGGCGTCGGCCTGGGCGCGCGGAACGTCTCCGTCATCGGCAACACGTTCACCGCCAGTGCCGGCGGCGGCATCGTGGTCGGCGGGGTGCGTCCCGACGCCCACCACCCCTCCGACGAGCGCATGACCAACAGCGACATCCTGATCAGCGGCAACCGCGTCTTCTCCACGGCGCTGGAGTACCTCGACCAGGACGGGATCTTCGCCAGCTACGTCACCCGGCTGACCATCGAGCACAATGACGTGTCCGACATGCCCTACACAGGCATCGGCATCGGGTACGGCTGGGGCGCCAACGACCCGGGCGGCAGCCCCGAGTACGTGCGTCGCGGGCTCTACGACTTCCAGCCGGTCTACGACACGCCCACGACCCTGACCGACGTCCACGTGGTGGGCAACCACGTCAGCGATGTCGTGCACACGATGTTCGACGCCGGCTGCATCTACACCCTCTCCGCGATGCCGGACAGCACCATCGAGGAGAACTTCTGCGAGAACAGCGGGCAACTCGGCCTGTACTTCGACGAGGGCTCCCGCTACCTCACCGCCACCCGCAACGTCTTCCTCAACACCGCGGGGCAGTGGGCGCACGCCAACAACCAGAACGGCAACCTCACCGGCGACCAGACCCTGACCGAGAACTACACGACCAACCCGGCCATCACCGGCCTCGTCACCGGCGAACGCGGCAACACCGTCGAGGGAACCGTCGTCTTCACCCCTGGCAACATCCCCGCCGAGGCTGGCGAGATCATCGACAACGCGGGGCCGGCCGAGGCGCACCGTCACACGTCCTGAGGACCACAACCTGCCAGCCGGACCGACCCGGCCGCGGGAGGGGCCACCCCGCGCGGACGACACGCGCGGGGTGACCAACCGGACTCCGCGGTCCCGGCAGCGCGCCACCGCGCCAACAGGGCCTCTTGCAGCTTGAGTTGGTTGACGCCACCGAGCTGCCAAGAGGCCCTGTTCGCATGCCCGGAACCAGCCGCGATCACCCGGGCGGACCCCCGTTCGACGAGCATCTCGCCCCGCGCACCGGTCACTTGGTCCCCTCTTGGCGAGGCGGGGGACTCGAAGCGCTTCGATGCTGAGTCAGAGTTCCGGTCCTGTCAAGAGACCGCGCGATAACCGCTTGACGACGCCTTGGCCCATGGTGAGTACGAGTCGGTTTCGTCGCTGAACTTTCTGTCGCAGGGCTTGTGCGACCCGGCGAGGGGTCCTAACCTCAGCCGTTATCGAAGCGCTTCGATCATTCGTCTGACGTATCACGAGGGTCCAAGGACGCAGAGCCATGAAGGGTCGTTGACGCCATGCCGAACTCACTTTCCGGGCCGAGCCGGAGAAGCTTCCTCGCCTCTGCCGCGGTCGCCACCGCCGCGGTCGGGGGGGTGCCGCTGCTGTCCGCGTGTAGCGGCGAGGGCAGCCGTGGCCAGGAGGGCCGCGTCGCCGAGGACGAGCTCCAGTCCATCCTGCCGACCTACCGAGCTTCGGATGCCGCCGTCGAGCCGGACATCCCCAGTGAGAACGGCTCCAGCCCTGGCTACACGCGCTGGATTCCCGACGGGGAGCTGGGCGTTTCGGTGCCCGAGCCCCGGGGTGGTGGTGCGGAGCTCACCGCGATGACGCCGCTGTGGGGCACCCCGCCCCGGCCCGGCAACCCGTTCTGGACCGCGATGGACGAGGCCATCGGCGTCCGCATGAACTGGCGGATCCAGGACGGCGCCAGCTATGGCGAGAAACTTGCCGCGACCCTGGCCTCCAGCGACATCCCGGACCTGGTGTGCATCCCCGACTGGAACCTCACCGGCCAGATACCGCAGGCCGTCTCCAGCCGTTTCGCCGATCTGGGGCCGTTCCTGTCCGGCGACAAGGTGCTGGACTACGCCAACCTCGCCGCCATTCCCACCGAGGCGTGGGGGCCGTCGGTCTTCGGCGGCGCGCTGCGGGGCCTGCCCCAGCCGGCGAACCCCCTCGGCGCGGTCGCCCCCTTCTACCGGCAGGACATCTTCGACGCGAATGGCTGGACGCCGCCCACCACTGCCCGGGAGTTCCTCGATTTCGCCAAGGACATCACCTCCCCGGGCAACCGGGTGTGGGCGTGCGAGGACATGAAGTGGTTCGGCGGGATCATGTACGGCAGCCCGGACTGGGAGTTGGTGGACGGCCGGCTGGTCAGCCGCTACGAGACCGATCTGTACCTCGAGGCCCTGGAGTGGAACCGCAGCCTGTTCGAGGCCGGGGTGGTCCACCCCGACGCCATCGGCGCCACCGGCGACCCCGGGGTCCGCTTCACCGCCGGCGAGGTCATGATGTACATCGGCGGGCCCGGGGGCTGGTACCCCCTGGCCGTGGAGCAGCAGAAGTCGAACCCCGACTTCCGCATGAACGCCTTCGACTTCTTCGCCCCGGACGGCGGCGACCCCGTGCTGTACCGGGATAACGGCTCGCGCATCTGGACGTTCGTCAACAAGAACCTTTCCGAGGACCGCATCCGGGCGGCGCTGGAGCTGGCCAACTTCGCCGCCGCCCCCTACGGCACGGTGGAGCAGCGGCTGAAGCAGTGGGGCATCGAGGGCACCCACTACACGCTGGAGGACGGGCTGCCGGTCCGCACCGAGCAGGGCAACGCCCAAGTCGTCCCGGAGTCCTACACCTTCATCTGCTCGCCGCAGGCCTACATCGCCTTCCCCGACCTGCCGCAGGTTGTCGAGGACATGGCCGCCTGGCAGCAGCGGAACTTCGGCTTCGGCAGGGACTGGCTCTTCGGCGGCCGGCAGATCCAGGAGCCCGCCCGGCTGTCCGGCATCTCCGACGGCTTCTCCGACCTGGAGGACGACGTGTCCCGCGGCCGGGCCTCGATCCGCGACCTGCGCAACGCCGTGGACGAGTGGCGCCGCAACGGCGGCGACGAGCTGCGCGACTTCTACCAGCGGCTGCTCGATGAGGAGGACGGCGCCGCCTAACGGCCCTGCCCCGTCGGCATCCCACACCCCACAGACAGTGTGCCGGGCCCGCCCCGCGGCGCTTCCCCCCGCCCGGCCAGGCGCACTACGGAGAGCAAGGAGAAACCCGTGTCGCAGAACACGGTCCCGCGGTCACCCGTACCGCGCGAGGCCAGCGAAAGCCCGCCGCCGCCGAAGCAGCACAGGCCGGGTCTGCTGAAGTCCAGGCCCGGCCGCCGCCACGACGACCCACGCCTCCAGGGCGGCATCACCGTCCGGCACAAGCTGCGGCGGGACTACCCGCTCATCCTGATGACGCTGCCGGTCCTCCTGCTGCTGGTGGTCTTCGCGTACATCCCCATCGCCGCCAACGCCATCGCGTTCCAGTTCTACGAGCCCTACCTCGGCACCAGCTTCTTCGAATCCATGGCCAACAGCGCCTGGACGGGGCTGGAGAACTTCGAGCGCATGATGGACGACCCGGAGTTCTGGAACGCCGTGGAGAACACCCTGGTGTTCTCCACCCTTCAACTCGTCTTCTTCTTCCCCGTCCCCATCGCGCTGGCCCTGCTGATCAACAGCTTCCTCCACAGTAAGGTCCGCGCCTGGTCCCAGGCCATCCTCTACCTGCCGCACTTCTTCTCCTGGGTGCTGGTGATCACCGTCTTCCAGCAGATCTTCGGCGGCGCGGGCCTGATCGCCCAGACCATGCGGGACAACGGCTGGGGCGACGGCTTCGACCTGATGACCGACCCCGGCTTCTTCAAGTGGCTCATCACCTTCCAGGTCATCTGGAAGGACGCCGGCTGGGGCATCATCGTCTTCCTGGCCGCCCTGTCCACCATCAACCGGGAGCTGTACGAGTCCGCGGCCGTGGACGGCGCCAATCGCTGGCACCGGATGTGGCACGTCACCCTGCCCGCGTTGCGCCCGGTCATCGCGCTGCTGCTGGTCCTGCAGGTCGGCAACATCCTCAGCGTGGGCATGGAGCAGTTCCTGATCCAGCGCACCGCCGTCGGCCCCGGTGCCTCGGAGGTGCTGGACTCCTACACCTGGAACCAGGGCATCGAGAACGGGGACTACAGCTACGCGGCGGCCATCGGCGTCGTCAAGGGCATCTTCAGCGTCGCCCTGGTCCTGGCAGCCAACCGAGTGGCCCACGCCATGGGCGAGCAGGGAGTGTACAAGCGGTCATGAGCACCACCATCACCAAGGACAGCCAGGCCGACACCAGTGTCCTGATCGAGGACGACGACGAGAAGGGGATGCGCAGGCGCCCCGTCTGGGAGGAGCCGCCCACCCGCGTCGGCCTCACCGCCAAGGCCATCGCCCTCTGCATCGCGCTGCTGGCGATCCTCTTCCCCGTCTGGATCGTGCTGATCACCAGCTTGTCGGACGCCGAAACCATCTCCAAAACCGGCGGCCTGGTGGTATGGCCGGAAGGGATCACCTTCGACGCCTACCGCGAACTGCTCCAAGGCGGCCAGGTCGCCCGCGCCATGTGGGTCTCCCTCGGCATCACCACCGTGGGCACCGCCTTCTCCATGGCCCTCTCCATCCTGGCCGCCTACGGCCTGACCCGCATGGGCTCACTGTGGCACCGCCCCATCCTCTTCACGATGATGGGCACGATGTTCTTCGGCGGCGCCGGCATCATCCCCACCTACCTCCTCATCCAGGAGCTGGGGCTGATGAACTCCTACGGCGCCCTCATCCTCCCCATGGCGGTGAACGTCTTCAACATCCTGGTACTGCGGGCGTTCTTCATGAACGTCGGCCAGGAGCTCATCGACTCCGCCCGCATCGACGGCGCCAGCGAACTGCGCATCCTGCTGACGATCGTGCTGCCGCTCTCCCGCGCGGTGCTGGCGGTGATCTCCCTCTTCTACGCCGTCGGCTACTGGGGCAACTGGTTCGCCGGCTTCATCTACATCGAGGAGCAGGACAAGCTGCCCCTGCAGAACGTGCTCTACCAGATCGTCGTACGCCGCCAGCGCCCCACCGGCATGTCCGAGATGATCGCCAGTGGCCAGGTCCCCAGCATCTCCGTCCAGACCGCCGTCATGATCCTCGCCCTCCTGCCCGTCGCCATCCTCTCGCCCTTCGTCCAGCGCCATTTCAAGAAGGGCATGCTCATCGGCGCCATCAAGGGCTGAAACGTTCACTCACCACAGAAAGGGACGACTGTGAAGCAACGAAAGCGCAGGCTCCTGACCGCTCTGGCGGCGTTCTTCCTCGGCTTGGCGGTCCTGTTGACGACCGCCCTGTCGGGCGCCGCGGCAGACGGGAAGGGGAGGGGCAGGCCGCACCAGCAATCCGCCGCGCAGGAGATCGTCGCGGCGATGCAGCCGGGCTGGAACGTGGGCAACACCCTGGACGCCATCCCCGACGAGACCTCCTGGGGCAACCCCCGCATCACTCCCGAACTTCTCGCCGCCGTCCACGACCAGGGCTTCAACAGCATCCGGCTGCCCGTGACCTGGAACGACCACCAGGGCGGCGCCCCCGGCTACACCATCGACCCCGCCTACCTCGACCGCGTCGAGCAGGTCGTGAACATGGCGCTGGACGAGGGCCTGTACGTCCTGCTCAACGTCCACCACGACTCCTGGCAGTGGATCCGGGACATGCCCACCCAGCACGACCAGGTCATGGCGCGCTACACCGCCACCTGGACCCAGATCGCCGAACGCTTCCGCGACGCGCCCCCCGAGCTCCTCCTGGAAAGCGTCAACGAGCCGCAGTTCACCGGCAGTTCTGGGGAGGCCCAGGAGTTCGAGCTGCTGGACGAGCTCAACACCACGTTCCACTCCATCGTCCGCGGCACCGGCGGCACCAACGCCACCCGCGTCCTGGTCCTGCCCTCCCTCCACACCAACGCCGAACAGGCCAGGCTGGACCCCCTGGCCGACACCATCGCCGCCCTGAACGACCCCAACATCGCCGCCACCGTCCACTACTACGGCTTCTGGCCCTTCAGCGTGAACGTCGCCGGCTACACCCGCTTCGACGCCGAGACCCAGGCCGACATCACCGGCTCCTTCGACCGCGTCCACAACACCTTCGTCTCCCGGGGCATCCCCGTCATCGTCGGCGAGTACGGCCTGCTCGGCTGGGACAGGAGCCTCGATGTCGTCGAGCACGGCGAGGCGCTGAAGTTCCTGGAGTTCTTCGGCTCCTACGCCCGCCAGAAGCAGCTCACCACGATGTGGTGGGACAACGGTCAGCACTTCAACCGCACCACCCACCAGTGGAGCGACCTCAGCCTGTTCCGGCAGATCCAGTCGAGCTGGACCACGGACTCCGCGACGGCCTCCAGCGACCAGATCTTCGTGCGCGCCGGTCAGGCCCCGGCGGACGCGACGCTCACGCTCGACCTCAACGGCAACACCCTGACCTCCGTCCTCAACGGCTCCGAGAAGCTGGTGCGCGGCCGGGACTACACCGTCAGCGGCGACCAGCTCACCATCGCCGCCGCCACGCTGGCCCGCCTGACCGAGGGCCAGGGCCACGGCGTCAACGCCACGCTGACGCTCCGGTTCAACGGCGGCCTGCCGTGGCACGTGAACGTCATCACCTACGACACCCCGGTCCTGCACAACGCCAACGGCACCACCAGCGGCCTGACCATCCCCACCGCGTTCAACGGCGACCGGCTGGCCACCATGGAAGCGGTCTACGCCGACGGCACCAACGCCGGCCCGCAGAACTGGACTTCCTACAAGGAGTTCGGCTACACCCTCTCGCCCGATTACGCCGCCGGGCAGATCACCCTGAAGCCGGAGTTCTTCGCCGAGACCAGGGACAACTCGACGATCAACCTCACCTTCCACTTCTGGAGCGGTGAGACCGTCACCTACACCCTCACCCGGACCGGCACCACCATCACCGGCACCACCACCTGAAACTCCACGGGTGTGGCTCCGGCGCATGGCGACGCCGCCGGAGCCACACCCACAACCGCCGTCAAAGGCGTTGGCCGGAGCTCGACGCCGACCCGACGGAGCCCCGCGTCCATCACGAGCAAAGGGTGTCACATGCGGACATATCGTCGCTTGTCCCGGCGGACGCTGATCGCGGCCGCCGCCGCAGGCGCCGTCACCGGACTCGTTTCCCCTTCGCGGGCATCCGCCTTACCGGCGGGTGTTCACACCGTCGGCCGGGTCAAGGAGGCCGCCGATGGGTTTGTGCAGTACTCCTGGCCCGGCATCTCCTTCGAAGGCCGCTTCCGTGGCACCGGAGTCGGCGTCGTTCTCTACGACTCCAACAACGACTACAACGTGCAGATAGACGGAACGGCGGTCGCCACCCTGGTGACCCCCGGCCGGACCACCCACTGGATCAACGGTCTCGCCAACACCGAGCACAGCCTGCGGATCGTGAAGCGCACCGAGAGCACCTGGGTCGCGGGCCGGTTCGGCGGATTCGTCGCCGTCCAGGGGGGAGAGATCCTGTCCAACCCCCCGGCGCGCGACAGGCAGATCGAGTTCATCGGCGACTCCTACACCGTCGGCTACGGCAACCTCTCCGGCACCCGCGACTGTTCGAGCAACGGCGGAGTCGGCCGGAACACCGACGCCGACCTCAGCTTCGGCGCCCTCACCGCCCAGAGCCTCGGCGCCGACTACCAGATCAACGCCTTCTCCGGCCTCGGCATGGTCCGCAACTACAACGGCGGCAGCCCCGACGTGAACTACCGCACCTTCTACGACCGTGCCCTGCTCCATGTGGACGGAGACGTCTGGGAGAAGCCGGCCGGCTGGCAGCCGCAGGTCGTCGTGGTCGGCCTGGGCATCAACGACTTCTCGACACCCCTGAACCCGGGCGAGCGCTGGGCCACGGAGGACGCTCTGGTCGCCGACTACGAGACGGCGTACCACGGCTTCCTCGACAAGCTGCGCGCCCGGTACGGCAGGGAGACGTTCATCGTGGTGAGCGCGGCCTCCACCGCGTTCGCCGACACCGTCCAGCGCGTGGCCCAGGGGCGCAACCAGCAGGGCGACGACCGGGTGGGCTACTGGTACTTCGGAGACGCGGCCCTGGACCACCTCGGCTGCGACTGGCACCCCTCCGCCCGGGACCACCGGATCATCTCGGGTCTCCTCAACGACTACCTCGCCAGGCTCCCGCTGAACTGGTAGCCACGAGGCGACGAGCCGGACCCGTTGGCAGCTCAGAACGAAAGCATTCGGAGGTATTGACCGATCGTTATGTTGCGAGGACTGTAGGAGGGCCACGAGCCGTCGAGACGCGGCAGGCGAGGGAGGATGTCTCTTCGAAAGGGCCAAAACGGTGTCGTCGTTAGACTGCTCGTATGTCCTCAGCCGAGTTCCGGGACGGACCGCTGACCATCGCGCAGATCGCCGAACGCGCGGGAGTCTCCGTCGCCACGGTGTCCAAGGTCGTCAATGGCCGGGCAGACGTCGCCCCCCGGACTCGCTCGCTCGTCGAGGACATCATTCGTCGGCACGGATACCGGCGGCAGAAGGCCGCCGGTCCGACCGCCCTGTTGGAGCTGGTCTTCCACGAGGTGCGGGGACCCTATCCATTGGAGATTTACCAGGGCGCCCGGCGAGTCGCGGCCGAACACGGCCTGGCCGTGGTCCTCTCGGAACTCGAGGGTTGCCACACTCCCGGCCGTGGCTGGGTGGACGGTGTCCTGGCCCGCCGTCCGACCGGGGTGATATCGGTGTTCTCCGGTCCCACCGGCCCACAGGGCGAGCAACTGAGCAGCCGGGGGATTCCGTTGGTACTGGTGGATCCGACGGGAGACCCCGGCCACGCGTCGCCGTCGGTGGGCGCCGGCAACTGGAGCGGAGGGCACGCGGCCACCCGGCACCTGCTGGAGCTCGGCCACCGGCGCATCGCCGTCATCACCGGCCCGGAGCACGTCCTGGCCGGCCGGGCCCGGCTGGACGGCTATCGGACCGCGCTGGACATGGCCGGCGTTCCCGTCGACCCGGAGCTGATTCGCGTGGGCGACTTCCAGATCCTGGACGGGCTCAAGCACATACGGGAGCTGCTGCGCCTGCCCGACCCGCCGACCGCGGTGTTCGCCGGCAACGACGGGCAGGCCCTGGGCGTGTACCGGGGGGCGGCCGAAGCCGGGCTGCGTATCCCCGAGGACCTCAGCGTCGTCGGTTTCGACGACCTCTACCCGTCGCCGTGGCTCACGCCCCCGCTCACCACGGTGCGCCAGCCTCTGGTCGAGATGGCCGCCACGGCCGCCACCATGGTGGTCGGCCTCGCCCAGGGGCGTCCCCTGCCGCAGAACCGCGTGGAACTGGCCACCGAGCTCGTGGTGCGCGACAGCACGGCTCCTCCGCGACGCTGATTGGCAGTCGCGCCAGAAGTATTGACGCCCGGCTCGTTCTGCCTATCATCCTTTTTTGTCTGGCCATCCGGCCGTTGTTCGATATCTCGAACCTCTGGCGGCTCGACCGCACTCGCACCGGGCTGCCGCACCACCGCGTTCCGCACCGCTCATTCCGCTCCTGGTGCTCTCCGGCGCGGCGCCATCGTGGTGGGTCCCGGCCAACTCCGCGTGCTGACCCACCGACGTCCCACGATCGGCTGCCGAGCCACGCCTGCAAGCACGCGCCCGCGCACCGGCTCCGGAAAGCGGGCGCCTCGAATCGATTTGGAAAGGGACGACCCACATGAGATCGCGCCAACGAATACTCGGCTTACTCACGGCGGTGGCCGCCGTGCTGGCTCTGCTCTCGGCGGCACCGCAGCAGCCCGTGGCACAGGCCGCGCCCGGCAGCCCGGCGCTCACCCCGCCGCTGGGCTGGAACAGTTGGAACAGCTTCGGGTGCGGCGTCAACGAGACGGTGGTCCGCCAGGCCGCCGACGCGATGGTCAGCTCGGGGATGCGGGACGCGGGCTACCAGTACGTCGTGGTCGACGACTGCTGGTTCGATCCCCAGCGCGACGCCCAGGGCAACCTGCGCGCCAACGCGTCGAAGTTCCCCAGCGGCATGAAGGCGCTCGGCGACTACCTGCACAGCCTCGGACTGAAGTTCGGGATCTACATGTCGCCCACCGAACGCACCTGCGCCCAACGCGTGGGCACCTACCCGGGGTCCACCGGAAGCATGGGACACGAGACCCAGGACGCCCGCACCTTCGCCTCCTGGGGCGTGGACTACCTCAAGTACGACTGGTGCTCCTCCGCCGGCACCCGTGACGAGCAGGTCGCCCGGTTCAGCGTGATGCGGGATGCCCTTCGCGCCACAGGACGGCCCATCGTCTACAGCATCAACCCCAACAGCCTCCACGCCATCACGGGCGCCACGTACAACTGGGGCGAGGTCGCCGACCTGTGGCGCACCACCGAGGACCTGCTGGACATCTGGCAGAACGGCAACACCAACAGCTACCCGATGGGCGTCGGCAACGTCGTCGACATCAACGCGCCGCTGGCCGCCCAGGCCGGCCCCGGCCACTGGAACGACCCCGACATGCTGGTCGTCGGCAGGCCGGGACTCAGCCTGACCGAGTCGCGCTCACACTTCGCGCTGTGGTCCCTGATGGGCGCGCCCCTGATGGCGGGCAACGACATCCGCACCATGTCCGCCGACGTCAGCGCGATCCTGCGCAATCCCCGCCTGCTGGCCGTCAACCAGGACGCGCTGGGCGCGGGCGGGCGACGGGTGCGCGACGACGGCAACATCGAGGTGTTCGCCAAGCCGCTGTCCGACGGCTCGGTCGCCGTCGGCCTGTTCAACCGCGGCAGCAGCACCACGACGATCACGGCCACGGCGGCGCAGATCGGACTGTCCGGCGGGTCGTTCACCCTGACCGACCTGTGGACGGGAGCCACGTCCACGAGCGGTGGCCAGATCTCGGCCAGCGTGCCCGCGCACGGCGTCGCGGTGTACCGGGTCTCCGGCGGCACCCCGTTGGACAACACGACGTCCCGGTGGCGCAGCGCAGGGTCGGGCCGCTGCCTGGACGTCGACAACGCCTCGACGGCACCCGGCGCCACCGTGCTGATCTGGGACTGCCACACCGCCGCGAACCAGCAGTGGACGACCTGGGCCGGCGGCGAGATCCGCGTCTTCGGCGACAAGTGCCTGGACGCCTACGAACAGGGCACCTCCAACGGGACCCCGGTGATCACCTGGCCGTGCAACGGCCAGGACAACCAGGAGTGGACCCTCGGCACCGACGGATCGATCCGCAACGTCCACTCGGGGCTGTGCCTGGACGTCAACCAGGCGGGCACCGCGAACGGCACGGAGCTGATCCTCTGGACGTGCAACGGCCAGCCCAACCAACGATGGGCCCGCGCCTGAGACGCACAACCCGCACATGCGATTCCTTCAGAAGGGACGACTGATGGAACAACCGATTCGGGCGGGCACCTGGCTCGCCCCGCTCAGACGGCTCAGAGTGCTGGTGATGCTGCTCGCCGCCGTGCTTGTCGCCTCCGGCATGACCGTGGCGTTCACGGACTCCGCCGCGGCCGGCACCACGCTGGGGACCTCGGCGGCCGAGCGCGGGCGCTATTTCGGCACGGCCGTCGCCGCGCCCAAGCTGAACGACAGCGTCTACACCACGATTCTCAACAGGGAGTTCAACAGCGTCACCGCCGAGAACGAGATGAAGTGGGACGCCACCGAGCCGTCCCGCGGCTCGTTCAACTTCACCTCGGGCGACCGGATCCTCAACCACGCCCGGCAGCAGGGCATGTCCGTGCGCGGACACGCCCTCCTCTGGCACAACCAGCAGCCCGGCTGGGCCCAGAGCATGGAGGGCAGTTCGCTCCGGTCGGCGATGACGAACCACATCACCCAGGTCGCCGGGCACTACCGCGGCCAGATCCACTCTTGGGACGTGGTGAACGAGGCGTTCGCCGACGGCACGAGCGGAGCCCGGCGGGACTCGAACCTGCAACGCACCGGCAACGACTGGATCGAGGTGGCGTTCCGCACGGCCCGCGCCGCCGACCCGAACGCCAAGCTCTGCTACAACGACTACAACACCGACGGCATCAACGCCAAGAGCAACGCGATCTACAACATGGTCCGCGATTTCAAGGCGCGCGGCGTGCCGATCGACTGCGTCGGATTCCAGTCGCACCTGACCAACTCCGTTCCCAGCGACTACCAGGCGAATCTGCAGCGCTTCGCCGACCTCGGCGTCGATGTGCAGATCACCGAGCTGGACATCTCCGGCTCGAACCAGGCCAATGTGTACGCCACGGTCACCCGGGCGTGCCTGGCGGTCGCGCGCTGCACGGGCATCACCGTGTGGGGCATCCGGGACAGCGACTCTTGGCGGACCGGGCAGAACCCGCTGCTGTTCGACGCCGCGGGGAACAAGAAGCCCGCCTACACCGCCGTGCTGAACGCGCTCAACGAGGGCGGCCAGCAGCCTCCGGACGGGATCGACACCACCGCCTGGTATGTGCTGGTGAACCGCAACAGTGGCAAGGCGCTGGACGTCTACAACCTGGCCACCAACGACGGTGCCCGCATCACCCAGTGGAGTCGCAACGACCAGGCACAGCAGCAATGGCAGTTCGTCGACTCCGGCAACGGCTACTACCGCCTCAGATCCAGACACTCGGGCAAAGTCCTCGACGTCTACAACTTCTCCACCGCGGACGGCGGAAGCATTGTCCAGTGGACCGATAACAACACCAACAACCAGCAGTTCCGAGTCGTCGAATCCGACGGCGGTTACCTGCGGCTGATCAACCGCAACAGCGGCAAGGCGCTTGAGGTGCAGGGCGCCGCCACCAACGACGGCGCCAATATCGTCCAGTACTCCGACTGGGGCGGCGCCAACCAGCAGTGGCAGTTGGTGCCCGTCGGCTGATACCGACGCGGACTGCCAAGCAGTGCTCCCGTCGTGCCTGACGGCGTGACGGGAGCGCTCGCCGAGTCCGGGGGAGGCCCGAAGCCTTCCCCCTGCCGTTGCTTCCGCCCGGCAGCGGCACCGGCACGCCCACCGGTGGGGACGACGACCGGAGCGCCGGTGAACCAAAGGGCGGGTCCCCCTCCCCGTGGCCACCCCGCGCGGACAGCGCGGGGTGGCCCTGACAGAGAATTGGAGCGCTCCCATGAATGGGGCGAGATACTCCCCGACGTCCGCGTCGCGGACCCCGGCGGCCGCCGCGTCGCGCCGCTGGTTCCGGCGGCGCCGCCGGCTGAGCACGGCGATCGCGTTCGTCGTGGCCTCCCTCCTGGCCAGCCTGACGACCGTCCTCGGCGCCGCGCCGGCCTCGGCCGCGACCGTCGACACCAACGCCTGGTACGTGCTGGTGAACCGCAACAGTGGCAAGGCGCTGGACGTCTACAACCTGGCCACCAACGACGGTGCCCGCATCACCCAGTGGAGTCGCAACGACCAGGCACAGCAGCAGTGGAGGTTCGTCGACTCCGGCAACGGCTACTACCGGCTCCAGTCCCGGCACTCCGGCAAAGTCCTCGACGTCCACAACTTCTCGACCGCGGACGGCGGAAGCATCGTCCAGTGGACCGACAACAACACCACCAACCAGCAGTTCCGGCTCGCCGATTCGGACGGCGGGCATGTGCGGCTGATCAACCGCAACAGCGGCAAGGCGCTTGAGGTGCAGGGCGCCGCCACCAACGACGGCGCCAATATCGTCCAGTACTCCGACTGGGGTGGCGCCAACCAGCAGTGGCAGCTCGTCAAGGTCGACGGCGGTGGCAACCCCGGCACGTGCGATCTTCCATCGACATACCGCTGGACGTCAACGGGCGCGCTGGCGCAGCCCAGGGCGGGGTGGGTCTCGCTCAAGGACTTCACCGTCGCCCCCTACAACGGCAGACAACTCGTCTATGCGACGACGCACGACACAGGGACGCGCTGGGGTTCGATGAACTTCGGCCTGTTCACCAACTGGTCGGAGATGGCCTCGGCCAGCCAGAACGCGATGTCGGCTTCCACCGTCGCGCCCACGCTCTTCTACTTCGCACCGAGGAACATCTGGGTGCTCGCCTACCAATGGGGTGGGACCTCCTTCTCCTACCGGACGTCGAGCGACCCCACCAACCCGAATGGCTGGTCATCCGAGCAGCCGCTCTTCACCGGAAGCATCTCCGGCTCCGGAACAGGACCCATCGACCAGACGCTCATCGCCGACGGGACGAACATGTACCTGTTCTTCGCCGGCGACAACGGCAAGATCTACCGGGCCAGCATGCCGATCGGGAACTTCCCGGGGAACTTCGGCTCGTCGTACACGACGATCATGAGCGACACGACGAACAACCTCTTCGAAGCCCCGCAGGTCTACAAGCTCGAGGGTCAGAACCGCTACCTCATGATCGTGGAGGCGATAGGCTCGCAGGGCCGCTACTTCCGCTCGTTCACAGCCACCAGTCTGAACGGCTCATGGACACCCCAGGCCGCGACCGAGAGCAATCCCTTCGCGGGCAAGGCCAACAGCGGCGCCACCTGGACCAACGACATCAGCCACGGCGAACTGCTCCGCACCAGCCCGGATCAGACCATGACCGTCGATCCCTGCAATCTGCAGTTGCTCTACCAGGGACGCAGCCCCAACTCCGGCGGCGACTACGGCCTCCTCCCCTACCGTCCGGGCCTGCTGACACTGCAGCGCTGACGGTGTGACAAAGGTCCGGCTCCGGCATGGAGCCGGCGCGGCGGACTCGGCGGAAGGCCGAGCCCGCCGGGTCACGCGGCAACGTCAGGACTCATACGCCTGCTGACCCACCTCACCGAACACCCGCGGCTGCCCGGGCGACGCACACACGTCCCGGGCAGCCGCCCCACGGTGCGCGGAGCGCTCCGCAATGCCCGCACGGGCCCGACACGGTGCTGATTCGCTCGCGGGTGCTTCCCCCGACACCCCCGTTTCCTCCACCGAAGAGAGTGATCCCATGTCCTCCCGCCAACTCCCCAGCCGCCGGGGCGTCCTGACGACCGCCTCCGGCCTGATCGCGGCGGCGGCCGTGCCGGTGGCGGGCGCCGCCTCCGCGGCCCGTGCCGCCGGGGCACCGTCCGCCGCCCAGGAACCCCCCGTCACCCTCGCGTCCTACACCAACCCGGTGATCTGGCAGGACTTCGCGGACATCGACATCATCCGCGTCGGCGACACGTACTACTACTCGGCCTCGACGATGCACTACTCGCCCGGGGCGCCCATCCTGCGCTCCTACGACCTGGTCAATTGGGAGTTCGCCGGACACTCGGTACCCCGCCTGGACTTCGGCTCCAAATACGACCTCAACGGCGGCCGCGGCTATGTCCGGGGCGTGTGGGCGTCGTCCCTCGCCCACCGGCCGAGCAACAGCACGTTCTACTGGCTGGGGCAGATCGACTTCGCCCAGAGCTACATCTACACCGCTCCGGCCGTCGAGGGCCCCTGGACTCGGCACACCACATTGCCCACCTACTACGACGCCGGGCTGCTCGTCGACACCGACAACACCATGTATGTGGCCTACGGCAACACCCAGATCAGCGTCGCCCAGCTCTCCGCGGACGCCAGGAGCCAGGTCCGCGCACAGCAGGTGTTCAGCACGCCCTCCAGCATCGGCACCCTGGAAGGCGCCCGCTTCTACAAGATCAACGGGAGCTACTACATCTTTCTCACCCGCCCGGCCAACGGTCAGTACATCCTGAAGTCGACATCCGGCCCCTTCGGCCCCTACACCCTGCGCCAGCTCCTCCTCGACCTCCCCGGCCCGATCTCCGGCGGCGGCGTTCCGCACCAGGGCGGGCTCGTGCAGACCCAGAACGGCCAGTGGTACTACATGGCGTTCGTCGACGCCTACCCCGGCGGGCGGGTCCCGGTCCTGGCCCCGATCAGTTGGACCTCCGACGGCTGGCCCGTCCTGCAACTCGTCAACGGCGCCTGGGGCACCTCGTACACCACCCCGAACCTCCCGCCGCCGCCCCGCCAGGTCGAACCGCTCACCGGCGTCGACACCTTCGAGGGCACCGCCCTCAAACCGAAATGGGAGTGGAACCACAACCCCGACACCAGCCGTTACACCGTCAACAACGGGCTGACCCTGCGGACGGCGACGGTCACCAACGACCTCTACTCCGCCCGGAACACCCTCACCCACCGCATCCAGGGCCCCACCTCCACCGCCACCATCGTGCTCGACCACTCCGGGATGCGGGACGGCGATCGGGCCGGGCTCGCGCTCCTGCGCGACTCCTCCGCCTGGATCGGCGTCAAACGTGACAACGGTGCGGCCCGGGTGGTGATGGTCACCGGCCTGACCATGGACAGCAACTGGAACACCACCGGCACCGGCACCGAGCAGGGCAGCGCCAACGTCTCCGGCGGCCGGATCTGGCTGCGTGTCAACGCCGACATCCGCCCGGGCGCAGGCCGCCAGGGGCGCTTCTCCTACAGCACCGACGGCGTCACCTTCTCATCCCTCGGCCCCGGATTCACCCTGAACAACGCCTGGCAGTTCTTCATGGGCTACCGGTTCGCCATCTTCAACCACGCCACCCAAGCCCTCGGCGGCGCCGTACGGGTGGAGCGCTTCGAGTTGGCGACCGAGCCCACCTCGCTCCCCGGGTCCGTGGTCAGTCTCCGTGCCCGGGCCAACGGCCAGTTCGTCTGCGCGGAGGACGGCGGCGCCTCGCCGCTGATCGCCAACCGGTCAAGCGTCGGGGTCTGGGAGCAGTTCGACCTGGTCGACCTCGGCGACAACAACGTCGCGCTGCGGGCCCGGGTCAACGGCCAGTACGTCTGCGCCGAGGACGGCGGCGCCTCGCCGCTGATCGCCAACCGCACGTCGATCGGCTCCTGGGAGACCTTCCGGCGGGTGAACAACTCCGACGGCACCGTCAGCCTGCGCGCCCTGGCGAACGACCTGTACGTCACGGCCGGGAACGCTGGAGCCGACCCGCTGATCGCCGGCCGCACCAGCATCGGCCAGTGGGAATCGTTCGACCTCGTCACCGGCTGACCGCGTCCGCCTCATCCCGGCGGCAGCGGTGGGCGGGGTGAGGCAGATATGGTCCTGGTCGGTCCGCGGGCGCCGCGGAAATCCGTTGCCCCGTCGCAGCGCGCCTGCCAAGCTCCCGGGGCATGACGACCGCCCGCGATGTCTCGGCCCTCTTCGTCCGTGGCCGCCTGCTGGCCATCCCGCGGAAGGCAGCCCGCCGCGAGCAACTGCTCACACACCTCGCCCGCACGCTGTTCGACCCCGATCGCGCGTACACCGAGAAGGAGGTCAACGAGGCGCTGCTCACCGTCCACGACGACTACGCGGCGCTCCGCCGCTACCTGGTGGACGAGGGCCTGCTGGTCCGCACCCGGGATGGAGACGTCTACCACCGGCCTTGAGGTTCTCGTCGCCGAGGCGCGCGCGGGGCGGCCAACAGTGTCTCCTAGGGCCTGTATCGAGTTCCCGCCCGGGCCCGCGACGCCAGTCACGGCACCTCGCCGCTCCCCCAGACTCCGTCTGGGAGGTGCCCCCAGCCGAATCGCGCGAATACGGCCGGGTATGAGCTGCGATCCGGTGCCTTGCGATGCACCGCGTCTGACGCCGCGGGCTGATCCGACCGGGAACTCGATACAGGCCCTAGCGGATGGCGACCCGGTCGTCGTCCTTGACGCGGGTGAGGAAGAAGTCCCGGACGTCCTCGGCGAGCAGCTCCGGTACCTCCATCGCGGCGAAGTGGCCGCCGCGGTCGAACTCCGACCAGTGCCTGATGTCGTACAGCCGCTCGGCCAGCGGTCGCACCGACTGCGTGATGTCGTGCGCGAACACCGCGACGCCGAGCGGCACCGGGCACGGCTGCTGGCCCCCCCGCGGGGCGTCGTGGTGCAGCCGTGCCGAGGAAGCCGCCGTGGCGGTCAGCCAGTACAGCGAGATGTCGGTGAGCATCCGCTCGTCGCTGACCGGTGTCTCGGGGTCGGTCCACTGTGCGAAGCGCTCGGCGATCCAGACCAGTTGCCCGACCGGCGAGTCGGTCAGCGCGTAGCCGATGGTCTGCGGGGTGAGGGCCTGCAGAGCCTGGTACGGCGGACGATTCGCCATGAGCTGTCGGACCTTGTCCAGCCGGGCCTCGTCCGTTTCGGACAGTTCGACGCCGGCGTCCGGGACCGGCCGGGTCGGCAGGTAGTTGACGTGCACTCCGACGACCTGCTCGGGTGCCACCGTGCCGAGCGCGATCGAGATGCCCGCGCCGAAGTCGCCGCCCTGCGCGCCGTAGCGCTCGTACCCGAGACGGCGCATCAGCTTGGCCCAGGCCCGTGCGATCCGCGCGGCGTCCCAGCCGCGCTCGTGGGTCGGCCCGGAGAAGCCGTAGCCGGGGATGGACGGGATCACCAGGTGGAAGTCGCGCGACAGCGGCTCGATCACGTCGAGGAACTCCAGGAACGAGCCGGGCCAGCCGTGGGTGAGGATCAGCGCGAGCGCGTCCGGCTTCGCGGACCGGACGTGGACGAAGTGGACGTTCTGGCCGTCGATCTCGGTGGTGAAGTGCGGAAGCTCGTTGAGCCTGGCCTCGTGCTCGCGCCAGTCGTAGCCGGTACGCCAGTATTCGGCCAGTTCCTTGAGCCGCGCCAGCGGGAAGCCGTAGTCCCATCCTGCGTCGGCGACCTCGTTGGGCCAACGGGTGCGGGAGAGCCGGTCGTTCAGGTCGTCGAGGTCGGCCTGGGGAATGTCGATGCGGAACGGCTTGATCATGATCTCTGCTCCAGGGGAATTCATTAGGCACTCAAACGTTGGTGCGGCCAACGTTCGGTCGCCAAACGATACCATAATCGTAGGTGTGGCCAACGATTCTCTGGATGGCCCACGGGGAGAACCCGCCCGGGGACACGCCCACCGGGTCCGAGTCAGAACGGCGGGTCTTCGCGGTGTCCACCTGTCCAGTCGCCGGTCATGGGACGGGCGTAACGTTCGCGGGCTGCGACATCGGCCGCGCTCTCCAGATCGCTGGTGTCATGACCCCATGTCCGCAGCGCGTCCAGGACGCGGTCTCGGTGGCGGCGGTCAGTGCTGGTGGCCAGCAGGCGGTGAGCGTGGCCGGCGAGTTCGCCACGGTGGTCGGTGAGGAGGGGATGTTCCGCGAGGGGGATGGCGGCGAGGAGGGCCGCGTTGCGTACGTTCCTGCTCTCGTGGCCGAGCAGGGGGTGCACCGCGTTGAAGATCGCCGGCCGCCGGTCCCGGAACGCGCGTATCTCCTCGTGCTCGTGGAGGAACCGCTGGCCGTGGAAGCGTTCGCCGATGGCGACGCACTCGTCATCGGCGTCATGGGCGGTGTCGCTGAGCCAGTCCAGCAATCTCACGAGGGTCGGGTGACGTGATGGCACGACGGTGTCGTGGTCGAGGTCACCTGCCGTGACGGCCGGGTGGTCGAGGATGGCCGCGACGTAGAGGGCTACGGGCACGGTGGCTTCGTAGATGGTGTTCTGATGGGTCACCTGCCCGAGTGCGTCTTTCGCGGCGGCCTCCCTGACGGCCGGGTCCGGGTCGAGGAGGCCGGTCAGTGTGGTCGGCAGAGCTTCGCCCGTCCCGCACGGGGTGGCGAGGGACGCCCAATCTGTGCCGTTCAGAAGCGTTTGATAGTGCGGCAGCACGTCCGGGCCCGGCTTCTCGGTCTGCCTGCGGTTCTTGGTCACAGGCGGAGGCTATGGCGTCGCCGAGCCGGCATGTGATGGTGTCATGGGGAGAAGGCGGGGAGGGTCATAGCCGTGTGGCCGTGCGGATCAGCCCGGCGAGGGCGAGGGAGCGGCTGTGCGCGGGCCAGGCGATGTGGGTGACGACGGGGGGCGCGTCGGTCAGGGGAACGGCGGTGTGCTCGGCCCATAGCCAGGCGCGGGCGGATTCGGGGAAGACGGCCATGGTGCGTCCGAGAGCGATCAGTTGGGCAAGCTGCGTCTGGTCGTGAATCTCGGGGCCCGGGCCGGGTGGGAACGTGCCGTGGCGGGACCAGCGGGCGAGCGGAAGGCCGGGGACGTCGCTGATGTCGGCCAGGGACAAGGTCGTGCGCGCGGCGAGGGGGTGCTCGGCGGGCAGGATGGCGATCTGCCCCTCGGTCAGCAGTTCCTCGCTGTCGAACCCGGCGAGGGAGTTGAACGGCGCGTGCATGAGCGCCACATCGGCGCGGCCGTCGCGCAGCATTTCTCCCTGCTCGCACGTGCCGCTGGGGAGCACCTCGATCTCGGCGGCGTCGGGCTCGGCCGCGTAGGCGTCGAGGAGCTTCTGCAGCAGTTCGTGGGACGCGGCGGCCTTCACCGCCAGCACCAGGCGGTTGCGGGGACCACCCGGACCGTCGGCGCCACCGGCGCGACGGGTGCGGCGAGCGGCGGCGGTGGTGGCGTCGAGGGCCGCGCGGCCCTCGTGCAGCAGCACCTCTCCGGCGCCGGTCAGGGAGACGCCGCGGCGGTTGCGCTTCAGCAGGGAGACACCGAGGCGCCGTTCGAGCTGCTGGATCGCCCGGGACAGCGGCGGCTGGGCCATGCCGAGGCGCTCGGCGGCGCGGCCGAAGTGCAACTCCTCGGCGACGGCCATGAAGTACCTCAGTTCGCGGGTCTCCAAGGTGTCCATGGCCACAGCGTACCCTTCAGTGATACCCGCCGGGTATGACAGGACACCGTATCGGTGTTGGATGCGCCGCTCGTCCGCGAGCGAGCATCAGCGGCATGAGCGAAACGAAGATCGCGCTGGTGACCGGCGCGAACAAGGGAATCGGGTACGAAATCGCGGCCGGGCTGGGCGCCCTCGGCTACCGCGTGGGCGTGGGAGCGCGCGACGAGGGGCGGCGCGAGTCCGCCGTTGGGAAGCTGCGCGCCGGCGGGGCGGATGCGTTCGGGGTGCCGCTGGACGTGACCAGCGACCAGAGCGTCACCGAAGCCGCGGAACGGGTCGAACGACAGGCCGGGCGCCTGGACGCCCTGGTCAACAACGCCGGAATTTCAGGAGAGACGGGGCCGGGGTGGGAGCAGGATCCGACCACGCTCGACCTCGACCTGGTCCGCACGGTCGTGGAGACCAACGTCATCGGTGTCATCCGCGTGACCAACGCGATGCTGCCGCTGCTGCGGCGCTCCACATCGCCACGCATCGTCAACGTCTCCAGTTCCGTCGCCTCCCTGACCCGGCAGGCGGACCCGGACATCGAGATCGGCCCCATCATGGCGGCCTACGCGCCGTCGAAGTCGTTCCTCAACGCCGTCACCGTGCAGTACGCCCGGCAGTTCGCCGGGGCGGACATCCTGATTAACGCCGCCTGCCCGGGCCTGGTCGCGACCGACTTCACCGGCTTCCGGGGACCCCGCACGCCCGAGCAGGGCGCGGCCACGGCCATCCGGCTCGCCACACTGCCCGACGACGGCCCGACCGGTTCGTTCTTCGAGGACGAGGGCGTCATCCCCTGGTGACCGCGAACCCGTCGTGATCACGCTGTGCGGTGTGGCTCCGGCGGCGCCGCCCTCTGCCGGAGCCACACATGCCTTCAGCTCACTGGTAGTTGACGCTGAACTGGTTGGTGCGGAAGTCCAGCCCGCCGGCCGAGGAGGTGATCTCGTAGCCGAACTGCACGTCTCCGATGGGCTCGCTGCTGCTGATCCAGCCCCGGCCGGCGATCCAGCGCAGGATGGGCAGGATGTCCACGGTGCCGGCGGAGGTGTCGCCGGTGCGGAGGAACGAGTAGACGTTGTTGTGGCCGTTGCTGCCCCGGTAGACGTCCCAGGTGTGGCCGCCGACGCTGACCCGGGTCTGGTAGGAGCCGAGCGGCCCTACTGCTCCGTGCCAGTTCATCCAGAGCATGATCTCGTGGTCGTAGTCGGTGTCCCAGATGTCGTAGGCGGTGTTGTACGCGCCGGCCGAGGGGACGGTGACGTTGAAGGAGCTGGTGAGCGCGGAGATCTGGTTGAGGTTGCGGTTCACCACGCGCTTGGCGTTGGGGTAGGACTTGATGCCACCGGTGTTCGGGTGATTGGCCCATACGCCCCAGTTGCTGTAGCTGTTGGCCCACATGGACTGGTATCCGGCGCCGCCGCCCCAGATGTTGTTGTAGAGGGTGTAGCCGCCGTTGTTCCACTGGCCCCACTGCTGGTCGGTGGACCAGGTGGCGGCGTGGGCGGGGGAGGTGGACACTCCGATGAACGCCACCAGGGCGACCACCGGGGTGAGGATTCTCATCACAAGCTTGCGTGCGGCTCGTCTCACGGCCGTGCTCTCCTTGAGTCGGTCCCGCCGGGGCGGGGATGGGGAACAGAAGCGGGGCCCGGCGTACCCGTCCGGGTGGGCCGGACCCCGCGAGGTGCAGGTGCTGCTGGTGCCGAATGGGTTCATCGGCGTGTGGGGCCCGGTGGCCTCGTCCGCCTGCCTCATGCGACGCAGGGGCAGGTGTTCCGGTATCGGGAGATGCCGGTGGAGTCGACCAGCGACGGGCACAGGAACTGGGTGTAGCGGGTGTCGTTGTCGATGAACGTCTTGAGCCGGGGGATCACGCGGCGGGTCACCTGGGAGTTGCCCCGGGTGGGGAATCCGTGGCCGCCGCCGGCGAGTTCGACGAAGGCGCCCTCGGCGGTGGCGGGCAGGGTGGCGTAGAGCTGGTCGAGCGCGGCGGATGTGACGGTGCCGTCGTCGCGGGCGCCCATGATCATTGCCGGTACCTGGACGCCGGAGAGGACCCCGGGGCCTCGATGACGGGTGATCGCATGGTCGTGCTCCTCCTCGTGTGGTGCGCCCACTGCGCGTCGGAACAGCGGACGAAGCCCGCGACGGGATGCGTTCATGACAATCCGGCTCCGTGCGGCAGCCCGAAGCCGCGTCACCCGAAGGCGTTCGGCGACTTCCGGACCGGCACGTCGTTCCGGCGGGGGAAGTCCGCGCTGCGGCTGCACGGCTCGTGGCGCCGCGTCGGAGAGTGGCGTCAACCTTTGGTTTACGTTGACTTTTGGGGGACCTTACTGAGCCATCCGGGAGAACGGAAGTCATCAAGTCCGCCAGGTTCGTGGGGGATTGAGTCATCCATCTGACCTGCCTCGATGCGGCCGCGAGTCTGCTCCGCCCCAGGCGACGACTTGTCGAACCACTGGCTTGAATCCGTTCCCGCGGAGCCGATCGGGCGTGTGGTCGGGTGACTTGATCCCACTTGATCGAACTACCAGGGCTCCGGAGGCCGCCGCGACTTGCTGTACCAGGACGTCACCGGCGCGGGGAAGGCGCTGTGGAACTCGGAGACCGGCCAGAACGACGCCACGGGCCTGTCGATGGCCACCAACCTGTTCCTGGACTTTCGGTGGTTGCATCCGAGCGCCTGGTGCTACTGGCAGGTGATGGACCCCAGCCCCGGTTGGGCGATGATCGCCTACGACGGCTCGACGCTCCAGCCGGGCGCGGTGCAGACCAAGTACTACGTGTGCGCCCAGTTCACGCGCCATATCCGGCCCGGGATGCACATCCTCGGCACCAACGCCGGCAACACCATCGGGGCGTACGACCCCGCGGCGCGTCGCCTGACGCTGGTGGCGGTCAATCCGGGGGCCGCCCAGACCCTCACCTTCGACCTGACCGGGTTCGGGCAGGCGGCCGGCGGCACGGGCGGAGTGGTGACGCGCTGGTCGACGCGGACCTCGGGCGGCGGGGACCTCTACGTCCGGCGCACGGACCTCCGGGTGAGCGGGCGGATCGTCAGCGTGCCGTTCGCCGCCGGGGAGATCCAGACGCTGACGGTCGACAACGTGACGGAGTGACCGCCCCGCCCCCGGAGCAGCACGCAGCCTGACGGCGGTGGGCCCCGCCTCGCCCGCCGGGCCCCCGGGGGAGGTCCGATGGCCGACAGCAACCCGGCCCGGATGAGATTGTCACAGTCGACGAGGGATCACCCGGCGCTCGGCCCGGTGAGCTGGCCGGCGCCCAGACGTCCAAGGCGGGGACCTGTGAGCAGCAGCATTCAAATCTATTTCACGTATCCGGGCGACATCACCGGAGCGGCGCAGTTGATCACGGTCGCGCTCGACGCCCCCGGGTACTTCTGGACAGGGCACGGTTTCCGTTTCGGGCTGCGTTCCCTGGCCTCGTTCGACAGTCCGGGCAGTGCCAGCATGGACCTGTCGGAAAACGAGGAGATCGACGATGAGGACGGCACGGTCCCCGAAACGGCGCTGAGTCCATACGACTTCGAGGTCTCGGTCGAACTGCACGGCGTTCCGGGGCGCACCCGCGCAGAGCTCCGGAAGCGGGCCGGTCGCCGGATCTTCGAGCGCCTGACGCGGCTCGACCGCCCGCTGGCCCTGGCCGAAGGCGATGAGCTTTTCACCGACTTCCTGCCGGGCCGCGGTGTGCGCGAGTTCCCGCCGGGAACTTCCTGTGAGGAGCCGGACAGGAGCGTTTGGTTCGAGCCCTGGCTCCATGCCGTCACGAGGCCGGCGGCATCGGTGCCGAAGCAGCCGCGCCCCGGGCACGGCGCGGTGTCCGTGTTCGAAACGGCAGGGCTGGTGCACTGCGTGCCGCGGGAGGAGGGCTCGTTGGACGCGGCAGGGGCGGGTGGGGTTTCTCTTGCGCCCGGTGGATTACCGGTGATGGGGCATTTGCTCAGGCTGGCGCCGGCTCGCCGAGTCGGCCGTCAGGCAGGCCCGCGGCAGCCAGGAGAGCCATGGCGTCCTCGCGCTCGCGCTCGCGCACGAGGGCGAGGACCCTCCTGGTCGCCGGTGTCGAGATCACGGCCACCACGCTGTCGTGGGCCCTGCGTGTCCTCGCCCGCGCCCCGGGGATGGCCGACCGGATGAACGACGAGGCGCGGGCGGCCGAGCCGGGCGTTGGAAAAACCGGGTCAGCCCCCGCACCTGAGCGTCCCGCGCCCGCGCGGTGTCGAACAGGCCGATCTCACCGACCAACTGCGGCGTCCGCCCCGGCCGACCCGAACGAGATCTCGTCGACCACTACATCGAACGCCGCCACATGACCCGCCTCTCCAGGAACGACACCCTGTCCACCGTCGTGGAGGACGTCCTCACCGGCCGTTGGCCGCGATACCGGACGGCCGGTCGAGCTCGCCCCGGGAACCGAGTTCGTTGAGGCAGTCACCCGTGCGGTTCCGCAGCCGATGTCGGCGACCGGGCCACCGCCGGAAGTGATGATGTGCCGGACAAAGGCGTCCAGCGGCGGACACCGACAGCGATCGCGGCCAGCATGTATACCGGGGCGGCGGCGGGCTTGCGGGTACTGTCGTGGTGACGACCTCGTGCTCAGTGGGGTCGCGCTCTCTTCCGGGCGACAACTGCGTCGGTTCCCGCGTCGCGGCGCCCAGCGGCGCTCGTCGTTCGGAGGTGGGTCCTTGACCAGTCATCCGCTACCGGGTTGGCGCGGCGTGCCGCCCCGCGCTCAATGGCGTCCGCTGCTGCGCGGCCGCCGCGGCGAATGCGAAGCGCTCGACCGGCAGTTGCGGGGCATCGCGGTCGGGCAGAGTTCGGTTCAGGTCCTGCGCGGAGAGCCGGGTGTCGGCAAGACGGCCCTGCTCGAGTACGTCGCCGAGCGGGCGCCGGAGTGCCGCGTCGTACGGGCCGTGGGCGTGCAGTCGGAGATGGAGCTCGCGTACGCCGGCCTGCACCAGTTGTGCCGGGGAATGCTCGCCGGGGTCGAAGGGCTGTCGGGCCCGCAACGCGACGCGCTGCGCGTGGCGTTCGGGGTGAAGGAGGGCGGCACGCCGGATCGCTTCGCGGTGGCCGTCGCCGTGTTGAGCCTGCTGTCCGCGGCGGCGGAGGCGAAGCCGCTGGTGTGCCTGATCGACGACGCGCAGTGGCTCGACCGGGCCTCCGCGCAGGCGCTGGCGTTCGTGGCGCGGCGCCTGCGCGCGGAGCGGATCGCCATGGTGTTCGCGGTCCGGGAGCCCGGCCCCGCGCCGGAACTCGCAGGATTGCCCGAGCTGGTCGTCGCGGGGCTGCCGGACAGCGAGGCCCGCCTGCTGCTGGCGTCGGTGATTCCCGGCCGGCTGGACGAGCGGGTCCGGGACCGGATCGTCGCGGAGACCCGCGGAAATCCGCTCGCGCTGCTCGAACTTCCTCGCGGCATGACGCCCGCGGATCTCGCCGGCGGGTTCGGGCTCCCCGACGCGGGGTCGCTGACCGGGCGCATCGAGCAGGTCTTCGTCGGACGCGTCGAATCGCTGCCGCCCGATTCGCGGCAGCTCATGCTGATCGCGGCGGCCGAAGCGCTCGGTGACGTCCCCCTGCTCTGGCGCGCGGCCCGGCAGGTCGGGCTCGGTCCGGAAGCGGCCGCGCCGGCCGAGGCAGCCGGGCTGGTCGAGTTCGGCGTCCACGTGCGATTCCGCCATCCGCTGGTGCGCTCCGCCGCCTACCGGGCGGCCTCGCCGCGCGAGCGCCGGGAGGTGCACCGTGCGCTGGCGGACGCCATCGACGGCGACACGTACCCCGATCGCCGGGCATGGCATCGCGCGCACGCCACTGCGGGGCTTGACGAGACGGTGGCCGCCGAGTTGGAGCGTTCGGCCGCGCGGGCGCAGCGGCGCGGTGGCGTGGCCGCGGCGGCCGCGTTCCTGCAACGCGCCGCCGAGCTGACGCCCGATCCCGGGTGCCGGGGTGAGCGCGCGCTCGCCGGGGCGGAGGCCAAGATTGACGCCGCCGCCCCCGACGCGGCGTCCGCGCTGCTCGCCATGGCCGATCTCTGCCCACTCGACGACTATCAGCGCGCGCGTTTCCAGCGTGTGCGCGCCCAGATCGCCTTCTCGCTCAGCCGCGGCAGCGACGCACTGCCGTTGCTGCTCGACGCCGCCAAGGGCCTGGCCGGGTTCGGAACGGGCCTGGCCCGCGAGACCCACCTCGAAGCGTTCACCGCGGCCATCTCCGCCGGCCGCCTCGGGGATCACCATCGGGTGCGGCGGGTGGCCGCCGCGGCGCTGGCCGCGCCGCCGACGCAACCGCCCGACCCCGTCACCGCCCTGATACGCGGGCTGGCCACGCTCTTCACGGAGGGCTTCGCCGCGGCCGTGCCGCCGTTGCGGACGGCGCTCGAGGCGTTCCGCAGAGCGGACGGAGAAGCCACCGAGGCCAACCGCTGGCTGTGGCTGGCCTGCCGCATCGCGTCGGACCTGTGGGACGACCGGCTGTGGGACGAACTGGCCGACCGCGGCGTCCGTCTCGCGCGCGAGGCCGGCGCGCTCGGCATCCTGCCGATCGTGGCCAGCTACCGAGCTGGCGCGCACCTGCATGCCGGGGAGTTCGACGCGGCGTCGGCCCTTATGGAGGAATCCGCCGCCATCACGCAGACGACCGGCACCGCGCCGCTGCTCTACTCGACCCCGATGCTCGCCGCCTACCGCGGCGACGAGGCCCGGGCCATGCCGCTCCTCGACGCGGCTCTCCACGATGCGACCACCCGAGGGCAGGGCCTGGCGTTGAGCATGCTCGGGTGTGCACGCGCGGTGCTGTTCAACGGCCTGGCCCGGTACGAGGAGGCGGTCGCCGCGGCCGCGCCGGCCTCGGCGGAGGACGGACTCGGGCTGTACTCCCTCGTCCTGATCGAGCTGATCGAGGGCGCCGTGCGCAGCGAACGCCGGGAGCTCGCCGCGGCGGCCCTCGAACGCCTCACCGAACGGACCAGGGTGAGCGGCACGGACTGGGCGCTCGGCATCGAGGCCCGCTCGCGCGCCCTGCTGACCGAGGGACCGGCCGCGGAGGCCCTGTATGAGGAGGCGGTCGCCCGGCTCGCCGACGGCCGAGCCGCCCTTCACCTGGCCCGGGCGCAGCTCTTGTACGGCGAATGGCTGCGCCGCGAGAACCGCCGCCTGGACGCCCGCCGGCAACTCGGCGCCGCCTTCGACCTCCTCGACGGTTTTGGCGCAAGAGCCTTCGCCGAGCGGGCCCGCCGCGAGCTGCTGGCCACCGGCGAGACCGCGCGCAGGCGCGGACCGGACACGCTCGGCCTGCTCACGCCGCAGGAAGCGGAGATCGCCCGGCTGGCGGGCAACGGGCTGACCAACCCCGAGATCGCCGCGAAGCTGTTCATCAGCCCGCGCACCGTCGAATATCACCTGCGCAAGGTGTTTCCCAAGCTCAACATCAGCTCGCGCAAGGAACTCCGGGACACCTGGCCGGTGTCCCCGGTCCTGTCACCAGGGCATCCGACTGGGGAAGGTGACGGATCCGATCACCGCCGCGCCACGCCACAGTGAGGGCACACCGAGCGAAAGGCGGAAGACATGAAGATCGTGGTCATCGGCGGTACGGGGCTGATCGGCAGCCGGGTCGTCCAGAATCTGCGCCAGCACGGGCACGAGGCCGTGGCGGCGTCGCCCCACACCGGGGTCAACACGTTCACCGGTGAGGGCCTTGAGGCGGCGCTCGCCGGCGCGCATGTTGTCGTCGACCTGGCCAACGCGCCGTCCTTCGAGGACGCGGCGGTGCTCGAGTTCTTCCAGACCGCCGGCCGGAACCTGCTCAAGGCGGAGGTGGACGCCGGCGTCGGGCACCATGTCGCGCTCACCATCGTCGGCGCCGACCGGGTGCCCGACAGCGGATACATGCGGGCCAAGGTCGCCCAGGAGAACCTGATCCAAGCGGCGGGCCAGCCGTACACGGTCGTCCGTTCCACCCAGTTCTTCGAGTTCCTGCGCGCCATCGCCGACTCCGCGACCGAGGGCGGCGTCGTGCGCGTTCCCACCGCCAACCTCCAGCCGATCGCCGCCGTGGACGTGGCCGCCGCGGTGACCGACGTCGCCGTCTCCGACCCGGTCAACGGGATCATCGAGATCGCCGGGCCGGAGACCATCGCGTTCCCCGAGCTGATGCGCGCCGTTCTCGCCGCGGACAAGGACCCGCGTACGGTCGTGGGTGACGAGCGCGCCCGCTACTTCGGCACCGAGCTGACCGACTCGTCGATCACCCCCGGCCCGGAGGCCCACCTGGGCCGGACCACGGTTGCCGAGTGGCTCGCCGCCAACCACACGTAACGACCCGCGCGAAACCACGACTCGGTGGGTACCCGCCGGCCGCACCACGGCGCTGGCCCATCCGGGCTCTCACCGGATGGGCCGCCCACGGCCGAGGGCTACGGCATGAGCCGCTCGCCGCCGAAGGTCACGACGAGGGTGCCGTCCTCGGCGAACGACCAGGCCAGTTCGCCGGCGTAGTCGGCGCACGCGGCGCCGTTCGGGTGTGTAAGCGCCTACGGAAGTCAGCACAGTCCTTGAAACGACGATCTTGGAAACCTTGTCGCGCCGGTGATCGAGGCTCTCGGCCGCGCCCCCGGTCCGGACGGCGATTCGACGCCGCCACGTCCCACCGAACCACTGCGGGGCCGGTGTCCGGGAGGCCCTGAGAGGGCCTGTCACCACCTGCCACTGGGCGGCGCCGCGGTGAGAGGTGTCGTCGCCTGTTTTCCTCATCGGTTCAGCAACAGCCTTACAGCGAGCCGTTGTTCGGCGACTCGGTCGCGACGAGGCGCAGGATCGGGTCGAGCAGGCCCGGACTGGGGCTGCTGGCGCTGGGCTTCGCGGACGCGAACACCGGCTATGGGACGTGTGGTGGCGCCTGGCCGTCGTCGGCATCGGCTTCGCGCTGACCATGTCCCCGCTGACCGGCGCCGCCATCCAGGCGGTCGGCCCGCAGGAGGGAGGTCTCGCATCGGGAATCAGCAGCACCACCCGGCAGATCGGCGCGGTGCTCGGCGTGGCGGTGCTCGGAGCCATCGTCCGCACCCGGGAATCCAGTGGCGCGTCCTTCGAGGCCGGCCTCGGCAGTGCCTTTCGTCGCGGCCGGCGCCGTCACCCTGGCCGGTGCCGTGTTCACCGGTCTGTGCCTGGTGAGGTCCGGACCCGCCAAGCGCGTTCCAGGCGCCACGGCCGTCACCGCGACTGCACCCGGCACCCCCGGTTCATGGGCGGCTGGTGAAAGTCGCGCGCCAGAGAGGGGCGGGAGGTGGCTGGGATCCCTGCTGGGGTAGTTCCAATTTGGACGAAAGTCTGAGACGGTCAGTACGGGTCAGAAGGCACCCATGGGCTGGGAGTGAAAGACGGCGCCGGACACCGTCCGCGTCGGTGCGTTTCGGGTATTTCCTACCAGAAAGGCATTCCCCCATGGATCAGTCCTTGATCGAGCGGACCGAGGCATTACCACACGGGCAGCGAATGCGGGAGGACATCCTGCGTCAACTTCCCGCGCATGACCAGCGGCTCTTCCAACTGTTCGGGCAGGGTCCGGTGCGGCACGTGCCGCACGCCTGCATCCACCACGCCATCGAGGAGCAGGCGGCGGCACGCCCCCTCGCCGTGGCCGCCGAGCACCTCGACGAGAGCATCACCTATGGCGAGCTCGACCGGAAGGCCAGTCAACTGGCCGCCCAACTAGCCGAGTTGGGTGTGCGCCCCGGAGACCGGGTCGCGCTCTTCGTCCGGCGCTCGATCCCGATGCTGATCGGGTTGCTGGCCACGCTCAAGGCCGGGGCCGCCTATGTGCCGCAGGACGTCCGGATGACCCCGTCCGCCCAACTGCGCCATGTCGTCCGGGTCACCAACGCCCGGGTGATCCTGACGCTGTCCTCCTACGCGGACCGGGTGCTGCCGCTGGCCGAGGGGCGGACGGTCCTCGCGGTCGACGACATCATGGGCGAACGCCGCGCCCCCGGTGGACCGTTGGCCCCGGTTGGCATGGCCGGGCCGGACGACGGCTGCTACGTCCTCTTCACCTCGGGGACCACGGGGCGGCCGAACGGAGTCACCGTCACCCACCGCAATGTCTGCAACCTGCTGCTCACCGAGCCCGGAGACCTCGGCATCCGGCCCGGCGACCGCGTCGCCCAGATCCTCAACATCGCCTTCGACATGGCCGCCTGGGAGATTCTGGGCTCCCTGAGTCATGGCGCGACGCTTGTCATCCGGGGCCGGGACATCGGCGAGGCCGCCCTCGACGCCCAGGTCGTCATCGCCACACCGACGATCCTCAGCGGCATCGACCCCGGCCGGTGCCGCCGGATCCGGACCGTGGCCGTCGCGGGGGAGCCGTGCCCGCGCCCGCTGGCCGACCGCTGGGCCGGCGTCTGCACCTTCTACAACGGCTGCGGGCCGACGGAGACCACCATCGTCAACACCATGCAACGGCACACCCCTTCGGCCGTCCGCCTCACCATCGGGCGGCCCACCCCCAACAACACCGTCTATGTCCTGGACGAGCACCGGCGCCCACTCGCCATCGGGGAGGTGGGCGAGATGTGGGCCGGCGGGGACGGGGTATCGGCCGGCTATCTGGACAACCCCGAGCTCAACGCCGAACGGTACGCGCCCGATCCGTTCCTCGGCGCCGGGCACCGGATGTTCCGCACCCGGGACCTGGGCCGCTGGACGCCCGACGGCGAGTTGGAACACCTGGGCAGGACCGACGACCAGGTCAAGATCCGTGGCTTCCGCGTCGAGCTGGACTCGGTGTCCGCCGTCCTGGAGTCGCTGCCCGGCTGCGTGCGCGCCGCCACCGTGAAGCTGGACGACCAGACCCTGGTCTCGTTCGTCTCTCCCGGCCATCTCTCTCCCGAGGAGGCGCGCGCCGGCGTGGCGGCGGCCCTGCCGTACTACTGCGTGCCGACCGCCGTCCACACCCTGGAGGTGCTGCCCAGGACCAGCCGGGGAAAGATCGACAAGGCGGCCCTGCTGCGGCTGGCGGCCGCGTCATGACGGCCCCGGTCCGGGTCAGTGACGCCTCGGGCCCGTCCCTGGACGTCCAACTGCCCCCGCTCACCCCGTGGTTCCGCCGGGTCTTCAAGCACCCGCTGCTGATGCACTACAACCGGCTGATCGCGCTGGTCTGGGCCGCGAACCTCGCCGCCCTCTGGTACGGGCTGGCCGACGGCGACGGCATCGGCGCGCAGTCCCTCTCCTACGCGGCCCTGGCGAACTTCACCCTCGCCGTGGTCGTCCGTCAGCAGTACGTCATCAACGCGTTCTTCTGGCTGGCCACCCGGGCGCCGGTGACCTGGCCGCTGCGCATCCGCTGGACGCTGGCGAAGGTGTATCACTTCGGCGGGCTGCACGTGGGCGGCACCACCTCGGGCACGCTCTGGTTCCTCGCCCTGCTGCCGGTGCTCATGCACACCGGCGCGCCCGGCGAGGTGATCGCGGTCTCGTGCGCCCTGGGCGTGCTGCTCGCCACCATGATCACCACCGCGCTGCCCTGGTTCCGCTCCCGCTTCCACGACCACTTCGAGAAAGTGCACCGGTTCGGCGGCTGGAGCGTGCTGCTGCTCTTCTGGGCGCAGACCGTGCTGGTCGTCACCGATCGGGACGACTCCCCGGCGTCGGCTCCCGAGGTATGGCTGCTCGGCCTGGTCACGTTCAGCGTGGCCCTGCCCTGGCTGCGGCTGCGCAAGGTCCCCATCGTCATCGACCGGCCCTCGTCCCACGTGGCACTGACCCATTTCGATCACGGTGTGACACCCTTCGCCGGGTCCTCGACCGCGATCAGCCGTAAACCGCTCGTCGAATGGCACTCGTTCGCCAACGTGCCCGCCCCCGGGCGCACCGGCTTCCGCCTCACCATCTCCCGGGCCGGGGACTGGACGGGATCCTTCATCGACGACGCGCCCTCGCATGTGTGGGTCAAGGGCATCACCACCGCCGGCGTGGCGAACATAGAGACCCTCTTCACCAAGGTGGTCTATGTCGCCACGGGCAGTGGCATCGGCCCGTGCCTGCCGCACCTGCTGGCGCAGAAGGTGCCCGCACGCCTGGTCTGGGCCACCCGCGCCCCGCGTCGCACCTACGGGGACGCCCTGGTGGACGAGATCCTCGCCGTCCAGCCGGACGCGCTCGTCTGGGACACCAGCGAGCACGGCAAGCCCGACATGGTGGCCCTGGCCTACGCCGCCTACCGGGACTTCGGCGCCGAGGCCGTCATCTGCATCTCCAACAAGAAACTGACCTGGCGGGTCGTTCACGGCCTGGAGCGGCGCGGCATCCCCGCCTACGGCGCCATCTGGGACTCCTGACCCCTGGCACGCGCAAAGGAGGCACCATGCACCTCAACCACCTGAAAGTGGACCGCGACGACCGCGTGGTCATCGTTCACCTGCACCGCCCGCAGGTCCTCAACGCCCTCAACAGCGAGCTGATGAACGAGCTGATCGACACCCTCGCCCCGCTCGACCGGGACCCGGGCGTCGGCTGCTTTCTCATCACCGGCTCCCAACGGGCCTTCGCCGCGGGCGCGGACATCTCCGAGATGGCCTCGAAGACCGCGCCCGAGATGTTCGCCGAGGACTACTTCGCGGGATGGGAACGTTTCACCGCGCTGCGCACGCCCAAGCTGGCCGCCGTGTCCGGCTACGCGCTGGGCGGCGGCTGCGAGCTGGCGATGATGTGCGACACGATCATCGCCGCCGACACCGCCGTCTTCGGGCAGCCGGAGATCAAGCTCGGCGTGATCCCGGGCATCGGGGGCACCCAGCGCCTGACCCGGCTGGTCGGCAAGGCCAAGGCCATGGATCTGATCCTGACCGGCCGCACGATGGACGCCGCCGAGGCCGAACGCTCCGGGCTGGTCTCCCGCGTCGTCCCCGCCGACCGGCTGCTGGACGAGGCCACCGCGGCGGCCCGCACGATCGCCTCGTACAGCAAGCCGGCCAGCATGGCGGCCCGCGAGGCGGTGGACCGCGCGCTTGAGGTCGGTCTGGCCGAGGGCTCCCGCTTCGAACGCCGGGTGTTCCATGCTCTGTTCGCGGGTGAGGACCAGAAGGAGGGCATGCGGGCGTTCCTCGAGAAGCGCCCGCCCGACTTCACCGGCCACTGAACCGACGGATCTCCCGGGCCGCCCACGCCATGGGCGGCCCGGGAATACACGGAGTTCGCAGGGGCCGCCGGCACCGGCCCCGCCCTCAGTCGGGGCGCCCCGGCGTCCGGGCGGCGGGCGGGGTCAGCCGTGGCGCGATGAGGCCGAAGTCGTCGGCGGCCTGGGCGAGGAGATCGAGCATGGCGAACTGGGCGCGCGGGGCGTCCTGGTCGCGAACGGCGCTCAGGACCGCGCGGTGGCTGGGGACCGGGTCGGCGGCGGTCAGATGGGAGTGGACCAGGCGGTCCCGCTCCCGCAGACCCGGCTCCAGCAGCAGCTCCAGGCGGCCCAGCAACTCGTTCCCGGTGGCGGCGAGCAGGGCGCGGTGGAAGGCCGCGTCCGCCTCGGCCGCGGCGGCGGAGTCGCCGCGGCTCTCCTCCATCTGTGCCAGGGCGGCGTCCAGCGCCGCGAGATCGGCCTCGGTGCGGCGCAGCGCGGCCCGGTAGGCGGCGGCCGGCTCGACGATGGCCCGGACATCGGCCAGGTCCTGCATGAGCTGCCGCGAGTCGCCGCTCTCGGTGCGCCAGCGGATGACGTCGGGGTCCAGCAGGTTCCACGCGGAGCGCGGACGGACGAACGTGCCGCGCTTCTGCCGGGCGTCGACCAGCCCCTTGCCGGCCAGGACCTTCAGCGACTCGCGCAGCACCGTGAGGCTGACGTCCAGCTCCTCGCCCAGGGCCTTCACATCGAGGGTGTCGCCCTCGGCGTACTCGCCGCACACGATGCGGGAGCCCAGGCGGTGCACCACCTGCCCGTGCACGCCCCGGCTCGAATAGGACGCCATGGCGGCACCCCCTCCTGTTATCGCGCTGCGGACGGCTCCGCCCCATCCTAGCGTGAGCATTATTTATGAATACATCTTGACAGTCGTGAGTGCGCTGCGGACGATGAACGCACTTCCCGAGCCGCCTCACCGCAGGAGCCCGCATGCTCTCCGCACGCGTCCCCGCCCTCTCGCCGCCGCTCACCGGACACCTTTCCATGGGGAGCCCGGCCGGCTCCCCGGACGCGGTGTCCGTCGACAGCCGCTCGCTGCGACGAGGAGGCCGGCCCTGGCTGCCGGTGATGGGGGAGTTCCACTTCAGCCGCTACCCTCGGTCCGACTGGCGCGAGGAACTGCTGAAGACGCGCGCCGGCGGCATCGACACCGTCGCCACCTACCTGTTCTGGAATCAGCACGAGGAACGGCCCGGCGACTTCCGCTTCGAAGACGGCCTGGACGTACGGCACTTCGTGTCGCTGTGCGGGGAGCTGGGACTCGCCGCCGTGGTGCGCCTCGGCCCCTGGGCACACGGCGAATGCCGCAACGGCGGCTTCCCCGACTGGCTGGCGGAGCGGGACTGCGTCCCGCGCACCGACGACCCGGCGTACCTCACGCTCGTCCGCCGCTACTACGCGCGCATCGCCCACGAGCTGCGCGGCCTGTCGTCCTTCGACGGCGGCCCCATCGTGGGGATCCAGGTGGAGAACGAGCTGTACGACCAGCCCGGCCATCTGGCGACCCTGCGCCGCATCGCCGAGAAGGAGGGGCTGCGCGCCCCGCTGTGGACGGCCACCGCCTGGGGCGCCGCCGCGCTGCCCCCCGACGTGGTGCTGCCCCTGTACGGCGGCTACCCGGAGGCGTTCTGGGAGGACGCCTTCGAGGGCTGGGCCCGCGAGATGCGCCGGCACTACTTCTTCACGCCGATCCGCGACGACCACAACATCGGGGCGGACCTGCGCGCCTCCCGGCCGGCCGGCACCGGCCCCGACGACCGCCGCTACCCGTACGCCACCTGCGAGCTGGGTGCGGGGATGGCCATCGCCTACCACCGCCGGCCGACCGTTCGCGCCGCCGACGTCACCGCCCTGGCGCTGGCCAAGCTCGGCAGCGGTTCGGTCTGGCAGGGCTACTACCTCTACCACGGCTGCTCTCAGCGGCTGGACCTGGAGCTGCCCAACCAGGAGTCGCACGCCACCGGTTACCCCAACGACCTCCCGACCGTCACCTACGACTTCCAGGCGCCGCTCGGCGAGTACGGCCAGGTCCGGCCGTCCTGGCACGGACTGCGCGCCCAGCACCTGTTCCTGCGCGACTCCGGCGCGGACCTGGCCGGCATGCCGCTGTGCCAGCCGGAGACCGTGCCCGGTGACCTGGACGACCGGGGCACACTCCGCTGGGCCGTACGGGCCGCGGGCGGCAGCGGCTTCGTGTTCGTCAACAACCACCAGCCGCACGAGCCGCTGCCGGACCGGCACGGCGTCCGCTTCGCCGTGGAACTGGGCGACACCACGGTGACGCTCCCCGCCGAGCCGGTGACCGTTCCCTCCGGGGCTCACTTCGTATGGCCCATCGGCTACGACCTGGGGCGCGGCGCGCGCCTGTCCTGGGCCAGCGCCCAGCCCGTGACGCGGCTGCCCGTGGCCGGGACACCGCTCGCCGTGTTCACCGCCACGCCCGGCATCACCCCGCAGTTCGCGTTCCCCCCGGACACCGACGTCGCCGTCCCGGCCCGTTCCGGCGGCGTGAGCCGGACGGCGGACGGCACCGTGGTGACGGTCACCGCGCCGGGCACCGACGCCCTGCTGACCGTCACCACGCCCGACGGCCCGGTGCGCCTCCTGGTCCTGAGCGCCGGGCAGGCCCCTGCCCTGCACCGGGTCCGGCTCGCCGGCGGTGACCGGCTGGTGCTCTGCCCCGCGCTCGTCCTCGCCGACGGCGACGAACTGCGGGTCCACACCGACGCCGACCGGCTCGACCTGGCGTTCCTGCCCGCCCCCGCCCGGCTCGACGGACCCGGCCTCGCCCCGGCCGACCCGGACGGCGCCTTCACCCGCTGGTCCCTGACGCTCCCCGCCCCGCCCGCCGCCGTCGGCGTCGAGTGCGTGCGCGCCACGGCGTCCGCCGCCCCCGCCCGCACCGGCGGCCCCCACGACCGGACCTCCGCGCCCGAGGACGCGGCGTTCGACCACGCCGCCGTCCACCGCGTCACCGTGCCGCCGGCGGCGTTCGACGGCGACGGCGAGGTCCTGCTGCGCGTCCGCTACACCGGAGACGTCGCCCGCGCCTACATCGGCGGCAGGCTCGTCGCCGACCACTTCTGGTTCGGGCCGGACTGGGAGATCGGCCTCCGGCGCTTCGCCGCCGAGGTCATCGAACACGGCCTGGAACTGCGCGTCCTGCCGCTGGCCGCCGACAGCGCCGTCCACGTCGACCCCGCGGTCCGCCCCGGACTGGCCGCCGCCCGCACCCGCGCCGGGGTCGACTCCGCCGTCCTCGTTCCCCTGCACCGTGCCACCCTGCGCCCGACCACCGGAGATGACGATGACTGAACCGAGCCGCAGGACACTCCTGCGCGGCCTCGCGGGAGCCGGGCTCGGCGCCCTCGCCGTGCCCGCGCTCGCCGCCTGCGGCGGCGCCGACGCCACCCCCGTCGCCTCGGGACCCGTCGACCTCCGACTGTGGACCCACGACCCCGGTTATGTGACCACCTTCCAGACGGCGGTCGCCGACCCGGCCCTGACGGCGGGCTCCCGCTACGAGTTCGCGGTGAACGTCACCAACGCCGCCCCGGCGGACATCGTCACGCGGATGATCACCCAGGCCGTGGCCGACGGGAACACGCCCGATCTGGCCGGGGTCGTCATCGACCAGTTCCCGCGCGTCATGGTGTCCTCGATCGCCGAGCACCTCTTCACCGACCTGACCGACATCGTCGCGCCCTTCGGCGACGAACTCCTCAAACTCGCCCCCTACTCGGTGGACGGCAAGCCCTACGGGCTGGACTCCGACAACTCCATCTCCGTCCTCTACTACCGGCAGGACGTCTTCGCCGAGCACGGCGTACCCGAGGACGTGGCGACCTGGGAGGAACTGGCCGAGCACGGCGAACGCCTCGCCCGCGACCGCGACATCAGCCTCGGCATGGTCTCCACCGGCGACAACGGCTCCGTCGTCAACGCCTTCCTGCAACTGCTGCTCCAGCGTGGCGGAGGCGCGTTCGACGTGTCGGGCGAGCTGGTCCTCGACTCGCAAGAGGCCCTCGAAGTCCTGGAGTTCATGACAGCCGGCGTGCGCACCGGATTCCTGCTCGCCCTCCCCGACCCCTACGGCAGCGCCTGCGCCGCCGCGCTGAAGTCCGGACGACTCGCGGCCACCGTCATGCCCAACTGGTACAACGCCTACGGGCTCCAGGCCAACGTGCCGGACCAGCAGGGCAGATGGCGCATGCGCACCCTGCCCCGGTTCACCGGCGGCGGGCACATCGCCTCGACCCTCGGCGGCACCGCGTTCACCGTCCTGAAGGACAAGGCCAACACGCAGGCCGCCCTGGAACTGCTCGGCCGCGTCTACCTCACCCGCGAGGGGCAGATCCTGCGCTACCGCTCCGGGGGCTACCTCCCCACCCTGAAATCCCTGTACCAGGACCCGGAACTGCTCGGCGTCGAAAACGCCTACCTCGGCGGACAGCGGGTCTTCGACGTCTACAGCCGCGCCGCGGCCGATCTGCCGCTGTTCTACCAGGCCGCCGGCATGCAGATTCTGACCGATGTCCTGGGCGGCCCGGTGCTGGACGCCCTCAAGGGACGCACCTCCCCGGCCGCCGCGATCGAGGCCGGCATCGGGGCCTACCGACAGCAGGTGAAGCGATGACCGCACCCACCACCTACCGACCGCGGCCGGAGGCCCGCGACACGGCCGACGCCCCCGCCGCGCCCCGGCAGTCCTGGTGGTCGCGCCACCAACGCGGCCTGGCGCCCTACGTCTTCATCTCCCCCTTCTACCTCCTCTATGTCTTCTTCCTCCTGGTGCCGATCCTGGTGGGCGTCTACCTGAGCTGCACCGAATGGGCCGGCCTCGGCTCGCCCACCTGGGTGGGCCTGCGCAACTACCGTGACCTGCTGACCGACAACAGCTTCTGGACCTCGGTCGGCAACACGGCCTTCTACGTCGCCTTCACCCTGGTCGTCGTGGTGCCCGCCGCCCTGCTCATCGCCCAGGCCCTCAACACCCGCGGGCTGCGCGGCCGGGATCTCTTCCGGATGACGTACTTCATGCCGGTCGTCATCTCGCCCATCGTCATCACCCTGATGTTCGGACTCTTCTTCGACAACGAGTTCGGGCTGATCAACGGCACGCTCCAGGCGCTCTTCGGATTCGGCGGCATCGACTGGCTCGGCGACCCCCAGTGGGCCAAGTTCTCCGTTGTCGTCCTGGTGCTGTGGCGCTGGACCGGCTACCTGACGATCTTCTTCCTGGCCGGCCTCCAGAACGTGCCCCGCGAGCTGTACGAGGCGGCGGCCATCGACGGCGCGGGCCCGGTGCGCCGGTTCTGGGACGTCACACTGCCCGCGCTGCGGCCGGTGACCGCGTTCGTCGCCGTCACCGTGCTGGTCAGCTCGGCGCAGATCTTCGAAGAGCCGTTCCTCCTCACACAGGGCGGCCCGGGCGAATCGACCATGTCGGTCGCCATGTTCATCTACCGGGCCGGCTTCCAGCGCCAGCAGCTCGGATACGCCGCGGCGGCCGGCGTGCTGCTGTTCATCGCCGTCTTCACGCTCGGCTACCTGGCCAACCGGATCCTGGGCATCGGAAGGGAGTCCCGATGACAACCGCCGCACACGCCCCCACGCCGACCGCGCCCACCGGGCGCCGCCGCGCCGGCAACCGGGTGCTGCTGTACGCGTTCCTGATATCGCTGCTGGTGGTCTTCGCGCTGCCGCTGCTGTGGGCGCTGTCCTCGTCCTTCAAGGCGCGCGGCGACATCTTCGCCTACCCGCCGCAGCCGCTGCCGCTCCCCGGCACGCTGGCCAACTACCGCGGCCTGCTGGACGGGCAGCCGTATCGGAGCTGGCTGGTCACCAGCACCCTGGTGGCCGCCATCTCCACGGCGGCGGCCGTGGGACTGTGCTCGCTGGCCGGGTTCGCCTTCGCCAAATACCGCTTCCGGGGCAAGAACCTGCTGTTCAACATCATGTTCAGCTCACTGGCCGTGCCGTTCGCGGTCATCGTCGTCCCGCTGTTCATCATGGTGGCCAAGGCACACCTGACGACCCCGTACTTCGCGCTCGTCGTCCCCTGGGTGGCACCCGCGTTCGGCATCTTCATGATGCGGCAGTACACCGAGCAGTCCGTCCCCGACGCCCTGCTGGACGCGGCCCGGGTCGACGGCTGCACCGAGTTCGGCCTCTTCCGCCGCGTGGTGCTGCCGCTGCTGCGGCCCGCCCTCGGCGCGCTGGGCGTATGGTCCTTCCTGACCAGCTACAACAGCCTCATCTGGCCGCTCATCGTGATCAGCGAACCGGGCGACTACACCCTGCCGCTGGGCATCCAGGCGCTGTTCGGCGCCACCAGCCGCCAGTACGACCTGGTGCTCGCGGCCAGTGTGCTCGCCGCGATACCGAGCCTGCTGGTCTTCTTCCTGCTGCGCAAACAGCTCCTGGAAGGGCTCACGGCCGGAGCCGTCAAGTCCTGACCCGAACCGACCACAGAAAGGCTCACCGTGCCCACCCCGCTGCCCGCCCACCTCCCCGGGAAACTCACCATCACCCTCTGGGACTTCACCTGGTACACCCGCACGGGTCCCGGGGAGCCCTTCGAGGACCTCGACCGCGCCTTCGCCCAGGCCGCGGAACGCGGCTACAACACCATCCGGATCTGCGCCATGCCGTTCCTGCTGTTCGGCTCCGGCATCGACACCCACCGCCTGCGGCTGGGGCCGCTCGGCGGCGCCTTTGGCCAGCGGGTCCGCTGGTACGACGTCCGCGGCACCACCGAGATCGACGGCCGCGCCCACCTGCTGGCACTCTTCGAGGCCGCCCGCCGCCACGACTTCTTCGTCATCCTCTCCAGTTGGGAGTACCAGCAGAGCCCGTCCTTCGCCGGGGACCGGCGCTGGTTCGACGCCCTGATGGCCATCGACCCCGAACGGCGCGCCGAGGCCCTGGCCGACGCCCTCGCCGACCTGATCGACTTCCTCGCCGAACACGGCGGGCTGGACGACCGCGTCGCCTTCACCGAGCTGCACAACGAGGTCCAGGCCGGCCGGCTCGCCGACGAACTCTCCGGCCACGACCGGGTGGTGGAGCTGCGGCCCCGCCTGAGGCGCGGAATCGCCCGATTCAAGGAGCGCCACCCGGACCGGCCCGTCACCGTCAACTACGCGGAGGTGCCCGTCGGTTCGCTGCGCGGCATCCCCGCCGAGGTGGATGTCGCCGTCTTCCACCCCTACGTCTACGGCGTCCTCGGCGAGCTCATCGACACCTTCGCGCTGCGCGACCCCGCCCGCCCGTTCCCGCAGGACGCGGCCCGCCGTGAGCTGCTGCGGGACGACGCGCCCGACCTGGCCGACTGGGCACCCCCGGCCGCCGACCGGTGGCGGCTGGAGGCGACCATCGTGGGCCTCCGCGAGCTGTATGTGCACGACTGGTGCGACCCGCTGAAGTGGGACGCCTGGCTGTACGACCGCTACGCCACCCACCGCCTGGCCATGGAGCAGCGGCTGGTCACCTGGATCGCCGCTGCTGCCGACTGGGCGGCGGGGGCCGGGGTGCCGTTCGTCTTCGGCGAGGGATGGGTCGGCTACACGCCCCCGCACGGCACGTTCGAGGAGGGCCCGGTCGGCGCGGCGATCTGCCGCCGGGCGGTCGCCGAGAGCGCCCGCGCCGGCGCCCTGGGCACGGTCGTCTGCTCCAACGCGGCGCCGCACCACGCCATGTGGCAGGACATCGCGCTCCAGCGCGAGTGCAACGACGCCTTCCGCGGCTGACCCGCCGACCGCTGATCCGGGCGGGCCGCCCCGCGGCGCCCCGGCCGGATCAGCGCCCCGCGCCCGTTCGTCGTCGCCCGCCGCACCGGAGACGACGGGCAGCTCGTCGTCCGAGGCGATCAGCACGTCCACCCGGGGCAGCATCGCGGCGGCCCGGGCCGAGGACCACGGCCGCGCCCGGTGGTTGACGTCCAGGACCACGGTCCGGCCCCGCTCGCGCGCGACCAGCGCGGGCGCCAGATGCCCCGGATCCAGCCGGGAGGCGGCCGACCCCGCGCGCCAGTAGTGGACCCGCGCGGTGCCCGCCCCCGGTCCTCCGGAGCAGTGCCCCGGTGGGCACGCCACCGTCACCCGGGCCGGTGCCCCGACCGCGAGCGGCCCGCCCACCTGGACCGACAGCATGGCCTCGTCGAACGTCAGCACCTGAAGCGGCGGCCGGTCCTCGCTCAACGGTCGCTCCCCTCGAACTCCCCGGCGCGGGCCGCGGCGATGACCCCGGCGGCATCGGCGGCATTGAGGGACACCTCGATCAGCGAGACGCCCTCCTCGGCCAGCGCCAGCACCGGCCGCGGCGCGGCACCGCCGTCCCGGCCGCGGACGATGGCGGCCAGCCGCTCGCGGCGCAGTCCACGGGTGCGCTTCTCATGTCCGGGTCACCATTCCGCGAACGAGCCGTCGGGGTGCCGCCAGATGGGCCCCCGCCAGTCAGGCGCGCGGCCGTCGGCGGCGCGCACGGCCCGCTCGTCCACCTCGATGCCGAGCCCCGGGCCGGCCGGGCGCCGGAAGTGGCCCTCGTGGAAGCGGAACACCTCGCGGTCGACCACATAGTCCAGCACCTCCGCACCCGTGTTGTAGTGGATGCCGATGCTCTGCTCCTGGATCAGGAAGTTGGGTGTCGCGAAGGCGATCTGGAGGCTCGCGGCCAGCGACACCGGGCCCAGCGGGCAGTGCGGGGCGATGGGCGTGTCGAACGTCTCGGCCAGCGCCGCGATGCGGCGGACCTCGGATATCCCGCCGGCGTGCGAGAGGTCCGGCTGGAGCACCGCCACACCGGCGCGCAGCGCGGGCAGCACGTCCGTGCGGGAGTACAGCCGTTCACCGGTGGCCACCGGCACGGGCGAGGCGGCGATCAGGTCGCCCAGCAGGTGGGTGTACTCCGGCAGCAGCGGCTCCTCCGCGAAGAGCGGATTGCTCGGCGCCAGCAGCGGCAGCACCTTGCGGGCGTTCGCCGTGCTGAAGCGGCCGTGGAAGTCGACGGCGAAGTCCCGGTCGGGCCCGAGCGCCTCGCGGGCGGCCTCGGCCCGTTCCACGACGCGGTCCAGGTCCGTGACGGTGGCCAGCCGGTTCATGCGGCCGCTCGCGTTCATCTTGACGGCCGTGAAGCCCGCCTCGACCTGCGCGGCGACCGCGTCGGCGATCTCGGCCGGCTCGTCGCCGCCGACCCAGCTATAGGCGCGGACCCGGTCCCGGACGGGGCCGCCGAGCAGGACGTGCACCGGCGCGCCGAAGACCTTTCCGGCGATGTCCCACAGCGCCTGGTCCAGCCCCGCGACCGCGCTGGAGAGCACGGGCCCGCCCCGGTAGAACGACCCCTTGGTCATCACCTGCCAGTGGTCCTCGATGCGCAACGGGTCCTTGCCCACCAGCAGTTCGGCCAGCTCGTGGACGGCGGTGCGCACGGTGGCGGCCCGGCCCTCCACCACCGGCTCGCCCCAGCCGACGACACCGTCGTCGGTCTCGACGCGGCACAGCAGCCAGCGGGGTGGTATGGCGAACGTCTCGATGCGGGCGATTTTCACGTGGTGCTCCTGGCTTGCGCGGACGCGTGAACGGGGGCGGTTTCGCTCGTGAGGACGCTGGACGCTCACGAACTGGTCTTCAGCACACTCCAGCCACCGTCGACGACGAGTGAGGCTCCGGTGACGAAGGAGGCGTCCTCGTGCAGGAGGAACGCGATGGCCGCGGCCACCTCCTCGGGGCGCCCGAGGCGGCGGACGGCGGTCTGCTCGGCGCTGGCGGCCCGGTCCGCCTCGGAGATGCCGTCCCAGGCGGGGGTCAGTACGGGCCCGGGCAGCACCGCGTTTACGCGGACCTCCGTGCCGTACTCCACGGCGAGCTGCCGGGTCAGCCCGGTCAGCGCGGCCTTGCCCGCCGCGTAGGCGGGCCGGCCGGGCAGCCCGACCAGCGCGTGCACGGAGGAGACCAGGACGGCACTGCCCCCGGTGCGGCGCAGATCCGGCAGACAGGCTCGGAACCCCAGGAAGGAGCCGGTCAGCCCCACGGACAACTGGCGGTTCCAGTCGGCGAGTTCCGTTTCGTGGGCGGGCGCGATGGTCACCGTGGTGGCGTTGCTCACGAGTCCGGACACCGGGCCGAAGCGCTCGCCGGCCACCCGCACGGCCCGCTGCCAGTCGGCCTCGTCGGAGACGTCGCAGGACTGGAACGCGGCCCGGCCACCCGCCTCCCGGATCGCCGCCGCGACCGCCTCGCCGGCGTCGGGCCGCACATCCGCGACGAGCACGCCGGCCCCCTCGGCGGCCAGCCGCCGGGCCGTGGCGGCGCCGATACCCGAGGCGGCTCCCGTGAGGATGACGCACCGGCCGCCGAACCGGCCCTTGTGAGACGTCGGAGATGGCACGAGACTCCTCCAAGCGGGAAACGGCCACGCGATGGGTGGCGCCCGGACACCTGCTCGTTCCATTAAATATGAATTATTGCGCCCTGCCAAGAGAGTCGATGACTGAGGGAGTGCCGGGCGAGGGGGAGGCCGACGCGGCCCGGTTGCCGCGATCAGGGAACGACGGGCGCACTCCGCTGTGCCGTCTCGAGCACGGCCGCCACCGCGGTCGGGACCATGGCCGTCGCGTTGTGGACGGGGGCGGTCAGGTCGGCGACATACGGGGCGGGAACGGCCCCCTCGGCGGCCACGGTGACGGCCGTGGCCGTGCCGGCTCCTGCCGCGCAAACGGCTCCGCATACCAATGTGACGACAACTGTCTTCGTGTGCTTCATGACCCACTCCTGAACTTCCGCCGCGGCCCGTTGCCGCGGCCACACCGTCAACGGAGCACCGGTCCGTGAGGTAACGCCGATCAAGGAACGTTCGCCCGCGCCTCGTTCGGGGCGTTGCTGCCCGAACGGAGTGTCGGTGAACGGAACTTCTTCAGACCGTCGAACGGAGGTCGGGGCGGCGAACGGGTTCGGGGTGCGCTCCCCGGATGACCCATCCGCCGCGGGTGGTGCGAGAGTTCCTCCGGCCGGCCTACTGTGGAACTCTTCGAGCAATGGAAACGGGAACGCGGTCGTGTCGACGTGCAGGGACGCCACCTAGCCCCGTACTTCGCGGGTCGCTGATTCAGGTCTGCAACCAGCGCGGTTGCATCACTTCTAGGCCGAGGAGGTCCAGCAGGTGGAGGTGGACTCCCCGGGCCATGAGGATGGTGGGCGGGTCGG
>NZ_JAVREL010000033.1:0-68558 GCF_031845365.1 Streptomyces litchfieldiae
CCGTCCGTGGCCGCGGGGACCGGGAAGTCATCGACACACCCGCTCCAACGCGACAGACCCCCGACCGGACACCGGACCGGCCACCGAACCATCCGATTCACCGACCCGCGAAGTACGGGCCTAGCGCGGAACGGCGGAGCCGCGCGAAGGACACCCGCCCGCGCGGGCCGGCCGGGACTGCCCGGCCGGCCGCGGCGGCCGGGTCAGGCCGTGGCGCAGGTGCCGCCGTTGAGGGTGAAGCCGGTCGGGGCGGTGTTCGTGGCGCCCCTGCCGGCGACGAAGCCGAGGGTGACGGAGCCGCCGGCCGGGATGGCGCGGGTGTAGGAGGCGGGGGCCACGCTCACGGAGCCCTCGCTCTGGGTGGGGGTGCCGCCCCACATGGTGGTGATGACCTGGCCGCCGGTGAAGGAGAAGCCGAGGGTCCAGCCGTCGAGGGCGGTGGTGCCGGTGTTGCGGATCACGATCTCGCCCTGGAAGCCGCTGCCCCAGTCACCCACGACCCGGTAGCCGACGGAGCAACTGCCCGCGGGGCTGTCCGGGGTGGCGACGGAGACGGTGCCCGAGCGGGCGGAGCGGTTGCCGGCCGCGTCTTTCGCGTAGACGGCGAAGGTGTAGCCGGTGCCGGCGGTCAGGCCGGTGACGGTGACCCGGTTGGACGTCGAGCTGGCGACGCGGGTCTCGGTGCCGCTGTCGACGCGGACGATGTCGTAGCCGGTGACGCCGACGTCGTCGGTGGACGCCGTCCAGCTCAGGGTGGCGGTGGTGGCGGTCACCGCGGAGGCGGTGGGCGTGCCGGGGGCGGTGGGCGCCTCGGTGTCGTCGGGGGCGCCGCCGCCGAAGACGGTGGCCTCGCGGGCGGTCTCCGCGATGCCGTTGGGGCCGTGGAAGACGCGCTCGCCCCACCAGGTGAGCTGGTTGGGGTCGAAGTTGAGCACCAGGTCGTGGATCGGATCGGAGTTGCCGCTCCAGGACCAGGCCAGGTAGCCGAGGTCCAGCTCCTCGGCGGTGGCCATGATCACGTCCTCGTTGACGTCGCCCCATTCGGAGTCGGGGTGGCTGAACTCGCCGACGAGGATGGGCAACCGGGCGTCGACGAAGTCCTGGAGGTAGCCGTTGATCTCCTCCGCGGTGTCGTAGACGGCGTACATGTGGACGGAGAAGATCAGGTTGCCGGTGGGGTCCGCGTCGTACACCGCCTGAGCGGTGGTGCGCATGGTGTTCTCCCAGTCCTGACCCCAGTTGGGCGCGTCCACCATCAGCGTGTGCTCGAACCCGGCGCCGCGCAGCTTGCCCACGGCGTCGATCGTGGCCTGCGTCCAGCCCGCGGCGTTGACGTTGCCCCAGGGCTCGTTGCCGATGTTGATGACGACGTAGTCCTCTTCGCCGACGAGGACGTCCTTCAGGCCGATCCAGTAGTCGGCCGCCTGGTCCAGCGAAGCGGCCGCGGCCTCCTCGCCGTAGCCGGTGGTGTCGTGCACCTCCAGCGCGCAGATCATGCGGTTGACCTTGCACTGCTCGACGACCCCGGCCACGTTCTCGGGGCTGTCCGGGCCCCAGCGCTGGCCGCTGCCGAGGACGACGCGGACCGTGTTGGCGCCCAGCGCCTTGATGTCGGCGAACGACTGGGTCTCGCCCTGGAACCAGGTGTGGGGGTGGTTGACGCCCCGCATCACGAAATCGTTGCCGTTGCGCTCGAGCAGCCGGCCGTTCTCGATGTGCAGGCCCGTGGCCGCCGCTTCGGCCGGTTCGGCCTGAGCGGCCGGGCTCACGGCTCCCAGCCCGAGGAGGGCCGCGAGTCCTGCCAGCAGGACGACCAGCGATCGTGTTCGTGTTCTCACTGCGACTCCCAAGTCGATGCCTGACGCGCATTTCTGAACATGGAGCAACAGGTAGTTTTTGTCTCTGAATCCGCATCCCCCGGATTCAGGTCACTCCTGCCGCCACCCGGAGTGTAGGTGCCCGCTCCTTGGACGCCTAGATTCCGTGCCGAAATCAACTCCGGCTGAGCATCGTGGTGTTGAGGCGGACCACGCCTCGGCCGCCGACCGCCCGGCACGGGACGGAACCGTCCCGCTCTGCCTTGTACGCTGCGCGGGTGCACGCAGCATCCGAGCCGAGCGGCAGCCATCCGACGATCGAGACGTGGCGAGCCGTGTCCCGGCCCGCCCGCCCCCTCATCAGGGAAGTACTGGTCAACGGCCCCTGCACCAGGACCGAGCTCGCCCGCCGCCTCGGGCTGTCGAACGGCAGCCTGACCCGCCTGACGAAACCCCTGGTGCAGTCCGGGCTCCTGGTGGAACGAGGAATCGTCCACGACCCGCTGAACGGCCACCCCATGCGCCCGTTGGACATCGTCGCCAAGGACTACCACTTCCTCGGGGTGAAGCTCACCTCCGACCGCATGTACGGCGTCGTCACCGATCTGCGTGCCGAGGTGGTCGCGGAGCACAGCGAGCCACTCGGCGTCCGGACGCCCGAAGCGGTCGCCGCGCAGGCCAGTGACCTCAGGGACCGGCTGGCGCGGGACGGCTTCCCGCCCGTCGCGGCCGGGTTCACGCTGGGCGGGCACCCCCCGGCCGACGACGAGGCGGCGGAGCCGGGACTGTTCAACGCGCCCTTCCTGGACTGGTGGCGGGTCCCGCTGGAATCCGTGCTGAACGACGCCATGGGCATACCCTGCGTCGTCCGCAACGACGTCCTCGCGCTCGCCTGCGGCCAGCACTGGTTCGGAGTCGCCCGCGGACTCTCCGACTTCGCCCTGGTCACCGCGGGCGCCGGCATCGGCTACGCCCTCTGCCGATACAACCGCATCCTGGAGACCACCGAGGAGGACGTCGTCGAATTCGGGCACCACATCCTGGACCTCGGCGGTCCCATGTGCCCCACGGGCCACCGGGGTTGCGTCTCGGCGTACCTCTCGACCGGCGCGATCCTGTCAGCCGCGGCCTACGGACTGCACCGGCCGGTGTCCCTGAAGGAAATCTCCCGAAGGGCCGGGGAAGGAGAGCCCGTCTCCGGCGACATCGCCCGTCAGGCCGGGTGGGCGCTGGGCGCGCTCGCCGCCTCCATCGCCAACCTCACCACCGTGAAGACCGTGCTGGTGGCCGGTGAGAGCGTGGACGTGATCCGCGCCGGACACCGGCACATCGAGCAGGGCATGAGCCAGCGCCGCTTCCGCGCCCACCGCTCCATCGACACGCCCATGCTGTCTTCCACCTTCACGGACTGGGCGCGCGGCGGTGCCGTCGAAGCGATCAGGACCTTTGTGGTCCAGGAGGACGCGCCCACGGGGGCATGAGGTGGCAGGTGCGCCGTCCGCCGTCGCGGGCCCGTCACCGCGTGTCGCGCAGCAGGTCGAAGGCCAGGCCGCTGGAGCGCTCACCGCGGCCGGTGCCGCGGTGCGCGCTGAGCCAGACCACGACGCGTCCGTCGCGCCAGCGCGTGCGGTTGTAGGCGAGGGAGACCCGGGCGCCCGCCTGGGGGACCTCCTCCTCGTTGACGAAGTACGGCGCCGGGGTGGCCGCGTCGAGGCCCGTGCGCAGCAGGGAGGTGCGCGGCCGGACCGGGGTGCCGTCGACCGCGCTGGGCATGGCGGCGCGCTGCAACTGGATGGCGCGGTTGTCGCCGGGAACGTGCACGGGGATGAACGGGATCCAGTTCTCCGGCACGGTGTTCATCGCCAGGTAGGCGATGGGCGCGAGCGGGGCGCCCGGTTCGGGGGAGGGGATGAGCCGCCGCCGGTGGGCCAGGGCCTCGGCGGCGACCTCGCCGCCGCGGCGCGCCTCGCCGGTGGCGACCTGGACGGTGCGTTCGATGCCCCAGACCAGGTTGGCGTTCTCGTCGCGGATGAGCGCGATGTCCTCCAGGACCGGTCCCTCGGCGGCCTTGGGCACGCTCGCGGGCAGGAACAGGCTGGTGTCGGCGGCGACCGGCGCGTCGCCGACGGTGTCGAGCGTGAACATCGACCACCGCTGCCAGTCCTGGTCGTCGCCGGACCCGGCCGGGGTGATCCACTCGCGTTGACCGAAGACGTCGGTCACCGCGAGCCCTTCGATGGTGGCGATCACACCGGCCGGCAGGTCGCACGGCAGCAGGAACCAGTCGTTGCTGTAGACCAGCGCGAATTCCAGGAAGATCAGCCGGGCCAGGTCCGTGCTGCTCGGCCGGACGGCCGCGAAGTTGGTGCCGCCGTCCTCCAGCGCCCACCAGCGCGGCAGGGGCATGCCGGCGTAGCGCACCGGCGCGGGGAACACGGTCCTGGTGACCGCGGACTCCTGGGCCTGCCCGCCGAGCGGGTCGCCGGGGTCGACGGAGAACGCGTGCCAGTCGAGCTCGCCGCCGGGGTACTCCTGCGCGGTGAGCACCTTGTCCTCGCCGACGCCGATCGAGAACCGGTGCTCGAGGCGGCGGGCGTCCCAGGCGGGATCCCCGGGCGGCTGGCTGATCAGGCCGTCGAACCACGCGATGAGCTGGGCGCCGAGGTCGTTGAGCTGGTCGTAGTGGAGGAACAGCACGCCGGGGACGCCATCGTAGGCGTTGCCGCCCGCCTTGAGGTGCTGGTACAGCAGGTAGCCGTCCATCCGGCGGCCGGCGACCGCCTGCATCGTGGCCCACACCTCGGGGTGCGCCACCCGCGCGGTGTCGGCGTCCGCGTCGGGGTCGGGCAGCGCGATCGGGTAACGCGCCACGTACGCGGCGCGGTAGAGCCGCATCAGCAGCGACCGGCCGAGCAGCTTCAGCCAGCGCCGGCCGATGGCCAGCCGCAGGTCGAAGGAGACCGGGTCGGCGCCGCGGCTGAACGGCACGGCCCGGCGCTCGGCGACAGCTTCGAGCGGCGCCTCCGCCGGCAGGTCCCCGGCCGGCCCCTCGGTGCCCGGCCGGAACCGGGACGGCGTGGCGGTGGCCACGTGGTAGGTCGCGGTGACCGGCGAGCCCGCGTCCGTCCCGCGGAACTCGCCGAGCTGCCACTGCCGGGTGAGCATCCACAGCGGGTCGCGCACCTCGGCCCGCAGCGCGCGGTCGAAGTCGGTGGTGCGCGGGCGGCCTTCGAGCCGGTTCCACAGGCCCACGGTGGGGAAGGCACGCTCGGCCAGGGCGGCCCGGAGGTCGGGGATGGGGGGTGGCTCAGTCATGGGCCTTCCAGCGCAGGTTGGCGGTCGCGAGGTCGGTGCTGATGGTGATGGGCCGGCGGGTCGCGGACATGACCGTGGCCGGCAGCAGGTGCGCGTAGGCCGTGGTGTCGAGGTGGGCCGGCTCGACGGCCCTGACCCGGGCCAGCTCGAACGTCTCGTGCACCGCCGCCACCAGGTCGTCCCAGCTCCAGGCGCCCGTCCTGACCGGCGGCGCGACCAGCAGCATGGCCTGCGGCGGCTCGGAGTCCGGGCCGTCGTAGTGCAGCGCCACACCGGTGGTCTCGGTGGCGGCCGGCAGCACCTCGGTCCACTCGTCCAGCAGCAGGCCGCAGTGCGCGCCGCCGCCGAGCGGCGGGCCGACCGCGTAGTGCGCCGTGTACAGCAGCTTGTTCTCGTCGACGGTGCAGGAGGCGGGGAACTCCATGCCGAGCCAGGTGTCGTCCCGGCGGTAGGGCAACTGGATCGGTTCCAGAAGCGGTTCCTGCCAGCCCAGCACGTTGGACAGCAGACCGCCGGGGCCGCGCAGCGCGTCGCTCAGCGTCACCGCCTTCTCCCAGCAGCGGACCTTCTCGCGCACCCGGGCCAGGCCGTGCACCCAGTCGTCGACGGGGAAGTCCCGGTCCAGGTGCTCCAGCAGCTCGTCACTGTCGTTGCGCGCCCTCCGCCACTCCTCCGCCAGCGGCTCGGGCGGGGTGAACTCGGGCACCACGAGCGCGTCCTCACCGAGCAGCGCGGTGAGCGCGTCGGTCGCGGCCCGCACCCGGTCCTGGCCGGTCACCGCCGCGTCGTACTCCTCGAGCGCCGTCCCGGCGGCGGCCAGGCGCGCCGCGATGTCCGCCAGCAACGACCGGGCCCGGCCGCGCAAATCGGTGGCGAAGGCGACGATCCGGTCGTGGTGGGGCGCGAGGTCGAGACCGAGCCGGTCGAACGCGGTCAGCGGCAGCAGCGCGGAGACGTCGGCCAGCAGCCCGCTGAGCGTGGCCCGCGTCGTCCGGTTCACCTGGCGCAGCGCCTGGAGCCGGCCGGCGAAGGCCGCGCGGCGGCCGAGCACGATGGCGCGCAACTGCTGCGGGGTGGCCGGCCTGGGGCTGGTGGGGGCGGTGCCGAGCAACTGCTCGGCCCGCTGCAGCAGGCCGAAGCGGGTCTCGGCCGGGGTCTGGGACGGCAGCGCGTTGTACTCGGCGAGGAGCGCGTCGGTCGCGGCCAGGGATCCGGCCATCCGGTCCGCGGTCGCGGCGACGGCGGTCAGCACCTCACCGAACACGCCGCGGCGCCACTCGGCGGCCTCGCCCCAGCCGCTGCGGACCATGCCGAAGCCGGCCGCGGCGGAGACGAGTTCGCCGTATCCGGCGAGGACGGTGTCGATCCGGCTGATCAGCTCCGCGCGCCGGGCCGGGTCGTCGACGAGCGGCGAGACCTCGTCGGCGTAGTCGGTGACCCCGTCGCGCAGCTCGGCGAGGGCCTCGTGGACGGCGGCCGGCCGCGCCCTGGGCAGCGCCACGGTCTCGTCCACGGCGGGGTCGGCCGGCGCGGCACCGGCCGGAGGCACCAGATCGCTGGCGCGCAGCGGGCGGGCGGTGGTCAGCAGCGTGCGCAGGGCCGAGATCAGCGGCGACAGCTCGAAGAAGGTGATCTTGCCGTCGATCCGCTGGGTGTGCCGGATGGTCAGCACGGCGTCGGGGCGCGGGTGGTCGCGGTCGATGACGTGGCCGAGGATCCGGTCGTCGAGGTCGGTCATGGCCGCCTGGTCCTCGGGCCGCACGGTCCACAGCAGGTCGAGCGGCTGGAGCCGGATGTCCCGCTGGGTGACGACCCGTTCGCGGGCCTGGCCGCTGACCGGATCGGTCCAGGTGACCCGGGCCGCCACGTCGTTCTGGCCGGGCAGCAGCGTGGGCAGCCAGTCGTTCACGGCGGGCTCGCCCTTGGCGCGGGGACCGTTGCCCTGGAACAGGCCGGAGCCGTGGTCGGGGCCGAGCCCCGGCCGGAACTGCAGGCCGAGCCGGTGAGTCAGGGTGACGCCGCTGCGCGGGGTGGCGACCACGGCGGGCTCCGGCGGGAAGCCGTCGGCGGCGTAGGCGTCGAGGGTCGCCGAGGCGCGTTCGGTGTTGCCCTGGAGGGCCTGGTGGGTGCCTTCGGCGACCGCGAGGTCGGCCAGCGCGTCGTGCAGGTCGAGCAGCCGGACGACCTCGGCGTCGATGGCGGCGCCCTGTCCGTTCGCCGGCTCCGGGAGCCGGTCCTCGTAGCCGAAGGGGTACTGGGCCGGGCCGGTCCTGGTCACGTGCCGGACGAGGGCGAGGCCGTCGATCACGTTGCGGGCCTCGATCCGCTCGATCGCGACCGGCTCCTCGGGCGCCGTCTCGGCCAGCTTGCCGGCCCGCAGCGGGAAGACGCCGCGCAGCGCGGTGATGAACGAGTCGACCTCGGCCTCCGCGTACCGGTCGTGCAGCCCGCGCTCGAACTGGTAGCCGAGCAGCGCGCCGAGGGACTGGCCCTGCCGGAGCCCGTCCAGCACGGTGAGCGCGGCCCGCACGCGCTCCGAGCTGAGGTTGACGGCGAACGTGCCGGGGCGCTGCGGCGTGGCGTTGGCGACGTATCCGGCGCGCAGGACCGCCGCGGTGGTGGCGTGTCCCGGCGACGGCGCGTGCACGAAGCCGCCGTTGCCCGGTGCGCGCAGCAGCGGCGTGGAGCCGGGCGGGGTGAAGATCTGGCCGAGCGTGCCGGACAGCTCAACGGGCGTGCGCTGCCCGGTCCTTGGCCGGATGTCCGTGAGCCAGCCGTAGGCGCCCAGGTGCACGCCCCGCCGGGCCGGTGCGGTGCCGTCGGGTCCGAACCGCAGCTCGGCGAGGCGTTCGTTGGCGAGCCCGAGCCGCCAGGCGTCGAACCGGTAGGTGGCGCAGTCCAGATGCTCGATCAGCACCCGCTCCAGCCGGGCGGTGGGCACGTCGGCGAGCAGGTCCAGGGCCCGGACCTGTTCGGCGAGCGGCGCCGTGGCCGCGCTGGTGGCCAGCACGCCGGGGATGTGCTCGGCGACCGTGGTGTCCGGCCGCCCGGTGATGGCCGGGTCGGGCGAGTACAACTGGCGGTAGCGGCTCTCGCTGCCGCTCGCCTCGCCGCTGATGTGGATGAACGGCGGGTCGGCCGCGGGCGGGACGGGGCTGCCGGCCGCGGCGGCCAGCCTTCGCCCGGCCTCCGCCCAGCCCAGCAGGACGGCGTGCCGCAGCAGCAGGTAGAGCAGCGCGGCGGGCGGGCGGCCCGCGTCGAAGCCGCTCTCCAGCCGGATCGGCTCCAGATCGGTGGCCGCGTAATGGGCCAGCCAGCGCAGGTAGTTGCCCTGCGGCGCGCAGGGGCGCACCGGGTCGGTCCCGGACAGCGGCCGGTCGTCGACGAGCGGGGCGAGCAGCGGGTACTGGGCGCCGGCGAACAGCCGGCGGATCAGGTCCGGGTCCGGGCCCGCGTGCCCCAGCCGGGCCAGCAGCTCGCGGATCGGCTGCGGCATTCCCAGCGCGTCGAGCGCGGGCAGCACCGCGGGGCCGTTGCCGCCGAGGTTCTCCCGGTTGAAGATCTCCTCGACGCTCCGCGCGTACCGCTGGTGGAACTCGGCCGACGTCGGGTGCAGCGCCAGGATGTCGAGCAGTGCCTGATGCGGGTCAACGGGGTGGTCGGGGTCCTCGGGCGCACCGAGGTGGGTGACCTGCCCGGCGGCGGCCAGCCAGTCCGCCCCGACGGTGGTGAGCACCGCGTGCAGGCCGCGGCGGTGGGCGGCGTCCGGGTGCGTCGTGGTGTCCGGCCAGGCCAGGCGGGAGAACGCGGTGGTCGGCAGGATCCCGTACGGCTGGCGGCCGATCTTGACGGCGGGGATGGGGCCGCGCCCGCTCACGTGCCGGACGAAGAACTCACGGGTGCGCGCCACCGCCTCGTCGCCGAGCACCGGGTGCAGCGCGGTCGTCAGGAACGCGCCCCACGTGGCGGGCCACAGCGCGACGTTGGCGGCCCGCGCGTCGCGCTGGTCGGTCCCGTCGGCGTGCGCCACGTCGGCGAGCGCGGCGGGGTCGATGCCGAGCAGGTCGGCGAACCACTGGCCGTCCGTCCGGGCCGCCCAGTCGCCCGGCGCGGCGGCGAGCGCGGCGGCGCCGAGCACGGCCGCCGGTCCGGCGCCGGCCGCCTCGCCCGAGTCCCGTCCGGCGGGCGCCCGCTCGGTGTTGTTGGTCGGGATGCCCTGCGGCAGCAGGCTGAATCCGCCGGGGCCGCGCAACTGCCGGGTGAACAGGTCGGCCAGTTCGGTGCCGGACTGCTCGGGCGCCGGGTCCAGCCGCAGGCCGAGCACGACGAGCCGGTCCAGACCCTGCCGCGTGGTGTCGTCCAGCGGGATCCGCACCCCCATGCCGACCTCCACCGCGCGGCCGAAGTCGGCCAGCCAGCGCAGGTCTTCGGGCACGCGCAGCGCCCCGGTCTCCTCGTCCACCGCCAGTTGCTCGGCGTCCGGCAGACCGGGGTCGGGGCTCACCGCGAGCGTGTCGGGCACCGGTTCGCCGGTGACCGCGACCACCCGCTGCCCGTTCACATAGCCGAGGAACGCGAAGCGGTCGGGCAGCAGCCGGGCCCGCGCGGCCCTGGTCCAGGAGGACGGCGCGACCTCGGCGGCCGGCTGTTGCGGCAGCACCAGGAACGCCACCGTGACGGCGTCGCCCGCGCCCGCCGGCGCGGCGTCGATGCCGACGGGCCGGCGGGCCCGGATGGCCCGCGCCCGGCCGGCGCCGGTCGCGGCGGTCAGCGCGATGTCGGCGGCGCGGATCGCGGCCCGGTCACCGTGCGCCCGCCAGACCGCGGTCCAGTAAGTGATCGTGGGCGCACGGTCGTTGGCCGGCAGCGCCTGGGCGCTGACGATCACCAGCACGGTGGTCTCCGGCGGCACCCCGGTGGGCCGTTCGGCGGGGTTGGCCGGCCGGTGGTCGCGCAGCAGCCAGCGGGCCCGGCCGGCGGACATCCGCCCGGTGAGCTCCCGCCAGGCGGCGCCCTCCGCGACCGCGTCGCCGCCGGAGCGCCACAGCGCGGTCCAGTAGGCGTCGAGCGCGGCCAGCTCGGGCGCCGTCGGACGCGGCTCGAACATCTCGGTCGACCACTCGTCGGGGAACACCCGCACCAGCAACTCGGTCGCGGTGAAACGGGTTTCGATCCGGACCGGGCCGAGCAGCACCGGGTAGTCGTCGCTGAGCCGATCCGCGGCCAGCTCGCCGGGGGGCGGCTCCTGGGCGTCACTCATCCGGCAGCATCTCCTCGGCGTGCACGGCCACCAGCACCGGGGCCTGGAAGAGGATGTAGGCGATGTCCGCCGAGCTCAACTGCCCCGTCCAGACGGGCAGGTGCTCGTCCTCGTCGTGCTGCTCGGCCTTCTCCTGGTCCGCCCGGGGGTCGTCGAGCCGCCGCAGCTCGACGACGGGCGCCGCGGGGCCGAGCCGGACGAACCCGCTGTTCCCCGGGTCCACATCGGGCCACGACAGGTCGTTCCACACCTCGACCCGCGTCGCCGGCCCGGTGTCCAGGCCGAAGCGCAGATCGCCCGGACGTTCCTCGATGACGAAGAACCAGCCGGCGTCCTCCGGCGGGGCGCCACCGCCCCGCGCCTGCTCCTCAGTCAGGTCGAAGCCCAGGAGATGGATGTCCGGCGCGACCTGCGCCTCGTACAGCGGCAGCCGGATCTCCTCGGCGGACGGGTGCAGTTCGTCCACGAGCTCGACCGGCACCCGCTCCTGGGCCGGGTCCGGCACTCCGTTCCTGGTTCCCCAGCGGGCCCGGTGCGCGTAGATGGCCGCGTTCGGATACTTCTTGAGCAGCTCGCCGCGAATGACCAGCACCAATTCCTCGGTCTGCGGGCCGCCCGCGTCGCGGTTGTCGTTCGTGCCGAGGTCCCCGGTCAGCGGCCAGCGGTGGATCGGCTTGATGTCGTAGAGCCGCTCCCTGCGCTCCTCCAGGGACTCGCCCGGCCGGGGCAGGACGGTGCGCGCGTCCCAGAACTGGCGGAACGGCGTGCCGCGCTGGTCGGTGGGGAACTCGCGCCACAGCAGCTCGCGGGCCATCTCGTGGTTGAGCCCGACGAGGTAGGACTCGATGAACCGCTGGTTGGTCTCCAGCAGCGTGATGCTGTTGGGCGGGATCAGGTCGAGGTTGGGCACGAACAGGTCGGTGGACAGGTCGAGCAGTGCCCGGTACATCGGCAGGTCGAAGACCGGGTAGGCCATCGCCTCGACGAACTGCCCGGCGAACGGCGCCAGCCGCGCGGGCAGCGCCACCGAACCGAGCAGCGTGCGCGGGACGGTGACGTCGGCGCGCAGCCCGGTCAGCACCGAGCCGGCGGCCGTGTCGACGCCGAGGGCCGCCCGCGGCTCGGTGCGGCTGCCCGCGTCGGCGGCGTCCCAGGCGCGGTGGACATCGCGCAGCGCCTCCTTGAAGCGGGCCGCCTCCGGGCTGTCGGTGTCGCCCGGCCGCGGGACGAAGGCGTCGCCGGGCAGGGTCAGCCGGAAGTCGGGGCTCCTGGGCAGGCTGTCGACCGGGTCGGCGGCCGACGGCACCGCGGCGATCCCGGGCGGCGGCGGGTGGAGGACGCCGTCCAGCTCGCCCGGGGTGACGACGGCGGCCGGCGTGGTCTTCTCGGGGGCCGCGGTGACCGGATCCGCGTCGTCGTCCATGCGCGCCACCAGGGCCTCCGGCGGCTGCTCCGGGGTGAACGGCAGCGACCGCATCAGCCGCGATCCGGGCCGGGTGATGCGGCGCATGGCCGGGGACAGCGGGGCTTCGGTGACCCGGCTGCTGGCCACGCGGAAGCCGACCGCCACCGTTTCCCCGGTCTCCGTGTCCTGCGCCGCGGCCCGCCCGGGCGCCGTCACCCGCGGGTGGGCCGGGGCGGTCAGGGTCAGCGCGCGCGCCATTGGCGCGGCGGCCGGCCCGGTGGCGAGGGGCGCGGCCGGCGCGTCCAGGTGGCGGTTCTGCAGCGTGTGGCCGACCTCGCGGGCCAGCTGGGCCGAGCGGATCCCGCGGTTGGCCGCGAGGACGTCGCCGACCTGCTCCCAGGCGGCAGCCATCAGCTCCTCCTGCCGCTGCTGTACGACGCGGGTACCGAAGTTGGCCGCGACCCGGAACCGCGGGTCGAGGTTGAGCTGATGCACCCAGTTCCGGTCCGGCGTGACCGGGGTGCCGTCCCGCTCGGTGAGCAGCCGGGAGGTGAGCGCGTGCCAGCGCCCGTACAGCGGGGGAGTGATGACCGGGTCGACCTCGTCGGCCAGGGCCCGCGCGGCGGATCCTTCGAAGCCGGTGAGCCCGGCGAGCACGGCGGCGGCGTTGGCCTGGGCCGGCGGCCGCCCGGTGTAGTCGTCGGCCAGGTTGATCAGCGCGGCCAGGGCCTGCTGGAACGGGTGCGGGTAGGTCGCCTCCTCCCAGTCGTCCCACTGATCCCACACGTCGGGCTCGCGCCCGGGGACCTGGAGGGCGCCGCCCAGGCGCAGCACGCCGCCGAGCTCCTCGGGGGTGGTGATGCCGGGCAGCGCCGCGCCCGGCGAGGCGTGCACGTCCATGTCCCGGCGCCCGACCCGGTCGTCGGGTTCTCGTGGCTGCAGCAGCCGCACCAGATACTCGAAGTCGCTGGCGCTGCCGGTGACGAAGTACCAGCGGTGGTAGTACGGCAGCCGCCCGGCCTCCGGCTGCCCCGGGTAGGCGGTGCCCCAACTGGGATGCAGCGCGCCCGGCGAGCCGGCCGGGTCGAGCCCGAGCCCGGCCAGCCGCCCGGTCTCGAACGCCGGGACCAGGAAGGCGTGGTAGCCGGTGCCGGGCGCCAGGCGCCGCGGGCACAGCAGCCGGGAGCAGGCGAGGTCCGGGTTGGCGGTGAGCACCTGCTGCAGCGCGGGCAGGACCACCGACATGTTGTCGGACACGACCGCGGCGTCCAGCGGTCCGTTGACGTGGACGTGCGCCCAGGCGCCGAGTTCGTCGGCCGGCGGGAGCGTGGCGGCCGGGTCGGCCACGGTGATGAACGGCAGCGGCCGGCCGGGCAGCGTGCCCTCGGTGAACTCGTCCTCGGCGCCGTCCGCGCCCTCGGCCAGCACGACGAGCGCCAGCCACGGCCGCAGCCGGCCGGTGGCCGGGTCGGGCGCGGCCGGGCTGTAGCGCCACGGGTAGTCCTCGGCGTAGAACTCGATGTGCGCCAGGTAGTTGGGCTCGACGTTGGTGATCCACGGCCGCGGCTCGGTCCGCACGATGGCCCGCGGGTCGATGCCGATGATGTCCCCGGGGCCGTAGAGCTGCACGGCCTGTTCGACGTTCCGGGTGATCGTGCCGCCGGCCGGCGCCTCGCCGGTCACCCGCAGGCGCACCGGGACGCTCGCGCGGTCGGTCGTGCCGGGGTCGCCGGTGATCCGGGTGGCGATGCCGGTCCGCAGCCACGGCAGGAAGGAGTAGAAGTTGCCGCTCACCCGGGGCCCTCCGCTCCGGCGGCGAAGATCTCGGCGCTCGCGGCGAGCACGTCGGTGCCCGGCTCCGCCGTGGCGGGCCCCGAGCGGACCACCCCGCCGGCGACGAGCACCCGGCCATCCGGCAGCGCCGCCGCGGCGAACGCCAGGCGCCCGGACGTCAGCCCGCCGGTCGGGGTCCAGGTGCCGGCCGCGGCGTCGAAGAGAGCGGCGTTCTGGTAGCCGACGTCGAAGGCGGGCCCGCCGGCGCCGCCGATCACCAGCAGCCTGCCCCCGGAGAGCGGGACGGCGCGGTGGCCGCCGCGCCCGAACGCCATGGGCGGGGCCGCGGTCCACTGCCCCGAGCCCGGGTTGTACCGCTCGGCCGTCGTCAGGCTGAACGGGGCGAACGTCCCGTCGCCGCCCGCGCCGGCCGGTCCGCCGCCGGTGACGAGGACGGTGCCGTCGGTCAGCCGCGTCGCCTGGTGCAGGCCGCGGGGCGTGGCCAGGCTGCCGGTGGGCGTCCAGACGCCGGTGGCCGGGTCGTACAACTCGCAGAAGGCGAGCGCGGTTTCCTGCCCGGGGCCGGTGGTCGCGCTGCCGCCGGCGACCAGGACCCGCCCGTTCGCCAGGAGAACGGCGGGGTGACCGGCGCGGGCCTCGGTCATGGGGGCGGCCTCCGTCCACTCCTCGGTCGCCGGGTCGTAGATCTCCGCGGTCGACAGGGACCGGGTGGACTGGGCCGAGCGGATCGTCGTGCCGCCGGCCACCAGCACGGTCCCGTCCGGCAGCGCGACGGCGCTGTGCCCCCACCGCCGCCCGTGCATGGCGCCGGTCACCGACCAGGTGCCCGTGCCGGGGTCATAGATCTCGGCCGACGCCAGCCCCGGCGCCGGGGACTCCGGCGCCCCGGTGACGCCGCCCGCGGCCAGCACCCGGCCGTCGGGCAGCGCGGTCAGCGTGTGCAGCCGCCGGGCCGTGGCCAGCGCGCCGGTGGCCGCCCAGGTGCCGGCGTCCGGGTCGTACAGCGCGGCGGTGGCCAGGGCCGTCGCGCCGGCGTCGGCGCCACCCGCGACCAGCACCTTCCCGGACGGCAGCACGATGGGCCCGTCATGCTGTCCGTGCCAGCAGCCGGGGGACGGCAACGCCCCGGTGGCCGTCCACTGGCCGGCGGCCAGGTCGCTCGCGGTCGTCATGACAGGGAACCTCCGCTCATGGTGTGAAGACCTCGGCGGTGGCGGTCGGTACCGTCACGCCGGGGCCCGGCTCCGGCACGGCGGCGCCGGACAGCGCGGCGCCGCCCGCGGCCAGGATCCGGCCGTCGGCCAGCTCGGCGACGGCGAAGCCCCACCGGCCGACCGCCAGGGCGCCGGTGGGGGTCCAGGTGTCGGCGGCGGGGTCGTAGAGCACCGCGCCCGGATAGCCCACCTCGGCGGCGGGCCCGCCGGTGCCGCCGACGACGAGCACGTGCCCGGTCACCAGCGGCACGGCGCGGTGCGCGGCGCGGCCCGTGGGCAGGTCGGCGACGCGGGTCCAGGCACCGGTCGCGGGGTCGTGGCGTTCGGCCGTGCGCTGGCTGCGCGGGTCGTGCACGCCGCCGGTCAGGGTGCGCGGCGCTTCGCCGCCGGTCACCAGGACCGTGCCGTCGGGCAGCGCTGTCGCCTGGTGGCCGACGCGCGGGGCGGTCAGGCTGCCGGTGGGTGTCCAGGCTCCGGTGGCCGGGTCGAACACCTCGCAGTGGCCCAGCGGCGCGGCGCTCGCCGGGCCGGTGATCAGGGCGCCGCCGACGACCAGCACCCGCCCGTCCGGCAGCGGCACGGCCTGGTGTCCGGTGCGTGCCTCCGTCATCGGCGCGGTCGCGGCCCAGGTGCCGGTGGCGGGGTCGAACAGCTCGGCGGCGGACAGCGCGCGGCCCGACTGCGCGGAACGGGCGCCGGTCCCGCCGGCGACCAGGATGCGGCCGTCCGCCAGCCGCGTCGCCGAGTGCCCGGACCTGGCCGTGGCCATGGCCGCCGCGGCGGGGGACCAGGTGCCGGTCACCGGGTCGTAGAGCTCGGCGGTGCCGGTCGCCGCGGCGCCGGTGACGCCGCCGGCGACGAGCACGCGGCCGTCCGCGAGCCGGGTCGCCGAGTGCAGCCGCCGCCCGGCCGCCAGGGCGCCGGTCGGTGACCACAGGGCGGTGGCGGGGTCGTAGACCGCGGCACCGGCCAAGGGCGCTCCGGTGCCGTCCTCGCCGCCCACGACGAGCACCCGGCCGCCCGCGAGCGGCACGGCGTCCGCGCCCGGCGCGCGCCACAGCGCGGCGAACGGCATCGGGTTCGCCGCAACGGTCCAGGTTCCGGGCACGGCCAGGGGAGTGGCCGCCTCGACCGCCGGGATGACGTGCAGGGCGCCCGCCAGGCTCGGGTCGGCGGCCACCCAGTCGGCGAGCGCGTCGGCCGCCGCCGCCTGGCTGCGGAAGGTCGACGGCGCGCCGGCGACGTTGGCCGCGGGTGGGAAAGCCTGCCGGTTGTTGCGCCGGTGCGCGACGACGTACCGCTGGCCGGTCAGCTTGACCGTGTCGTCCGCCGCGTACGGCTGGCGGAACCTCGCCTCCTGCTGGGAGAGCGCGGAGCGGCTGGTGCTGCTGCCCCGGAGCAACTGGTTGTGCACGCCCGCGCTGACGCTGCGGAACGTGCGCGCCGGCGTGGGCGCCGTGGCCAGCGCCCGTGCCCCTGCCCGGGCCCGCGTCGCGGCCGTTGTCCCGGCGGCGGCCGGGCCGCCGTCGATGACGATCATCTCGTAGCGGGTGCTGCGGCGGACCGCGCGGACGGCGGCCAGCGCGCCCTGCTCCATGGCGAGTTCAAGACCGGCGTCCTGGGTCTCGAAGGCCGGGCGGGACAGCTTCGTCGCGTCGTCCATCGCCTGGAACTGGGCCATCGCGAACTTGTCGTCGGTGACCGACATCTGGACCAGGCCGCTGCCGGGCGCGGGGCCGACCGTGAACCGGTTGCCGTCGCGGGGCTCCTGGGCGCCGACCCGGTCCAGCCGGATGCCCAGCGGGATCGCCCGCTGCCGCACGAACAGCGTGCCGAGCGGGTGCAGCACCAACTCGCCCTCGGGCAACTGGCGCAGGCTGACCAGCGGGTTGGTGCCGCCGGCCGGCGGGCGGGTCCCCCAGCCCTCCAGCTTCGCGATCTCGGCCGCCAGCAGCGGCAGCACGTCGACCGGCGGCAGCGTGGTGTCCCGCCGCTCGCCCCAGGTGATCTCGAAGTCCGCCGAGATCTCGAAGAACAGCAGCGAGATCGAGCCGGAGCCCTTCGCCCGCCACGGCGCGGGTCCCTCCAGCACGAATCTCAGGTCGATGCTGAAGACGCCGACGCCGAACGCCTTCAGCGAGACGCTGGCGGAGATGGAGATGATGAACTTGAAGGGCGAGAACTGGAACAGCGCGTCGAACGCGCAGTGCCCCTCGATGCCGAACGCGTCGAAGCCGAGGCGCAGTTCGACGCGCGCCCCGAACTGCACCGTGTTGCTGGTGACGGCGAAGTAGCCGGAGACGCGAAGCAGTTGGCCCGGCTGGTTGAGGATGTCGATGGACACGCGTTTGGGGCTGGGGAACGGCAGCGGCGGCGGGGTGAACGAGGGGTGGAAGCCGCCGACCGACAGCACCAGGTTGGCGTCGTCGCCCCAGGCGGCGAGCAGCCCCATCTCGCCGTCGATGGTGAGGAACAGGATCCGGGACTCGAACAGCGAGGCGAAGAACCAGAAGCGCGACTTGTCGAACTCGACGGCGCCGATGAAGTTCACCTGGAGGATCAGCAGCGGCGCGTCGACCGTGGGCAGCGCGACCCGCAGCACGCCGACGATCGCGATGTTCCCCGGGATCTCGATGATCACGCCGACCGAGATGCTGATCAGCGTCGGCGTGCCCCAGCCGATCTTCAGCATCGGGCCGATCAGGAACGTGCCCTCCTCGGGCGGGAAGAACGCGCGCAGGTCGCTCAGGATCCGGGGAGCGTTGGCGACCACGTCCTCGGGGAACATCACCGACTCGATCGCGCCGGAGCGCACGCCCTCGGCGAGCGCCGTCAGATTCATCGTGCGATTGAGCCCGATCAGGCCGCCCACCGCGAGCAGCGTGAACCCGTACCCCAACTGGATCCCGCCGCCGCCGAATTCGGCGGTCATGACGATCAGCAGCGAGAACCCGGAGGAGCCGTCCGGCATCCGGGTCGTGATCAGCCCGATCGCCTTGACGTCGATGATGCCCGCGAGTTCCAGCTCCAGCGCGCCCGCGTACTCCCCCTTCTCCGGGTCGAAGAGCAGGAACCCGCCGCCCGTGACCACCCCGGCGTCCAGCACCAGCCCGACGCCCCGCGGCGGCCGGAACCCCAGCGACAGGTCGAGCGGGCCGAGGTTGCCCTGGTTGCCCTCGGCCAGCTCCAGCGTGGCGTCCAGACCCACGCCCTGGACCGAGGCCCGCAGCGGGCCGAGCGCCGCCGAGAAGTCGGCCGTCAGCGCGAGGGGGAACCGCGTGCCCTCGATCCGCAGGGAGAGCGTCAGCGCGGTCACCTCGACCGGTCCGAGCGTGAGGTGCGCCGGAAGCTGGATCTCCAGGGCGCCGCTGCCGTCGAACCGCAGGCCGTCGCCGAGCGAGTAGCGGAAGCCGAGCTCGAAGTCGTTCGCCAACTGCGCCGCGGGCAGGAGCGTGGCCAGGAAGCCGTCGGCGTCGCCGAGGTCGACGACGAGGCGGCCCTTGCGCACCGCGCCGCCGATCCCGGTGTCGCCGTGCGCCCCGGTGCCGTCCCAGCGCAGCCCGGCGTCGAACTCGAAGGCCAGCTCGCGCGCTTCCAGGCGGCTGCCGCCCGGGGTGCCGAAGAGGACGATCGGGCTGTCGTCGGACCGCACCACCGCCAGGGTGCACCGTACGCCGCCCTCGACGGCCGCGGCGGCGGGCAGCTCGACGGTGACGGCGCCGTTCGCCTGGAGCACGATCGCGGTGCCGGGGGGCAGCGCGAACGCCACGTCGACGGTGAGGTTCCAGCCCGGGCCGCCGACCTGGAACTCGACCGGCGGGCTGCCAGCTTCCAGGACGATCGCGACGCCGGGGGGCGTCAGGTCGGTGCGGGGCCTGATCTCCGCGTAGGCCAGGTCGAGCACGGGCGCGGTCAGGTCGAGCAGCACCGGGAGCCCGAGCATTCCGAGGAACTGGTCCAGCGCCCGGAGCAGCTTCGTGCCGTCGAAGGCCGGGGTGCCCCAGTCGAAGAGGGCCGCGAGCTGGTCGCCGGGGCTGCCCAGCCAGGTGCCGATCCGGTCCGGGAGCAGGGTGTCGACCGTGTACGTGACCCCGTCGGCGCCGGGCAGGTCGCGGTCCTCCCGGTCCAGGATCCCGGTGAACTCCAGCGCCTCGGTCAGCCCTCGGTTGGTCTCGGCGAGATCGGTCACCAGGTGGTCGAGGAGCCGCCTGGGGAACGCCGCGGCGAAGTCGGCGGGCACGCCGGGCAGTTGGCCGAGCGCGCCGCCCAGCGCCGGCAGGCCGTCCAGCAAGTTGACCAGCTCGGAGATCGCCGAGGTGGTGGCGCCGAGCAGCCCCGAGAGGTCGCCGGACTCCAGCACCTCGTCCAGCTCGTCGACGGCGTCGAAGTAGTTGGTGACGCCGGCCCGCACGGTGCCCAACGGGCCGGCGAGCGAGGCGGCCTGCCCGGGCGTGAGTACCACGCCGAACCGCAGAAAAAACGCGGGCGCCTGTTCAATGGTGAGGCCATTCGTCAGCGGGTCGAGAATTCTCCGCAATCCCCGCAGGACGGCGTGGAACGTGCCCGGTGTCGTACTCATCGGCCCCACCCCCCGGTCCCGAACCTGGGTCGAAGATAGGCCCTCCCGCTTCCGGTGGCTAGTGGGCGAGAGGAATTCACACATGCCACGGTTGGCGCGGCCAACGGCAAAGAATCGCTCGCCTGTTCTCTGTACGGAACCCCACGGCCTCACTACTATTGGCCCGTCCGCAAGCGGCGGCGCGGGGTACCGGGGAGGGGCCACGGGTGGACACTCCAATCAAGGGAAACGCCGAAATCGAGGCCGACCGGCCGGCTTTCATGGTTTCCTACCGGCGCGCACGTGCGGCATTAGGAGCCCTCGACGGCGTGGTGAGCGTCGGCTTCGGATGCAAGCAGCGCGGCGGGACGTTCACCGACGACATCGGCATCATCGTGTCCGTCGTGGAGAAGAAGCCCGAGGCGGAGCTCGCTCCCGAGCAGCGCGTCCCGCCGGCGTTCGAGGGATACCGCACGGATGTCCGCCCCTTGATGCGGCTCATCCCCGGCGGGTGCGACAACGACACCTCCTACGACACCATCCAGGGCGGGATCCAGATCCAGCTCAAGGCCGGCAATCCGGTGGGCACCCTGGGCTGCATCGTCAGGAGGCGCGGCGACAGCGGCCGGGAGAATGTCTACCTGCTGAGCAACAAGCATGTCCTGTACTCCGGCGGCGCGGAGACGGGCGATTACGTCTACCACCCGTACGCGCCGGGCACGCCGCGGCCGTCCGCCGCGCTCGGTCCCACGCAGGCTCTGGCCTTTTACCAGAACGTCACCGTCACGGTAACCCTCCCCAGCGGAACTCAGGTCACGGACGATTTTTTCATCGACTGCGCGACCGCCCGCATCGATCTGGACAGCAAATGCTTCGGGAGTACGTGCACGAAGGACGTCACCAAGTACGACACGGTTATCGCCGATCTCCAGTTGGGCGGCGGGAACAGGCCCACCGACGTCAGAAACGTCGTCAATGATGTGGCCATCATCGGCACCGCGAGTGCCGGACCCTACGTTTACAAAGTCGGCCGGACCACCGGGAGAACGAGGGGCGTCGTCAGGTCCGTCAATAAAGGGCTGCACATGCTTCCCCGCCCGGAACTGCCGGGATTCCCGGAGGTCACCGGGAAGAATGTGATCGAGATCGAGTTCGCCCCGGATCCCGCTCAGAATCCGGGCGGTCTCAACTGTCACGGACATCCCTACTTCGCGGAGCCCGGCGACTCGGGATCGATCGTCGTAGACAACGACGGCCGGGTCATCGGGATCATCACGGGCGTCCCCGATCCGTCGAACCCCCAGTCGAGCACCACCGCCGCCGCCTGCCACATCGTGCCGGTGCTCGACAAGCTGGGGATCTGCGTCCCCACCTCGGGCGGCACCTCGCACGGCAGTTGCGGGGCGACCGACGGCAGCGGCCAGGCTCCCGCGCCGGCCACCACCGCGCGGGACGACGCGCCGGCCACCGCCCCACCACCGCCACCGCCCGAACCGCGGCCGGTCGCCGTCACCGAGGCCGAGCGCGCGCGTCTGCTGCGGTTGCGCGAGGAGTTCCGCCGCACCGAGAAGGGGCGCGAGCTGCACGAGACGTTCGCCCAGGTGCGCCGCGAGATCGGCTACCTGGTGCGCAACTCCCGCCGTGTGAAAGTGGCCTGGTACCGGAACCAGGGCCCCGCGTTCCTCACCCACACGCTCAACCACCTGCGGGGCCGGACCGATTCGGTGCCGCTCGAGGTGAACGGCGTCTCGCGCACCGAGCTGCTGACCCGCATGGCGCAGGTGCTGGCGGCGCACGGCAGCAATCCCCTGCGCGCCGCCGTCGAACGCCACCGGGACGACCTGCTGCACATCCTGGCCACGGCCACCACCGCGGAGGAGGCCGTCGCGCTGTTCGCCGACCTGGACCCGGCCGACGACCCGGCGGCGGCGTAACGCCCCGGCGCGCCGCCACGCGGGCCGTTCCGGCCGGTCAGCCCAGGTGCACGGGCACGCTGTCGGCGTCCGCCCGCTCGGCTTCGGCGTCGCGACGGGGCCGGGGAGTGTTCATCAGCAGCCCGACGATCACCGCGGCGGCGACGAGGATGCCCGACGCCCAGGCGAATGCCGTGGTGAAGCCCTCGACGAGCCCCTCCCGCAGCACGGCCGGCTCACCGGCCCGCGTGGCCTGGCCGGCCAGGTAGTCGTCGGTGGCGTTGGTGGCCAGGGTGTTGAGCAGCGCGGTGGCGATCGAACCACCGATCTGCTGGGCGGTGTTGACGGTGCCGGAGGCCACGCCCGCGTCCTGGGGGCGAACGGCGTGGGTGGCGTAGTTGATGGCCGGGGCCATCACCAGGCCCATGCCGAAGCCGATGATCAGCATGCCGGTCAGCGGACCGGAGGCGTAGGAGGAGTCCGGCTCCAGGGTCGTGAGCCAGGCCAGGCCGCCGGCCGCGATGAGCAGTCCCGGCACCATCAGCGCGCGCGGCGGGACCTTGGGCAGCAGACGCGGGGCGATGCCACCGGCCGAGACCGCCACCGCGAGGGTCATGGGCAGGAACGCCACCCCCGCCTTGACTGGTGAGTACCCCATCACCAACTGCACGTGGTAGGTGAGGAAGAACAGCGTGCCCAGCATGCCGATGATGGCGAAGCCGACGGCCAGGTACGCGCCGCCCCGGGTGCGGTCCAGCACCACGCGCAGCGGCAGCAGCGGCTCGGCGGTGCGGCGTTCCACCAGGACGAACGCGATCAGCAGCACGCCGCCGGTGGCCAGCATGCCGATGACCATGCCGGAGGACCAGCCCTCGGACTCGGCCTCGCTCAGCCCGTACACGACGGCGACCAGGCCGCCGGTCACCAGCACCACGCCGGGGATGTCCAGGCGGCGCCGCTGGGTGTCGCGGGACTCGCGCATCAGGCCCAGGCCGGAGAGGGCGGCGAGGGCGATGAGGCAGTTGACATACATGCACCAGCGCCAGTCGAACGCGTCGGTCAGCCAGCCGCCCAGCAGCAGGCCGATCGCGCCGCCGCCGGCGGAGATCCCGCCGAAGATGCCGAACGCCTTGGCGCGTTCCCGGGTCTCGGTGAAGGTCGTGGCGATCAGGGAGAGCGCGGCCGGGGCGAGCAGCGCCCCGAAGACGCCCTGGAGAGCACGGGAGGCCAGCAGCAGCTCGAAGCTGCCGGCCGCGCCGCCGAGCGCGGAGGCCAGCGCGAAGCCGACCGCGCCGATGGCGAACGCGCGCTTGCGGCCGGTGTAGTCGGCGATCCGGCCGCCGAGCAGCAGCAGGCTGCCGAACGCCAGGGTGTACGCGGTGACGACCCACTGCCGGTCGCCGTCGGAGAAGCCGAGATCGGCCTGCGCGGTGGGGAGCGCGATGTTCACGATGGTGACGTCCAGCACCACCATGAGCTGGGCCAGGCAGATGAAGACCAGGGCCGGCCAGCGCCGGCCGTCGGGCGGGGAAGCGGGATGGGACATGGGGACGCCCTCCGAATACTCTCGCAGGTGTTGTCAATGAGTGTTGTCACGGGCCATCAGTAATAGGCGCGCATCAGCTCGGTGGCCCAGTCGGGCTGCCGCACCTCGCCCTGCGGGCCGAACTCCGCCATGTAGGGCTTGAGATCGAGCACCGGCGTGCCGTGCACGGCGTCCAGGCCGCGCACCCGCACGTCCAGGCCCTCGACGCCGAGCAGCCAGCACCGCGAGACGCCCAGCCGGTTCGGGCGGTCCTTGCCGCGCTGCGCGAAGATGCCGACCAGCGGCCAGTCCGCGTTCCCCCGTGGGTGGCGCGCCCCGGTGTGGACGCGGCCCGGTTTCCGAGGTGGAAGTGGAAGATCACCTCCAGGTGCGAGAACGCGTCGAGCCCGGCCAGCGCGTCCGGCGTGAACCGGGCGCCGTCGAGCCGGATGACCGCCGTCTCGGTGTTCCAGTCGTCGTCGAACGCCTCCCGGCGCCCCCCGACCACCGTCCCGATGGGGCGGCTGACGACGGCGTTCCCCTTCCCCGTCTTCCTCTCCGACTCCATGGCATCCTCCAGACGCTGGCCGTGGAGGCGACCGTACGGGCGGCCGGCCCGCCGCCTCATCGGTCACGGCGACCGGTCCTTCCGGACCGCCGACCGCCCCGCCCGCCCGTCGCTTAGGTAGAGTCGCCTCGGTCTTAGGCAGGTGAGCGCCACATGATCGGTCGGGATGCCGAGTTGGCGTTCCTGCGGCGGGTCGCCGCAGAGGCGCGGGCCGGCCGGGGCGGCGCGGCCGTCGTGCGCCGCGAGGCCGGGATCGGCAAGTCGGCCCTGCTGGAGCAGACGGCGCGGGACGCCTCCGGCATGCGGGTGCTGCGGGTGACCGGCCTGGAGGCGGAGGCGGAGCTGCCGTTCGCCGCCCTGCACCTGCTGCTGCGACCGGCCCGGCACCTGGTCGACGGCCTGCCGTGGGCCCAACAGGCTGCCCTGCGCGTGGCGTTCGGCCAGGGTCGGGACGAGGCCGAGGACCGCTTCCTCGTGGGTCTCGCGCTGCTGACTCTGCTCTCCGATCTCGCGGAGGAACGTCCGCTGCTGTGCCTGATCGACGACGCGCAGTGGCTCGACCGGGCCTCCGCGGAAGCCCTGGGGTTCGCGGCGCGCAGGCTCGGCGCCGACCGGATAGCCATGATCCTCGCCGCACGCGACGGCGGCAACGGTGCGGAACCGCACCTCCACGGCGTGCCCGAGGTGCGGCTCGCCGGCCTCGCGCGGCCGGACTGCGAGGGGCTGCTGGCCACCGTGGCGGCCGACCTGGCGCCGGAGGCGCGGGACCGGGTCATCGAGGAGGCCGAGGGAAACCCGCTGGCGCTCATCGAGTTCGCCGGCATGCTGACCCCGAAGCAGCGCGCGGGGCACCTCGTTCCGCTGCCCCTGCACCCACCGCAGCTTCCCGTGGTCAGCCGCGTCGAGCGCTCCCTGCGCGACGCGATCCGGCTGCTGCCCGAGCGCACCCAGCGCCTGTTGCTCATCGCCGCCGCCGAGGGCACCGGCAACCTCGACCTCGTGCTGCGGGCGGCGAAGGAGTCCGGTGCCGGGCTGCCCGACCTGGAACCCGCCGAACGCGGGCACATGCTGCGCGTCGCCGACGGCCGGCTGCGCTTCCGGCACCCGCTGGTGAAGACCGCCGCCTATCGCGAGGCGCCCCTCGTGCAACGGGTCGCCGTCCACCAGGCGGTGGCCCGGGCCCTCGACGCCGAGGAGGACGCCGACCGCCGGGCCTGGCACCTCTCGGCCGCCGCCGTCGGCCCCGACGAGCACACGGGAGACGCCCTGGCGGCGGCCGGTGACCGTGCCCGGCAACGCGGCAGCCACGCCTCGTCGGCCACCGCCTACGAACGCGCCGCGCAGCTCACCGTCAGCCCGCACCGGCGGGCTGCGCGCCTCGCCGCGGCGGCCGAGGCCGCACTCGGCGCCGGACAGTTGCGCCGCGCCCGGACCGCGGCACACAGAGGCCAGCGGCTGACCGACGACCCCCCGGTGCTCGCCCGGCTGGCCACGGTGGCCGCCATGGCCGACTCCGAACTCGGCCGCGCCGCCCCGGCCGCCCACACCCTGATCGACGCCGCCACCGGAGTCACCGCCAGCGCGCCGGGCGACGCCGCGGCCATGCTCGCGACCGCCGCCGACGACGCCTGGTTCGCCGGCGACGCCTGGTTCGCCGGCGACCACGCCGCCCTGCGGCGCGCCGCGAACCTCCTGGAGAGCCTCACCCCCCGCGCGGACGCCTCACTGGCGCCGGTGATCGGCACGGTGCGCCTCGTGGACGGCGAGCCGGCCGTCGGCCTCGCTCTGATGCGCGCCGCCGTCCCGGCGGACGACCGGGGCGCGGGGACCATCGTCGGCACCTATGCCGTGTTCAGCGCGCTGATGACGGGCGACGACGACGCGGCCTGCGCCCTCGCGGCGGCCCGGGTGGACCGCTGCCGGGAACGCGGCCTGATCGGCGAACTGCCGCACGCCCTGCAACTCCTGACCCAGGCCCTAGGCTGCTGCTCTCACGCGGAACGGGCCGGCTCGGTGGGCATCCCAGCTCACTGCGGACCTGCTGGGCGCTGGGCCATGACCGGTGTATCCGTTGGCGTCGTCAGGCGTTCAACGCGTCGATGAGCGCCTTGGTGACGTCCCCGGTGGAGGCGGTGCCGCCGACGTCCCGGGTGAGGATGCCCGCGGCTGTGGTCGTTTCGATCGCCCGGTGGAGCCTGGCCGCCTGGTCGGGCAGGCCGAGGTGGTCGAGCATCAGGGCCGCGCTGCCGACGGCGCCGATGGGGTTGGCGAGACCACGGCCGGCGATGTCGGGCGCGGAGCCGTGGACGGGCTCGAACATGCTGGGGAAGCGGCGCTCGGGATTGAGGTTGGCGCTGGCGGCCAGGCCCAGGCTGCCGGCCAGGGCGCTGCCGAGGTCGGAGAGGATGTCGGCGTTGAGGTTGGAGGCGACGACGACCGACAGGTCCTCGGGGCGGAGGACGAACTTCGCCGACATCGCGTCGACGAGGACGCTCTCGGTCTCGACGTCGGGGTAGTCGGCGGCGACGCGCTTGAAGACGTCGTCCCACAGGACCATGCCGTACTGCTGGGCGTTGCTCTTGGTGACGGAGGAGACCTTGCGGCGGGTACGGGTGCGAGCCAGGTCGAAGGCGAAGCGCATGATGCGTTCGCACCCGACCTCCGTGAACAGGGCGGTCTGGACGGCGACTTCGCCGCCGGGCCCGCGGCCGGCGAGGTTGCGGCCGCCGAGGCCCGCATACTCGCCCTCGCTGTTCTCGCGGACGACGACCCAGTCGAGGTCGGTATCGTCGGCCTTGCGCAGAGGGCTGGTGATTCCGGGCAGGAAGTGGACCGGGCGGATGTTGGCCCACTGGTCGAAGCTCTGGCAGATCTTGAGCCGCAGGCCCCAGAGGCTGATGTGGTCGGGAACGGTGGGCCAGCCGACCGCGCCGAAGTAGATGGCGTCGAAGTCCCTGAGCCGGTCCGGGCCGTCGGCGTCGATCATCGTGCCCGTGCGCTCGTAGTATTCGCATCCCCAGGGGAACTCCTCCCAGGAGAAGGCGAAGGGGTTCGGAGAGCCCTTGGAGCCCTCGGCCAGGGCGTCCAGGACGGCTCGCCCGGCGGCGACGACCTCCTTGCCCACCCCGTCGGCCGGGATCGCGGCGATGCGGAACGTGTGGGGCGCGGTCATGGGTGCCTCCGGCTCGTCGTGATGCGACCGGTTCGAGTCAACACAGAACGGCCGTGGCGCGTCCAAGACCGGCTTCCGATGTGACGTATAGGCGTGGCCGATCGGTGTGGCCTATGTGGCGTCGGGGTTCCCGCGCCGGGTGTACGCGCGCGTCAGCCCGAGGAGCGCCCGTGCGCCCGGGGTGAGGTGCGCGGGCAGGCTGACCAGCGCCACGTGGAGGCGGGCGGTGTGTTTGATGGGGGCGACGGCGGCGCCACAACGGCGGGCCAGTCGGGTCCAGGAGGAGGGCAGGATCGCCACTCCGACCCCGCTGAGCACCAGCGGCAGGATCGACGTGCGGTGGTCGACGACGCTCACGACCCTGGTGCCGGCGCCGTCGTCCGTGGTGATGCCGTCGACGAGGCTGCGCATCAGGCTGCCCGGCCGGGACGCGATGAGCCTCTGCCCCGCCAGGTTTTCCGGCCTCATCGCGACGTCGTCCTCGATCTCCCCACCGGGCATGGCCACGACCACGAACGGCTGCTCCTCGACGTGCAGGACGTCGAGGCCGGACGGGTGCACGGGCGTGGCGGAACCGAGCAGGCCCAGTTCGCAGGCGCCGTCGCGGACGAGGGTCATGACCTCGTCAGCGGTGAAGGCGGCCCGCGTGCTGACGGTCACCCGGGGATGCACCTCGGCGAAGCGGTGGATGAGCGTGGTGAGCGGTTCGATGCCGGGCGAGGGCATGGTGGCCACCTCGACCGTGCCGCCGTGCAGCCCGGCGAGCGCGGCGGCGGTGTCCCGTACCGCGGCCAGGTCCCGCAGCACGCGCCGGCTCGGTTCCAGCAGTTCCAGCGCCGCGTCGCTGAGCACGACGCCCCGGCCGACACGGTGGAAGAGCGCCACCCCGAGGTCGGCCTCCAGGTTCGCCATCGCCTGCGACAAGGAGGGCTGGGCCACGTGGAGTGCGGCGGCCGCCTTGTTGAATCCGCCGTGCTCGGCGATGGCCAGGAAGTACTCGAGCTGCCGGGCGTCCAAGGGTGCCTCCCGGTCCTTCTGGGATTCCACTGCCGTGCGTCTACCTGCTCAGTTTGTCCTCGATCCAGGTGGTGGCGAAGCCGACGACTTCCGCGGCCTCGAACAGATGGCTCTCGGCGGCGCCGACTCTGCCTCGCCGACCGATTCCCGCGGTGAGCATGTCCCGGGCGATGACTTCGAACGGCTCCTGCCCCTCGGGCACCACTGCCGAGTAGTCGAAGGCCCCGTTCTCCGAGTCGATGTCGCGGAAGCGGCGCCAGACCCGCCGCCCCTGCACGAGGATGGGCTGTTCGTAGTCCACGAACCGCTTGCCGGGGGCCTTGGCGAGTGCCTCGGCGTGATGCAGCAGTGTCATGGTGTCCAAGGGGGCGCCGAGCAGAAGGACCCGGCCACCGCGGGCGACCAGCCGCGCGAGAGGGCTGGCGGGGTCGTGGGGATCGTCCCAGGGATGGTCCGCCTCGCTGAGGGCGGGGTCGTAAGCGGGATGTTCCGCGCGCCGGGCGTCCTGCCAGTCCTGCGGCCAGGTGATGAAGTCATAGGGCGGCGCGTCGTTCCAGCCGCAGGTCACCATGAGGGTTCCCCGCGTTCCGACGACGTCCTGGAGGGCACCGATGATGGTCTGCGGTCCGCCGGCCACGTAGCGGATGGCGGACATGCGGGTGTGGAACATGACGACATCGCCGTCCCCGAGGCCGAGCGCGGCCAGGTCACGGGGCTGATCCGGCTTCGGGACACCGGACCGCCGGAGTGCTTGAGCAAGGCCATGTCCTCCATGCTTGCGAACCTGGCGCCGAGCCACGGCACCTGGGCAACTGAATTGCGGCCGCGAAGACGTTGGGCCGCGCCGGCTCGCACCCGCGTCACGCCGAATTCGGAAATTGTGGTGTCGGCGTCACGAATTCGCTCGGAGTCGTCGGGGACCGCGGGATCGCCGCTCGGATGCCGCGTCTTCGGCCCGGACGAACAGGGCCGCCGGGCACCCCGTGCTCGGGCCCGGAGAGATCGGTACGAGGCGTTCCCGGCCACCTCCGGCGAGGAGCACGTGGACGGCGCCGGGGACTTGCTGATCGCCCGCTGCGGGCCGGCACGTGAACGCAACGCGCCACCGCCGCCCTTGCCGTCACGCGGCAGGACGTTCCTCGGCCGATTCCGTCATCCGGACGCCGCAGTCGCGACGCGTGAGCGATGCTGCCTTCGTCCGGCGCCAACTGGCAGAATAAAGTGGCGGCTTGGGCCGGTTGGCGACGGTGGGGGCGCCGGGTGCGCGGAGGGGATCATGACAGGTTTCCGGGAATTGGACGCGTCGGATCCGCCGAGCATCGGGCGTTATCGGATCCTGGCGCGGCTGGGCGCGGGTGGCATGGGCCGGGTCTACCTGGGGCGTTCGCCCGGCGGACGGGCCGTCGCGGTGAAAGTGGTGCGGCCGGAACTGGCCGATGATCCGGGTTTCAGGGCACGGTTCGCCCGGGAAGTGGCCGCGGCCCGGCGGGTCAACAGCTTCTTCACGGCCGGCGTCGTGGAGGCCGACACCGACGGGACCCCGGCATGGCTGGCCACCGCCTACGTGCCGGGCCTGTCGTTGGCGGAGGCCCTGGCGCGGCACGGTCCGTGGCCGCAGTCCTCGGTCTCGGCGCTCGGCGCGGCCCTGGGAGAGGCTTTGGGGGCGATCCACGAGGCGGGGGTGGTGCACCGGGATCTGAAGCCGTCCAACGTGCTGATCGCGGCGGACGGTCCGCGCGTGATCGACTTCGGCATCTCGGTGGCGGCGGAGGCGGCGAGCGCCCTGACACAGACGGGGATGGTGGTGGGGACACCGGGGTTCATGGCCCCGGAGCAGGTGCGGGGCGACCCGGTCGGACCGGCGGTCGATGTCTTCGCCCTGGGTGCCGTGCTGGTCTACGCCGCGAGCGGGCAGGGGCCCTTCGGTACGGGCTCGGCCCACGTGGTGAACTACCGCGCGGTCTACGAGCCGCCCCGGTTGGACGGTCTGTCACCCGGTCTGCGGGCGCTGGTCGAGCCGTGCCTGGCCAAGAACGCGGCGGATCGGCCGACGGTGCCGGTGCTGCTGGAACGGCTGGCCGACGCGGCGGGGGAGGAACCGGTCGGCGCGCGGGCGCTCGTGGAGTCGGCGTGGCTGCCCGACTCCCTGGCCCGGACCGTGCTGTTGCGCAGGCAGACGCCCCTGCCTCCGGTGCCGGAGAAGGTGCCGCCCGGACGTCCCGCGGCCGAGACCCCACCTTCCCCCACGACCGCTCCGGACCCCCGGCCTGAACCGACGCCGGGCGACGCCCCCGGCCCGCACGCCGCGCACACACAGACCTCCCCGGCCCAGCCCCCCGAGCCCCCCGCGGTCGGCCCCGCACCCCCACCGGCCCCGGCCCCCCGCCGGCGCCTCGCCGCGGTCCTGATCCCGGCCGGCGCGGCGCTGCTCGCCGTCATCGTCCTGCTGATCGTCGTTCTCCCCAACGGCGACGGGACGGGTGAAGGGGGATCGTCCGGTGACGGGGGATCGCCGGGAGGCGGCGAGGCGTTGGGAGGCGATGAGACGTTCGTCTTCGGCACCGCGGGTGACCCGACCGCGCTCGACCCGTCGCTGGCCAGCGACGACGAGACCTTCCGCGTGACGCGGCAGGTCTTCGAGACGCTGCTCAAACATGAGCCCGGCGGGACGGAGCTGGTCGGCGGCCTCGCCGAGAGCTGGGAATCGAACGAGGCCGGCACAGCATGGACGTTCCACCTGCGCGACGGTGTCACGTTCCATGACGGCGGCGAGCTGACCGGCGACGTGGTCTGCCAGAACTTCGACCGATGGCACAACTGGTCGGGCACCTACCAGGACGTCGCGGTGTCCTATTACTGGCAGATGGTGTTCGGCGGTTTCGCGGAGAACGGGAGCGAGGACATCCCCGAGCCCGACTACGCGGGCTGCACCGCCCCCGACGAACTCACCGCTGTCATCGAGGTCGCCCGTCCCTCGGCCAATCTGCCCGGCGGATTCTCCCTCTCCTCTTTCGGTATCCACTCCCCGGACTCTCTCGAGGAGATGGAGTCGCAGCAGGCCACCGGCGAGGACGTGGACATCACGTACCCCGAGTACAGCCGGGAGCCGGGCGTGCTCGCCGGCACCGGCCCTTTCCGGCTCACCGACTGGGACCGGGACAGCGGCGAGGTCACTCTGGAGCGCTTCGCCGGTTACTGGGGCGATCAGGCCGGCGTGCGGGAGTTGGTCTTCCGCACGATCCCCGAGGAGGACGCCCGCCGGCAGGCCCTCGAGGCGGGCACCATCGACGGCTACGACAGGGTCGCGCCCGGCGACGTGCCGACACTGCTCGACGCGGACTTCCAGATGCCCACCCGTGACGTCTTCAACATCTTCTATCTCGGCTTCACGCAGGAGGAGAACGAGGCACTCGGCGATCTCCGTGTCCGCCGGGCCATCGCGCACGCGATCGACCGGCAGTCCCTGGTCGACACTCGACTGCCGGAGGGCAGCGTGGTCGCCACACAGTTCGTGCCGGACACGGTGGCGGGCCACTCCGAGGACGTCACGACCTACGAGTACGACACCGACCGGGCCCGCGATCTGCTGGCCCAGGCCGGCCAGGAGAACCTGACGGTGGAGTTCTGCTACCCGACCGATGTCACGCGCCCGTACATGCCCGACCCCGAGGGCATACACGAGCGGCTGAGCGAGGACCTCGAAGCGGCGGGCATCACCGTCGAGGCCAACCCCATGGTGTGGAACCCGACCTACATCGACACCGTCAGCGAAGGCGGCTGCGACCTCCGCCTGCTGGGCTGGACCGGCGACTTCAACGACGGCTTCAACTTCCTCGGCGCCTGGTTCAACGGCTACTCCGAGGAGTGGGGCTTCCGGCACCCGGAGCTGTTCGACCTGATGGAGCGGGCCGGGACCGAGCCGGACGTGTCGACCCGCACCCGCCTGTGCGAGGACGTCAACGAACTGGTCATGGAGATCCTGCCCGGCCTGCCGATCTCCAGCTCGCCCCCGGCCATCGCGTTCTCCCCGGACGTCAACCCGCCGACCGTCTCCCCGCTGTCGCACGAGAACTTCGCGGAGATCTCCTTCACATGAACCACAGGCCACTGCGAGACCACTCACCAACCGGCGGAGCCCACCCGGCAACAAGAACCGAGAATGGTGATCGCTACCGCGAACCGCCGTCCGCCGTGCGCACCGCACCTTCGGCGCGGGACGCGCACGGAGTGGGGAAGGGGTGGGGAATACTGGGCTTCTTCGGTTCGGCTACGGGCGATGCGGCACGGGCAAGGGGCGGGAGGAGCATGAGTACTGACGGGCCCGAGGGCGGTCACGCGGTGCCCTCGGTGAGGAATGACCTGTCGGGGATCGTTCACGGCTCGGCCGTTCAGGCTCAGCAGATCCACGGCGGTGTGACGTTCAACGTCCAGCCTCTGCCCACCGCGGCGACACCGCAAGTCAAACCGGACCAAGTGCCCGCGGTGACAGTGCCGTTCGCGAACCGCCACGAGGAGCTCGCCCGGCTGGACGGATTGATCGGCGCGGGTGGCGCGCAGCCGTCGCCGGTCAGGCACGGAGTGGTCGGTGGCCTGCCCGGCATCGGCAAGACGGCGCTGGTCTGGCGGTGGGCGGAGAAGTCCCGCGAGCGGTTTCCGGACGGCCAGATCTACGTGGACTTCGCGGCGCTGCGCCATGAAGCCGGCGGCGACGTGTCGGAGGCGGTGGGCATGTGCCTGCGGGCACTGGGCTTGACTGACGCTTTCATGCCGAAGTCCCTCGCGGAGCGGACCAACGAATTCCGTTCGCGCACCGCCGGCCGCCGACTGCTGGTGGTCCTGGACGACGTGAGCCAGCCCGCCCACGTCCGGCCCTTCGTTCCCAAGGGGCCGGGGAGCTTCCTCCTGGTGACGAGCAACGGCGATCTCTCCGAGCTCGCGTGGGACGGCGCCGCATTGATGTCACTCGGCCCGCTGGACGCGGACAGCGGGCTGCGGTTGCTGGCCGGCCGGTGCGGTGCGGATGTGGTCGCGGCGGAGCGGACAGCCGCTGAGCGGCTGGTCGAGCTGTGCGGAGGGCTGCCGGTGGCCCTGCATGTGGTGGCCTCCCGCCTGCTGACCGAGGAACGGCTGACGATGCCGGTGCTGGCCGACGAACTGGCCGACGAGGCACGGCGGCTGACCGGCATGTCTTTAGGAGGGGATCGTTCGGTGTCTGCCGTGCTCAGCCTTGCCTACCGCGCTCTGCCACCGGACGCGGCGCGGCTGTACCGGCTGCTCGGCTGGTTGCCGGGCCGTACCTTTGACGCGGGGACGGCCGCGGTGGCCGCGGCCGTGAGTCCGGCGACGGCCGCGCCCCTACTGACGGCACTGACGAGGGCGAGCCTGCTCGAAACCATGGAGGACGGGCGTTTCCGCTTCCACGACCTTGTCCGCCTGCACGCCCGGGAGCGTGCCGCCGAGGAGGAACCGGAGGATCAGCGCCGGGCGGTGACGGAGCGGGTGGCGACGCACTACCTGGCCCTCACCGCGTTCGCCGACCGCGCGATTCGTGCCGACCGGCTGCGGGTCGCCGATCTGACGGAGTTGCTGGGCAATGCCCCGGACCCGTTCACGGCCACGTCCGGCCCTCAGCCTTTGGCGTGGCTGGAGGCCGAGCGAACCAACATCCTGGCCGTGCTGCGCGTAGCGCACCGGCACGGGCTGCATGCGCTGGTGTGGCCGCTGTCCGAGGGATTCACGGCGCTCTTCCTGCACTCCCGGCACCTGGGGGAGTGGCAGGAATCGCTGGAGCTCGGCGCTTCGGCGGCGGCCGGATCGGGGGATCCGGCAGGGGAGGCCCGGCTGCGCAGTCTGCTGTCGCGACCGTTGATGGATCTGGGCGAGCACGAGCGGGCGCACACGGAACTGGAGCGAGCCGTGGCATGCGCCGAGGAGTCCGGGCACCGGGAACTTCAGGCCTCGGTACAGGAGTTCTTCGGACGCTACTGGGACCGCTTCGACCCACCTCGCGCCATGGCGGCCTACGAGCGTGCCATCGAGCTCAACGCCGCCGCTGGTCAGGAGCGCGGCGCCGCCATTGCCACCTACTTCCTGGGCTGCACCCAGGACGCTGTCGGCGATCACGACGCCGCCCGGGCCACCCTGCGCACGGCGCACCAGCGCCTGCTGAGCTGTCAGGACCGTCGCATGGCCGCCCGCGCGCTGGCGGCGCTGGGCACTGCCCAGGAGCATCTCGGAGAGACCGAACAGGCATCGCGCGCACTGAACGAGGCGGCCGGTATCCTGCGGAACGAGAAGGCGAGTCACTACGAGGCGCAGGCGTTGGTGCGTCTGGCCCGACTCACCGAGCGCACCGGTGGTCCGCCGCACGAGGTGCGAGAGCACGTGGCCAGAGCTTTGGAAATCTGGGAGGCGGGTGGCAATCCGGAAGCCGACGACCTGCGGCAGTGGCTGCACCGGCTGGACGCTGCGGCCGCCTCGGGCGAGGACGGCTGACCGGGGCGGACCCGCTCAGGAAGAGAGTGAGGCCAGGACGCGGAGGGTCACGTGCTCTTCGCGGCCGGATCCCACGCGCAGGGTCACGAAGTCGTCGGTCACCAGGGGGGACCCGGCCCGCAGCAACGTATAGACCACCGCCGCCGGCAGTCCGGCGTCGACGGCCCGGCCGGTGACCGTCACCTCGACGACTCGCCCGTCCCGGACCCCCATCAGGTAGCCGCCGCCCGTCACCGCCGTGGCGGCCATCAGACTGCCGGGCAGACGGTTCAGCGTGTCCCGAATCCAGGCGCGCGCGGCGACCACTGTCGCTGCCGGGCAGCCGCGAAGGATGACCGAGGCGCTCTCGGCACGCGGCCGGTCGCGCTCCTCGTCGACGCAGGCGAGGTGAAGGTAGTCGCCGTCGGGGCCATGGCCGTCCTGGCCGTGCTCGTGGCCGGAGACGGCCGCGGGGTGGCGCCGTACTCCGACGACGGAGTGCCCGGATTCCACCGAGAGGGAGGTCGCCACCATCCAGGACGTGACGGCGGCTGCCGGCGGATCCGGCCGGGGCAGTTTCAGGCCGGGCGCAGCCACCTCCGGCTCGGCGAGCTCGAGCAGGCGGTACACCACGGCGCGCAGTTGGGCGATGGCCCGGCCCGGTTCGGCGAAGGCCGCCGCGGAGATCTCGGCATAGTGGTCGGCAGTGTGGTTCCACAGAGTGGCTTCGATCTGACGGCGTATGTCCTTGCCCGGACCCGGACTGAGACGCGGCGCCACCTGTCCCAGGCGGTCGATCGCCGTTCCGGGAACGGCGTCGTGGCCGAACGCGGCCAGAAGCACCGGCTTGCCCAGTGCGGCGCCGTACAGCGTCACCGAGCCGTGATCGCCCACGACGGCATCGGCCGCGACCAGGGCCGACCGCCAGGCATGCACGGTCGGCATCAGCAGAAGGCCGGCATCCAGCGCGGCGGCCTGGATCACGCGAATCTGCCAGGCACCGTGCGCCGACCACACGTTCGGGTGAACGATCGCGGCCACCCGGTACTCGTCGCAGGGCAGCGCGGCCAACACGCGGGCGGGCAGGTCCGGATACCGGCCGAGCAGCGATGTGGGGCCCCAGGTGGAGCTGAGCACCACCAAGCGCTGCCCCTCGGCAACGCCGAGGGCACGCCGGTAGGTTGAGGCGTTCCCCAGACTCCGGGACAGCTCGTCGAAGCAGGGGTCTCCGACGAGCAGCGTCCGGCCGACGGCCTCCGGATGTGTCCGGAGCAGTTGCGTCTCCTGATCAGGATGAGAGACGGCGAGCCACGCACGTCCCGACGCGAGCAGCGCCTCCGGCACGACGCCGGACAACCGGGTGCCCTGTTCGGCGCCGCGGGGCACGAACTTCTGGAAGCCGACGCCGTGCGGCAGGACGAGCACCGGACAGGTGGCCTCCGGCACGTTGACGTTCTCGCTCGCCGAAAGAATGAGATCGGGCCTGAACGCGCGAAGCTGTGACCATGGCATGACGCGGCAGCCGGCATGACGGAGCAGATCCAGGACCCCGTCGCTGAAGGCCGACGACGGGTCGTGGGCGAACACCACAGCGACTCTGCTGTCACCGCGCAGGAGAGCCGGCAGCGTCTCCAGAACGCGTACGGTCGACGTGACCGTGCGCGCCACCACAACCACGGTCTTCTCGCCGCGGAACGTGCTCCAGCGCTGGGCTTCGTGCCCCACGGGAACCTGGATGGGCCAGCCGACGCTAGCGTCCACTGCTACCCCGAGTTGCTACAAGCCCGCCGCGGAAAGACGCGTAAGCCGGCTCGCGGCTCGCGGCTCGCGGCTCGCGGCTCGCGGCTCGCGGCTCGCGGCTCGCGGCATGTTGCCTATCAGATGTCAATTGGCGCTGCAAACTTTCAGAGATAACCGCTGTGCGTACGTGTACACAGTATCCGCGACGCGGCTGGCTGCCCGGCCTGTCGGCGCCGAGACGGTGCTTGCCGGGCGGTGGCGGTGCGTTGTGGGACGGCGGTAGCGATGGGCCGGCCCGAGGGCGCTGCCCGGATGGCTTCTGGCGGGCCAGGCGTCGGCGGTGGGCAGGGGAGCACCTACGAACGCGCCGCAGGACACGACCGGCCCGGAGGCGGCTGCGTTCGTGCTCACAGATGTCGGCACGACCACCGCGGCTTGGCCGAGCGCGTGCACCGTTCCATGGACATGCCACGCTTGGCGCGGGGCCCACTGCCGCCACGACGGCGGTCGTGGCCTTGGTTCCGGCATCAGGGCTCTCCGCCTCGGCCGACGACAGCGACGTGCGGGACGGTGTCGCCTCCGAGCGCGTGGTGCTCGGAGGCGACAGCACGAGGTCAAGAGTCTGAGCGGACGCGCAGCCGCTGATCGCGGACGGCTCGCTGGAGCGCCGCCTGTTCAACGTCACCGAGCTCAGCCGCGAACCGTACGACACCGCCGAGGAACCGCCCTCATCGTCATCTCGTGGCGATTCCCGTCCCCTCGCCCGGGCGAGGGGCTCCCGTGGAGATCGCCTATGAGGCCATCGGGGACAATGACACCCCGCTCGCGGCCGACCTGGAAGATTTCGTCGCGGCTCTCGCCCAGCCCGCCGGTGAGGGCTCGGACGATCCGGTGCATCTCCGGTGCGCGACATCTTCGAGACGGTCCGAGAAAGGCACAGCGCGATGAGGAGCGAGGACGCCGCCGTACTCGACGATCCGGTGGGCGAGTCACTGCGCGGCCACCACGCGGCCCTCGCCCGCCGACTCGGCCGGGTCGGCACGTACTTGCCAGAAGTCGCGACCTTCTCGGCGGTGTCCCCCGCTCCGGACTCGGGGGACTGGGCCGACCTCGCCCGGCTGCTCGGTCGAGGCGGGTTCGCCGACATGTTCAACTGCCGGGCGACCCCTCCGCCGGACTGGGAGCCGGTTTTCGCCCTGGAAGGCCGGCAGATGATCTGGCCCGGCAACCGATCCGTGCGGCCCCGTGCGGCGATCGGCACCGACATGGTCGAACTGAGTGCGGCCGACGCGCCCGAGATGCTCGATCTCGCGGCGCGAACCCGGCCCGGGCCGTTCTGGCCGCGCACCCACGAACTCGGCACCTATCTCGGTATCCGCGTCAACGGCAGGCTGGTGGCCATGGCGGGCGAACGGCTCCGGCCTCCGGGATGGACGGAGATCAGCGCCGTGTGCACGGCGCCCGAGGCGCGCGGACGAGGCCATGCCGCCCGCCTGGTGAGCGCGCTCGCCGCAGGCATCCTGTCCCGGAACGAATGTCCCTTCCTGCACGTGGCCGAGACGAACACCGCGGCGATCGCACTCTACGAACGGCTCGGCTTCGAAAGCCGCACGCAGGTGATCTTTCGAGGGTTCCGGACGCCCGTGCTTTGACGTGTTCTCCGGATTGAGAAAGCCCTGCCTCAGCGGCGCCAGGCGAAGCCCAGAAGCGCAATGATCAGCAGTAGCACGCACAAGCGGGCAGTCATGCTGTTGCTGTTGATGGCGTCACGCACGACGCGCCAGAACTCCGCCACGGTGTCCACATCCCTTGATCGCTCGGCTTCCCCCTCAGACAGGGGCGCGAACGATCCGTGACTTCCCTGGTGTACCCGAGAGCCCTCTCGGGCAAACCCGCGCGCCGCACGCTGCCCCTTACCCTTGAGGCTCCGTGACCAGCACAAACGGCACTCCGAGACGGCCTCGGCGGGGAAGGGCTCCTGACCCCCGTCACGCCTCGTCGACATGGGGTCGATCGGCCGATCGTGACGGAAAGTATTCGGGGATACGGAAAGAGGCCTCCGGTTTCGTCAGCCGGGCCGAACCGGGCCGCGTCCAGGATCTTTCGTCCAGAAAGCGGCGCCGAACCCCAGCACCACGACGAACGAGTACGGCCAGCCGGGAATGAACTGCGACGGCGTCCTCGCCCGACCGCAGCCACGGCGACACACCACCGCCAGCACCGGCCGCCCGCCCGGTGCCGACCCGGCCCCCGAGTGAGGCCGTGTGCAACGCCCCGTGCCCGCGCCGGTGCTCAGGCAAGCCCTCGACCGGCTGCGGTCGCGTTGATCTCGGTCCCGTCGATGCAGGGGCGGAGCGGCAGAGGGCCGGCGCGAACCAGCATCCTGATGTGTCTCCCTTCTTCTGCCTTGTCGTTGGTCGGCAGGCACGCTCGCCGGGCGGCGCCGCCGCGTTCGAGGCGCTGCACACCGCGCCCCCGGACCTCACCGCCGTGTTCACCTTCAGGGACCTCGTCGCCATAGGCGCGCTCCGGGCCGCCCGCTGGCTCCGCGCCACCCCGCGTCCCAACTGTCACCCCCGGAGTGGCACGGGAGCGCGGGAGGGCGACGCGATGCCTCTGGTCGTGGCCGCGTCGGAGTGAGCCCGGCAGTTCGCTCGGGCCGTCTCGTTGCCCTCCGGCGGTCAGACTCGGGGGCCGAGGAACAGGCCACCGCTGGCGTCGATGACCTGACCGGTGATCCAGCGCGCGGCGTCGGAGGCGAGGAACGCGACCACGTCGGCGATGTCGTCCGGCCCGCCCAGCCGGTCGAGCGCTGTCATGCCGACGATTTGTTCGGTGAGGCCCGGCGCCTCGAAGAAGGCTCCGTTGGTCGCTGTCCTGGTGGCGCCGGGGGCGACCGCGTTGACCGTGATCCCCCGGGGGCCGAGTTGGTTGGCAAGAGTCATGCTCATCGTCTCGACGGCACCCTTCGTCATGGCGAAGGACGTCTGGGTCGGGTTGGCCATGCGGGTCGCCACCGAGGAGATCGTGATGATCCGGCCGCCGTCGCGGAGCAGGGGCAGCGCGCGCTGGATGATGAAGTACGGCGCTCGCACGTTCACGGCGAAGAGGCGGTCGAACTCCGCCCGAGTCGTCGTCCCGAGCGGCCCGGCCGGCTGTGCCGCCGCGTTGTTGACGAGGATGTCGAGCGGTCGCCCGGCCAGGCCGGCCTCGACTCCCGCGAAGAGCGTCTCGACGTCGCCAGCCACGCCCAGTTCGGCCCGGACGGCGAGAGCGGTGCCACCGGCCCGGCCTATCGTGTCGACCGTCGCCGCTGCCCCGCTCTCGTCCGTGCCGAAGTGCACGATGACCAGGGCTCCTTGCTCCGCGAGCCGGGCCGCGATTGCCTGCCCGATGCCGCGCGACGCCCCGGTGACCACAGCCGTCCTGCCGGTCAGTTCGGTCATGCCGTCCACCCTTCAAGATGTTAGTCGCTAACATTGAGGTAGTGTCTATCACATGAGCGAGCGGCATCCGAACCTGCGGGAGCGACGGCGATCCGAGACGCGGCGCGTGATTCAGACACACGCGGTGCGACTGTTCACCGACCGTGGCTACGACGCCACGACCGTGGCCGACGTCGCCGACGCCGCAGGCGTCTCGGCGATGACGGTGTACCGGCACTTCCCCACGAAAGAGGACCTCGTCCTCATCGACCAGCCCGCCCGGCTCATCGCCGAGCGGGTCGCCGGATCATCCCCGGCGCAGCCCCTGGTACGCCGCATCGGCGGCGCGCTCGTCGACGCGGCCGCGGTACTGACCGGCGAGAGGGACGGCGCGGCGGCGAACGAGCGGTTCCTGCTGGACTGCCTCCGGCTCATGATCGCGACGCCCGCACTGCGCGCCAGGCACCTGGACAGCCAGTACGCGCTGCAGCAGGCCATTGTCGACGCGCTCGGAAACGACACGACCGATCCCGACGCGGCGTTCCGCGCCCAGGCGGCAGCCAGCGCCTGCCTGGCCGCGATGCATACCGCGCTGGCGCGCTGGGCCGAGGACGACGGGCGGGTTGAACTGCCCGCACTGATCACGCGGGCACTCGCCGCGTCCTTCGGCGACGATGTCGTCGCCATCGATCACGACGACTGAGGAAGCGCTGGCGGGCTTGTCTGTGTTGGCGGTGGGGGACCGGCCGCGAGGGTGGGGTTACCCCTACCGCCATGTTCCGGATGGCCGGGTGGTCCGCGTAGTTGCCGCTCCGTAGCGTCTGGGCTGTGAAGATGACGACGCGAAGGCGGTTTGGTCGACTGGCCCGGATCAGGGTGGCGCTGGCCGTGGCCGGTGTCGGCACAGTCGGAGTTGCCACCGCGCTCGGCTCGGGGGCCTGGGCACAGGACGGCGCTCCCGGCTCCTCTCGCGCACAACTGCAGCGAGACGCTGATGCGGTACGGGACACCGGCGCGAGCGGGCTGACCGTTCGGGCGCGGGACGCGGCCGGCCGGGACCGGGAGGCCAGGTCAGGCGTCGCCGACCTGGACGAGGGCGGGCGGGTCCCGTTCGACGCCTACTACCGGATCGGCAGCGACACCAAGACCTTTGTCGCCGTGGTAGCCCTCCAATTGGTCGCCGAGGGCACGCTGGGCCTGGACGACACCGTTGAGGAGTGGCTCCCCGGGGTGGTGGCAGGCAACGGCAACGACGGCAGCCGCATCACGATCCGCAACCTGCTCCAACACACCAGCGGACTGGCGAACTACACGGATGCCCTCTTCGACGACCCCGAAGAACTGACGCCCGAGCACTTCCGGGCGCAACGATTCACGGTCCGCACGCCGGAAGAACAGGTCGCGTTGGCCATGACGAGCGCCCCCGGCTGGCTGCCGGACGCCGACAACCCGGGAGCTGAGACCCGCTGGTCCTACTCCAACACCAACTACGTGCTGGCCGGCATGATCATCGAGCGGGTCACGGGACACTCCTGGGAGCAGGAGGTCCACGAGCGGATCATTGAGCCGCTCGGTCTGCGTCACACCATGACCTTGGGCACCTCAGCCTACGTCCCTCGCCCCACGGCCACCGCCTACGTGCAGTTTCCGGGCCGGGAGGACCTCACCGACACCACGCTCTCTGTCGATGGCGGCGCGGATGGCGGCATCGTGTCCACCACGAGCGACATGAACACGTTTCTGCGCGCCCTGATGGACGGCACGCTGCTGCCGGCCGAGCAGTTGGAGCAGATGCGCACCACCGTCCCGGCACCGGGCAAAGCCGGCAGCGACGTGGCCCGCTACGGGCTCGGCATCGCCTGGCGCCCGGTCGACGGCTGTGAAGCGGGCGTCTGGTATCACGGCGGCACCTCCTTTGGCACCATGTCCGAGGCCGCGGTCACCGAGGACGGCAGCGTCTCGGCTGCCGCGGCCGTCTTCACCACTCGCTACGGCGACGAGGAGCGCTTCACAGAACAGGCGGAGGCGACGATCGACCTGATCGACCATGCGGTGTGCGGACAGCGTGGATAGTGCCCCTCTCCGGTCGGCCGCCCTCTCCGTGCGCGACTGGTGGCGGGGGCCGCCGGTGCCGTCAGTGGCACGAACGAGCGGGTTCTGAGTGCCGGCGACGCGGCGCGGGACTATCGGTGGTGCACGACCGGCCACGGCCGGACCGACACGCATCGGCCGGGTGGCCGCCGCCAACCTCGTGGCGCTGATGTCCGCCGGGCTGACCGGGGCCCACGTGGCGGGTGTGCCGCTGCGCCGGCACTTCGGCCGGCGACCGGCGTGCCGCCAGGAACTGAACGTCTTCGGGCGGGTGCAGGTCTGGCTGGCGCTGGCCGTCACCGCGCTGGACTTGGGCGCCGACACCTTCGTCGATCTCCAGCAAGACCGGCTCCCCGGTGCTGGCACCGCCGACCGTGATCGGTGGCGGCGTACTCCACCGATCCGCCGCGCTGGTACGCCCCGGCGGCACCTTGGTCAGCGTCGCCGCCCCACCCGAATCCCGGTCCGACAACGGCCGCGCGCAGGAACTCCGTCGACTTGTTGGCCATCCTCCGCTTGGCGAGGGCCACCGTTGTCAGCGGCGGATGGGGTCTGATTCGCTGTCGGGCACCGCGCGGCCGAGTTCGGCCGCCGCCTGGAGCACGGCCAGTGCGAGCAAGTCATGCGTCGCCAGCACGGCGTTCACCTCGGGGCGCTCGGGCAGCAACGCTCCTGGGCGCCTCGAACCCGCCGAGCTGGGACGACACCCTGGCCGCCCGGCTCTCTTCCATCGTTCCCCGGGCGGCATGGGCGGCATGGGCGGCGTGGGCCTGGCACCGGCCCAAGCCTCAGGGCCTCAGCAGTCCGCCCACCCACCAGTCGTGCGGCTTGCCGTCGTTGGCGACACTCCGCTGACGCAGGGTTCCTTCGACGGTGAAGCCCAGCTTCTCGGCGACGGCCCGCGAGCCGGTGTTCCCGACCATGGCCCACCACTCGATGCGATGCACGTCCAGGGTGGCCCAGCCCCAGTCGCACAGCGCCCGAGCGGCCTCCACCGAGAACCCCTGGCCGCGCTGCTCCCTGACCGCCCAGTAGCCCAGTTCCAGCACCCCCTGGCTGATCCGGGTCAGGCAGTACGAGCCGACGAGCGCCTCGCTGCCCTTGCGGAACGCGCCGAGCGTGTAGTTCTTGTCCGTGGCCCAGCCCTCGGGCCAGTCCTCACAGACGCTCTTCTCGGCGTCCTCCCGCCGGTAAGGCACCGGAGCCGGCGTGTAGAACTGGATGTCCTGGTCCTGGCAAGCGTCATACACCGCATCCACATCGACAGCCGCGAAGGCGCGCAGTATCAGACGGTCGGTCTCAAGAGTCACCGGATCCATTGCGGCAGTATGAGCACTACCTGCAGGCAACGACCAGCGAATGTATCTAACTCGTCCTCTTCGAGAGGTATTTGCACCCATTTGCGGTGTCGGCCGCCGATGGCGTGGGCTTCGTCGAGGATCCAGTCCAGGGCGACGCCGGCTGCTCCGACCCAGCTCGGCGAGCCTCGGGCCCGGCCACCAGGACAAAGACCAACCCCACGCACGAAGACGAACCCACGACGAGGCCCGCGACCAGCCCGGCCTGGGGCGGTGACGGGACGTAAGCCAACCGCGCGTCCACGCCCGGCTGCGGGCAACGCGTTTTGATCGCGCCGTGCGGACGTTCCCGCTGATCACACCCGCATGGCGTCAACCTCAGTGAGATCAGAGCTTCACCCGTCTGGTTGCGGTGGATGCGGAGTTGAGGGGCGGTGTGAACTGAGGTCCAGGGGCGATCGGGGGCGTGTGCGCCGACCGCCCCACCGGCCGGGGTGACGGTCCAGACGTGGTCTTCGTTCGGGAGAGGGCGGGCGCCGAGGACCAGGTGCACGCGGCGACCGGTCAGCGCGCAGGCGATCACGGTGGCCGTCGCAACTTCAAGGCAAGCCAGCCTGCGCGGCAGGGGGAACATGGACCGGGCCGAAGCGTGCTGGGTGTCCGTTCAGGACGGGCTGACCCGTCACGGACTGCGACATGGGCACCGGACGCTCACGGAGCAGTGGGGGACGCCCAAGGTGCTGGTGGACGAGCGCATGGGGCATACCGATACCTCTGTGTCAGCAAACTATGCACATGTGACGGACGCGATGCGCATTGGGCTGGTGCGCCGGATGACCGAGGAGTGGGAGGCGACGCTGGACGCGCGCCTGGCGCTCGCGCCGCATTCGGCGGTGTCGGCGCTGGAGCGGCTTCTGCGGAGCGGGCGGACAGCGTGGAGCGGTGATCCGCCGGGCAGAGCACTTCAAGATCTACTCCGAGCTGGCTCCGAGTTTGCGCCCTTAACGCGAATCAGGCGCCCATCCTCCGCGAAGATGGGCCCCTGACCTGCTATTTCCCGGTCGGGACGGCGGGATTTGAACCCACGACCCCTTGACCCCCAGATCATCGCGGTTGGTGTTTTACCAGGTCAGGGCGCATATGCCTCACGTCATGTCGTTCGGCTGAGCTCGTGTTGTTCGCTGGCGCGCACAGCGTGTGGTCCCAAAGTGGTCCCAAGGGATACGTGGTCCGCCAGGCTGGTGGAGGGGCTTTGGGCGGGAGCTGCCTTGGGGCGAGAGATCGGGGCCCATACGCTTGCCGCGAACCGGGCTGGCTCCTCGCCTGCCCGCAATAGCCCGGTCTGGGCCCCGATCTTAGAGGCTCGCCCCAAGGTGGCTGCCTAAAGCCTCGGAGCCGGCCGGCCCCGGCCACCCCCTTGTTCTGACCCTTGCCCTGCTCGCCTTCCTGTCGTCTCCTTCTTCCCGCTCTCCCGGGTTCTCGCCTGGGGAGTGTCGGCGTCCCCTTGTTGCCGTCTCCGTCGTGTCCTGCTCGGGCTTGTGGCGGTTGTCGGGTGCTTCCGGTGGGCCGGTTGCGGTGCGTACCCATGAGGAGGGCTATTCCTCCCTGCTGGTTCGCGTTGGCCGGCTGGGCAAAGCGTGTAGCGGATCATCGGAGTGTTGTCGTGCGACGGGCCCGCGCCGCCGCACGCCGGGGCGGAGACAGGAGGCGGGCGGTGGGCGCGGTGCCCGATGGCCGGCTTGGCCGGCCGTCGGGTGATCCGTAGCGGTGGCTTTCAGGAAGCCATTGACGCCGGTCAACGGCGTGCAGGGCACGGGGCCCGTCCCGGCTCGGGAAGCGGCCAGCCTCCTTGCCCCCGGCGGTTCCCGCCGCATCAGCGACATCCCCGAACCAGGCGCCGTCGTGAGTCACTGAGCACCCGGGGCCCCTCCGCCCCCTCTTCCTCCCCCGAGGCGACCGGTTCTGGAAGACCAGCCGCCACCATCCCCCGCAAGAACCCTCCCCACCCCCTCCCTCCCCGCCAGGGGAGGGAGCCTTGATGAAGTAGAGAAGGTTGTACCGCGGGTGCCCTAGGGGGTCGCGTCTGACCTTTCGGCAAGGGATCGCAGTTCAGGCGACGCCTTGCGGCCGGCAACGAGCATCAGTTCGCGGATCACATTCCTGGCAGCGACATGACTGCGAATCATCTCAGGAGCGATCTTTTCGGCCTTCAGAAGGCAGTCTAGTGAGTTGCTGAACTGGCGCCGCTGGGCATGGGCCCTGCCCAAATCCATCAAGAGCCGTGCTTGGCGTTCAATGGAAAGTCCGGATGCGTCGATGTGTTCACCAACATCCAGAGCTTCTCCAGCATCGCCAAGTTCGACCGCCGTCGAGACGGCTTGGATCTCGACGTTCGTTGGTCCGAACTCAAGGTTGAAGTCGTTGCGGTCCTGGTTGAGCCGCTTGGCGGTGGCACGGGCATGTGCGATCTGATCCCGTGAGGACGTTCGCTCTCCTGCGCGCGCATACACGGTAGCGAGAAGTAGTTGGAGGGAGCCCAGGACCGACAACTCCTCAGGCGTGCCATCGCTGTCGCCAACGCGTCTCTGGAGGGCTTCCACCGCTCGTGTTGCCACGTGCTCGGCTTGGTCGAGGCGCTTCAGTCGTACGAATGCTTGCGCAAGTCGGTAGGTGCTCGCCAAGGCGTCCAACGGCTTGTCTGCAAGTTCGGCAGCCCGAATGGCACGGTCCGCGGCTACCCAGGCGGCATCGGCTTCATCCTGTCGAACGAATGCGGCGGCTAGCGCCTGGTAGGTGCGAGCTAGCAGCGCGTTGAGCTCTGGGCGATGCTGTTCAGAAGCGGTCCGAGAAGCACGTTCGAGACGGGGCAAGAGCGGGCCGAGTGTCGCGCTGAGCTGGGCGAATTGATTACTATGCGTCAATTCCCAGACTTTTTCGACTGCCGTCCGCAGATCACGCAATGTTTCCGGACGGAAGTCGTCGCGCGGTTGGAGTAGAACGTCAGGCGCCGGGTGTCCTGAGATCACAAGCCTCGCGTGGTCCAGGTCGTTGGGCTTTAGTTCCTCAGATGCCTCCGTTCGAGTCGGCGCGGTTGGGGCGTCTGCCTGTAGTGCTTGCAGGGGTACCCCGAGCCCATCGGCCAACAGGCGCAGAACTGGCAGACGGTTGACGGGCTGGATGCCCCGTTCGACCTGAGAGAGCCAACTTGCTGTACGGCCGATGGATGCCGCGAGTTCACTTTGAGTGAGACCGCGATCGTTGCGTAGCTCCGCAACGCGGGCTCCGAAAGCGCGCTGCTCATCTGATGTCATCCGCTCGTCGTCCCCTTCCCGCCTATGGCATCGAGGAACGTCACCTCGACACCGGCAAGGTACTGCTCTCTCTCCTTCAGGAAGCTTCTGACGTGCGGTTGCGCTTCGTGCGCTTCGAAGGCCGCGCGGTCCTCGTAGAGCTCGTAAAACACCCGCACCAATGGTTCATCGATCGGTACATGGCTGACGTAGGTCAGCGTTCCTGGCTCCTCCTGGATGCCTTGGAGGGTCCGGACGCACAGGCCATCGAAGGCCGCTGCCGCTTGCTCGTCGCGAAGCGTGAACCGGACGTAAAGGGCGAAACCCTCACTCATCTTGACTCCTCTCAGTCGCAGACATTCTCGCAGACTCGCTGCCCGACTGCGAGCCACAGAAAAACTTGACTCGCAGAAAAACTGCGAGTACGGTCGTAGTGAACCTGCTACCTGTGACTGGTGGCTACCTGCGGAACGAAGGGGACGCGGCATGGCGTCTTTCAAGATTGATCTCTCCACGGCCGTGGTGTTTGTGGCGACGGCGCCGGCGCCGAAGCTGGCGAATCGCAAGACGGGTGAAGCGGCCATCGACAACGAGACCGGCGCGAAGCTCATGACGGTGGGCCTGCTGGTGTCGGATGAGGGTCAGGGTGACCTGTACCAGGTGAGTGTTCCGGAGACCGGCGTCACGGGGGACCTGGCCCCGGGTACGCCGGTGGCGGTGACGGGTCTGCGGGCGCGTGACTGGGAGAACGAGTTCAACGGTCAGAAGCGGCACGGGATCGCGTTCCGCGCCATGGCGATCACGAAGTTGGGTTGACGTGGGAGCGGCGGTTGGCCGGCGTGTGTCCGGCGCGATCTTCGTTCTGCGGGCGGCGGCGGAGTTCCTGGAGAGCTTCGAGGGTCTGCCCGAGGCGTCGGTGACGTGTGGTGAGGGGGCGCTGTCGGTTCAGTTCAGTCACTTGCCGGCGGCGGTGATGTTCCCCAGCGTGGCGCGTGTTGCGGAACGTCTCGGACAGCACGCCCGGGCTGTTCGCATGCCGAGTGGTGAGTGGTTCTTCAGCGTCAGGGGCGAATGGCGAGGCTTCCAGGTGACGGCGTTTGCCGCTTCCGGCCTGGTCAGCGACTCGGATCGCGCCCGTGAAGGGGGTGCGTGACGTGGAGCCGCTGATTGTTCCTGGCCTTGTGGCCGGTGGGTTGGGGTTGATGCGGTGGCGTCGCCCGGCCTGGTACTGGAGGGGTATCTCCGGGCCGGTGGCCGCTGTGCGGCTGCGGGTCCGGTGGGGCTCGGTGATGGAAGCCTGCGAACTCGTTGTCGCCCCGACGCGTTTCCGGCTGACGGTGGCGAGGATGGCGCATCGTCCGGCGCCGGCGCCCCGGGTGCCCCGGCTGGTGCGGCTGCGGGTGACCCGCACGGGTCTGGTGGGCAGGGTGCGGCTGCGTCCGGGGCAGGACACGCACGACTTCGCCACGGCGGCGGATCGCCTGCGGCACTCCTTCGCCATGCAGCAGGTCGTCGTCCGCGAACTCCGCGCCGGTGTCGTCGAGTTGCGGATGACCGGCTACGACGTGCTGCGGCGGGTGCAGATGCCCCGAGTGAAGCCGACCAGCGGTCTGCGGGTGCCGATGGCCCTTCGTGAGGACGGCTCGGTCCACTGGCGGGACTACCGGCAGACACCCCACGCGCTGAACCTGGGCGCCACGCAGTCCGGCAAGTCCGTCTATCAGCGCCGGTTGGTGATGGGGCTGGCCAAGCTGCCGAACGTCGCGCTGGTCGGGGTGGACTGCAAGGAGGGCGTGGAACTCGCCCCGCTGGCGCGGCGGTTCTCCGCGCTGGTGGACAACCCGGATGACGCGCTGGCGCTGCTGGAAGCGCTGCTTGGGCGGATGGCCGAGACGTATCAGGTGATCCGGGCCGAGCAGCGCATCACCGCCGATGTCCCGGACGCGGAGATCACGGCCGATATTTGGGGGCTGCCGGAGGAGAAGCGGCCGGCTCTCGTGGTGGTGGTGATCGATGAGATTGCGGAGTTGTCGCTGGTCTCCTCCGGTTCCAAGGAGGAGGAGAAGCGCCGGGATCAGATCATCACCGCGCTGGTGCGGCTGGCTCAGCTCGGGCGGGCGGCCGGCATCTATCTGGAGTTGTGTGGGCAGCGCTTTGGGGCCGATCTCGGCAAGGGGATCACGACCTTGCGGGCTCAGCTCTCGGGCCGTGTCTCGCACCGGGTGAACGATGAGGGCACGGCCAAGATGGCGTTCGGCGACATCGCCCCCGGCGCGGTCCTGGCGTGCATGCAGATCCCGGACAACCGGCCCGGTGCGGCGGTGGTCGCCTCCTCCTCGGGCGGCTGGTCGATGATCCGCACCCCGAAGACCTCGATGCGTGCGGCGGCGAACGTCTGCAACGCCCACGCCGATCTCACCCCGGACATTCCCGAACTGGCCCGCTGGCGCCCGTCCGTGGCCGGCATCTCCCTGGCCGAGTCCTCCGTTCCGGCGGTCTCCGAAGCGGCCTGACACGAAGTTCTTTCCCGGTTGGCGTGACCGGAATATCGCGCCGCGTCCCTACCCGATCCATGCCTGAAACAGGCGCAATTCGAGAAAAGAGAAAGGTGAATGACGAACCGCGAGGAAAACCGCCGGGACTTCTCGTGCATTGAGGGGGTGTCCTGATGGCGTTTGGATTCGGAAAGAAGGAGCCGCTTCCGAATGAGGCGTTCGCCGAATCGGAGCAGTATCGGGCGGATGGTCTGGCGTCCAGGATCGATGCCATTTCCTCGGACCCGTCCAACCCGTCGCAGGGCAGCTTGCCGTTCTATCGGGCCGCGTATCAGCAGGCGTCGGGAAACGCCGCCGCGAACACGGCTCAGCCCAAGCGGAAGAAGTGGGGGCGGGGGTAATGGCGGCCCGGAAGAACACCGGGCGCAAGAAGGCGCCCACCCCGGCGAAATGCTCGGCCTGCGAGGGCAAGGGCGAGGTTCCGGTGACCGTCCGCGTCGGCCGGAAGCGCCGTGTCGTGGGACAGCAGTCCGGTATCTGCCTGGCCTGCATGGGCTCGGGCCTCGCCTCCAGCGAATAGTCGAAACACCCCTTCGGGGGTGTCCACGGCGGAATGGCCTCCCCGTGCCGATGAGACAGGCCAAGCGATATCCGGAAAGGAGGCAGGGCGGTGAAACGGACCCTGGGGCGTATCGACGCGGTGTTGATCCAGGCGGTCATCGCGGGCGCGCTGTCCTTCGCACACATTCATGACCTTGCCGAAGCGGCCGGACAGCACGGCTGGAAGTCCTGGGCCTATCCGGTCTCGGTCGATCTGCTGTTGGTGGCCGCTTGGCGGTGCCTGCGTGAGGGCAGGGCGAAAGCGGCCGGATGGTTCTGGTTCCTGACCGCTCTCGCGGCCTCGCTGGGTGCCAACATCGCAACCGCCGGCGTGCTCGACCTGAACGACGTGCCCACCTGGTTGAACGTTCTGGTCGCCGGCTGGCCGGCCGTGGCGTTCTTCGGCGGCACCCTCCTGGCCCACAAGGCGCCTCCCCGGAAGCGGGAACCGGCCCCCGAGGCTGCCCGCGAGGATCCGGCGCCGGTGATCACCCTCGACCGGCCCGAGCCGACCGTCGCCACGGCACCCGAGCCGGTGCCCTCGCTGCCCACCGCGCCCGCCGAGGAAGCACCTTCCGCGCCTCCTGCCCCGCCGGCGGTGAACGTGCCCCCGGCCCTGATCGACCACGCGAAGAAGCTCGCCGCTGCCCACGAGTCCAGCACGGGCAAGCCGATCGACCCCGCCACCTTGGCCGCGCGCCTGGGGCTTCCCGCCCCGATGGCCGCTGCCCTGGCCACCCACCTGACTGCCTGAGAGGAGGTGAACCGCATGGTCTTCAAGACCTGGCGCCGTCGCCGTATCGGCCCGGTGGAAGTCGCGCCGAACACCGACCGGCGTACCCGCCGCAACGGCTACCTCGCCGCCTGCACGCGCGACGGCTGCGGCTGGTCCGCCCACTACACCACCGAAGAAGCGGCCGAACTGGCCTCGACCGCCCACCGCTGCAACCCCACCTGACCCCCGGAAGGGAGGAAACAACCATGCACCACCACAACCCGACCCCTCACTACCTCGACCACCTGACCGTGCCCGGACTGGGAGACCCGCACGTCTCGCATCTGCCGGCGCCGGTGCTGTCCGGGCAGGTCTGCGGCTGCACCCATGATCCCGCCCCGGTCCCGGCCGGCCAGCGGCCCCAGATTCACATCTCCACCGGCGGCGTCCTTGTCGTCGTGATCGGCGGGGTGTTCCTCACGATCACGATCGGCGTGGTCCTGACCTCGCTGCTCCTGGCGGTGGCCATCGTCGCGGGCTCCCTGGCGCTGGTGGCCGTCGCCATGGCCATGGTCGCCATGTCGCTGAAGTCCATGGCCAACGACTCGGCCAAGCCCGACCGGCGCAAGAGGAGGCCCTGACGATGGGGTTCTTCAGCCGCAAGAAGACCGGGGACAGCAGCGCGCCTGCCGATCCGAAGTTGGTCGAGCTGGGCCGCGACTATGCGATTGCCCGGCGCCACCGTGACCGCCGGCAGATGAACCGCATCATCCGGACCGTGGAGCGTGAGCACGGCATCGCCGAAGCGGACTGGTCCGCCTTCCAACAGGGCCAGGACGCCTACGACTCGATCCCCCCGATTCCCCGCGCACGCGGACGCAACCGCCGCAAGCGCTGACCGGCCCCCGGGCGGCTGTCTACCGCCAAGTATCCGCCGCCCGGTGGGCCTCGCCCTGCACGAACCAAACGATCCGTGAGGAGAGACCATGATGCCCCAGCACACCCATGCCCACACGCAGGAATGCCGGCACTGCGGTGGCTTTCCCGTCGTCGCGATCACCACCGGCCGCCGACTGCCGGACGGCTCGCGCGAGACCATCACCACCACCTGCCCCAACCACGCCACCAGTGCCCGCACCACGGCGCCGGCGTCCTCGGTGGTGGCCTGATGGCCCTGCTCAACTGGCGCGACGCCAAGCACTTCGACCACTCCGGCGACAAGCCCTGCGTCCTCTGCCACAAGCCCACCCCGCTGCGCTCGGACCGAGGCAAGCCCGTCCACAAGGTCTGCGCGGAGTCCTGGCTTGAGACCCACCCCCAGCCCGCCGCCGGGGAGGTGCAGCAGTGAACGCCACGGTGCCCCGGAACGGGCTGCGGGTGCTGGACTTGTTCTGCTGCCATTCTGTGAGCAGAACTGCAGCGTCTCATTGCCGTCTCGTGCCCTCGCGACCTGTGCGTTTGCGCTTTGCAGCCACTTGAGTCGCATAGGTACGTTCCCCGCCATGCTGATGACGTTCTTCTCCTCTGCCACCTGGGAGTCCTGGGGGCTATCGAGCCAACCGGTCATCCCGGACCGGATGCCGATCCTGCTTGATGACGACCTCCTCTTCGAGGACTCGGCCGGTCCTCGCGTCACGACCGTGATCAACCGGTGGGCCCAGGAACTCCCGGCGAAGGGCTGCCCGGCCCCGAATTCCTGGGAAACCTACGTTCGGGTTGTGCGGGACTGGACGCTCTTCTTGGCCAGCCGGGGCATCCAGCTCTTTGACAGTCGACGCGAGTTGAGACGCGGTCTGAGCGCCTACGCCGTACACCGCGCGTGCGGCCCACTGAAGGAACGGTTCGCAGCATCCACCTGGAACCAGCACATGAGCATCCTGTCCCTGTTCTACGGGTGGGCCGAGGACGAAGAACTCACAACCGCGGTGCCGTTCACCTACAAGCAGGCCGTCACGGCGTACGGCGACCAGGTGCGCCTGCAGTCGGTGAACCTCTCCAAACGGCGGACGCCGAAGCCCCACGTGACGATCAAGTACTTCGAGAAGGGCTTCGAGGACACGTTCCTGAAGGGGCTGGGCGGTCTGCGCCCGGACGGCACCGAGGACGCTCTCTACCGGGGCCGGACGACGGCACGCAACTCGGCGGTGGGCGGCTACGTATTGTCCAGCGGGCTGCGGCGCCAGGAGTTCACGTACATGTTGGAGTGCGAGGTTCCGCCGTTGCCGCCCCGCCGGACCGCGCTGCCGATCTGGGTGCCGGTTCCGGCCGGAGTCACGAAGGGTCGGAAGTTCCGCACCACGTGGACGACATACGACCCACTCGCCCGGCTGCACCAGTACTTGCGGCTGCAGCGTGCCGTGGCGGTGACTCGCTCGTCATGGATACCGCCGGCCAAATGGGGTTCGCCTCTGGTGGCGACCGAGGCAGACGAGGTCGGTGGCCGGGTCGATGGCGAGCGCGTGCTGTGGGCCGAGTTGACGCCTCCGGAACGCCGGTGTCTGGTCCGGCCGGACGGCGGCTCGCTGCTGCTGGCCGTGCAGAGTGACGGGAGTCCGTTTCGCGACTGGCCGACGGTCTTCAAGCGGACCTCGGAGCGGATCAGGGATCGATTCGATCCGCGTTTCCCGCACACGGCCCCGCACCGATGTCGTCATACGTTCGCGATCAGGACCCTCGAAATGCTGATCGGCGGCTATTACGCCCAGGTCGCGAAGCTCGTCAGGGACACCGACGCGGACGCGGCCCTGGCGCTCTACCTGCGCAAGAACGACCCGGTGATGATCCTGCGTGACCTCCTCGGTCATACCAGCACTCTCACCACGGAGGTGTACCTCCGGCGCCTGGACACCACCCGGATCTACCGCGAGGCATACGAGCGTGCGGGCCACGACCACGGTCTGCTCGCCGAGGCCGAACGCGAGGCCGATGCCGAGTTCGACAACTTTGACGAGGACGATATCTGATGCCCGCGGAGATCCTGGAGAACCCTCTGCGCCTGTTCTGCACGTTCACCCGCGGCACCACGTCGACCTTGAACGTCGACGACTCGATGAACCCCGTGCTGGTCCGCGAGTTGCTGACGGGCCTGGTCTACCTCATGCACCCACACGGCCCGGGTGATTCACACCGGACCGCGGAGAAGTACAAGGGGACCATCGACTGGTTCGTCGGCGAACTGGCGAAGCGCGGTCATCGGGGCGGAGCGGCCGAGCTGACCCGCACGGGACTCGCAGCCCTGTGGTGGGAGGCGGGAAATCGACGGGAGTCGGAGAGCCGCCGCATGCTCGCCGCCCTGGACGCCGAGACTCCCGTGCTGGCGTCAGATGTCCGGGAGCTTGTCCAAGGGCGTCTTTACAACCGGCACCCGAACAGTGAACCGCTGCCGCCCTACGACGAAGTTGCCTGGGCAGGGCTGACTCGTGCAGCCCGAACGATAGCCAAGGAGTCATGGGCTGCGTACCGAGCGGCCAGAGCAACGGCAGAGGCCGGCCAGGACCCCTACGTGCACGGCTGGACCAGAGAGAACATCTTCTGGTTGATGGTGCACCACGGCCCGGTGACGACACGGGAGTTGGGTGAACGCGCCGGATTGTCGCACGAGCAGATGCGCTTTCGGATCGGCCGTGACCGTCAGCGCTTCTTCGTGGAAGCACGCGAAACGCTCTTCCCCAGCCCCCGTGTCGTCATCGCCTACCAAGTGCTGTTCGGCGTGTACAGCGGCATCGTGCCGGACGGCATCGCCGATCTGGGCATCGACGGACTTGACTGGGCCGGCGACAGCACCGTCCTGGTCCGATACATCAAGGGCCGTACGTCCGAGGAGAGCATCACGCTGCCAGGCAAGGCGGTACGGCTGCTGGAACGGTGGCTCGAGTATGCCGAACTGGCGAGGTCACACTGCCCACCGCAGCTGCGCAACGGGCTATGGCTGTGGCTCGCCTACACCTCGCGTCGCACAGGCGAGGAGGGCCTCGGGCCGTGGCGGTACGGGCGCCCCTACAAGTCCACCGTCGTCGACTGGTCCCGGAATTCGGGAGTGATCGACGCCAACGGGGCACCGGTGACAGTGCACCGTCACCGGATCCGCACGACGTTCGAGTCACACCGGGACCGCTCTTCCTGGATCGGTAGCCGGCGCTCGACGATCGACCCCAACCACACCCCGGGAGTGGAAGGCGACCACTACCTGTCCTCCATGACCGAGGCCCAGCAGAACGCGCTGGAAGACATCGTCGAGCAGGCCCAAGGCGATCTGCTCCGCAGGGGTCAACCGCCCATGGTGCTGTCGGACGAGCAGGTCGCCGACCTGGCCCGTCAGTTCCCGCAGCTGGTCAGCGAACTTGAGTTGGACGATCGGGCGATCGCTGAACTCGTGGGTGGCCAGCGCGATGTGTTCGTGGCGTCCTGCGCCGATCCGACCGCCGGCGTGCACGGCCCGAAGGGACAGCCGTGCCCGGCCCGCCCCTGGGTGTGCCTGCTGTGTCCACTCGCCCTGTTCACACCGCGCCACGCGGCGAACCTCCTGCGCATGAAGGCGTTCTTCGCCAGGCAGTGGCAGCAGATGCCCGCCGCGCAGTTCATGGCCGTCTTCGGCCACTACGCCCAGCGCATCGAGGACGTCCTGATCAAGTACGACCCCACGCAGCTCGCCGCGGCTGCCGCTCAGGTCACCGACACCGACGCCGAGATACCGCTCCTGCCCGAGGAGAGCACCCTGTGAGCACCACATCCCTGACCGAGGCACCGCTGCACGGAGCCGCACCGTCGCCCTTCGCCGGGGCGGACATCTGCGGCCTGGCTGGCTTCGTCCTGCCCATCGGGGCGGCCCGCTCGGTCTTCGAGGACGACGTGTGGGTGTTCACCCAGGTCATTGGGATTCCCGCCTACGTGGCGAAGTGCGCACGGCGCCTGGACTTCTCGGGGATCATCAATGCGCGGTGGAAGACGGTCGCCAAGGAGTACATCGCCGCCCAGATGGCCCCCGGGCACGAGGCGGTCCGGACGCTGCCGTACGCCAACCGGACGGTCCGTGTCGTCAACGGCCTCTACGCTGAGCTGCTGGAACTGGTCCGGTGGTTGAACTGGCTGACCGCCCAGGGGGTCACCGAACTCGGCGAGGTCACCGAACACCACTGCAAGTCCTTCGCCCAGTACCGCGCCACCCACCGCCCTAACGGCAAGAAGACACATGATCGCCCCAGCGTCCGCAGAGCGGTCGAGCTGACGATCATCGGGCTGGCCCGCTACGGCGAGTTGTTCAGCACCGACCGCTACCACCCCGGGCTACGGCCGTTCCCGGGACAGGCCACCAGCAAGCCCAGCGGCAACGCGAACAAGACGCCGCCGGTCGCGGATCCGACGTTCCAGCCGCTCCTGAGTGCAGCCCTCTACCTCGTCCAGACCCTGGCCCCGCCCCTGCTCCGTGAACTTGGCGCCAAGCGGCGCTATGTCGCCCATCGGGCAACGCTGCCCGCAACACGTATCGATCTGGACGAACTCGGGGCGGTCATTCGCCGCCATGTCGAAGAGCAGCGCCCCTTCGACCGGAACGTCAACTGGGCCAAGGCCCGGAAGTGGATCAGCCACGACGACCCGTTGAGTCAGGTCAACCTCTACGCGCTCGCCGCAGAAGCCGGTCAGAGGGAAATCCTCCCTTCCGAGCTGTCGTTGGTGCGCGACATGCTGGAAGCGGCGGTAGCTGCCGTTGGAATCGAGGAACCCTTCTGCCGCGACGCCAGCATGGTGGAGCGAGCCGACGGCCATGGAGAGGTGCCCTGGTCGGGGCCGCTGTCCGAGCGCGGCCTACGGGCACTCACCGGCGTGGTGAAAACCGCCGCGCACGTGGTCATCGTGGCGCTTTCCGGCATGCGCCAGAGCGAACTACGTGAGATGAACGTCGGATGCCGCGTTCCCCCCATCGAGTCCGGCCCGGGGCTGAGGAGGTACAAGCTGGCGAGCCGGGTCATCAAGGGCAAACCGCTCGGCGGCGTTCCCGATGAGTGGGTCGTGATCTGGGAGGCGTACCAGGCAGCCGAGGTTGCCGAGCAACTCCTGGGCCCGGACGCCGAGATCGGTGACCCCCTGCTCACCTCGCCACTCGACAACAACCGCTTCACGCTGTTCCGCCAGTGGGTCAACGGTCCCGCAGGACAGGTCCTGGGGCTGGCTCCGATCCCGGAAGGGCAACTGACGACGAGGATGCTCAGGCGCACACTCGCCTTGGAGATCGCCTACCGTCCCGGTGGTCTGTTGGCCGCAAAGGTGCAGCTCAAGCACTTGTCCGTGGTGACCACGGAAGGATATGCGGCCCGTCCGGGCGGGGCCCAGGCCAAGTTCCTCGCGGAGGTCAACGCCGAGGAGGCGGAGCGTAACAAGGACCTCGTGCTGACCGAATACCGACGCTATCAGCAAGGCGAGATGCCGTCAGGTCCCGGCGCCCGCGATCTGATCAGCTTCTTCGCCAGCGTCGACGGGAAGCTGGCCCGCGCCGCCGCCAAGGACCCCACGGTCGTCGGCAGCGACCAGGAGGTCAGAGCCCTCCTCGCCGAGATCGCCGACGTCCTGCACCTGGGCGTGGCGAACTACTGCTGGTTCATCGACCCCTCCAAGGCGTTGTGCCTGAAGCTGGCCGGCACCCCGAACGCGACGAAGCCGCTGGCGGGCATGTGCGATTCCGCCCGCTGCCCGCAGGCCACTCACCATCCCTGCCACCGCCCGGTGTGGGCCGAGAGCGTGCGGACCAAGCAGGTCTTCATCGGGTCGATCGGCCGCAACCACAAGACCGAAAAGGCCCGATTGCAGGCTGACTTGGATCGGGACGTGAAGGTCCTGGCCTCGATCGACGCCGCTGCCGCGTAAGGAGAAACCCCACTTAATGGCTCGAATCAGCGCAGAGACCCGCGCCCGCAACGAGGAGGCCGTCCGAGCCGCGATGGATCGGCTCCTGAAGGGCGACTTCCCGCCCGGCGGCAGCTGCGACTTGAAGACACTGGCCGCCGAAGCCGGTGTGACCCGCACCGCGTTCTATCCGAAGAAGAACCGTGACGGCACCACCCGCCCGGGCCCCTACCAGCACCTCGCCGAAGAGTTCGAGCGGCGCCTTCGTGCTCTGCAGGAGGCCGGAGAGGTCGTCGACCCGCGGATCGCGCAGATCGAAAGGCTCAAGGCCCAGGTCGCCGAGTTCAAGGAACGCCTGGCTCAGCGGGACGAGACCATTGCCGAGCTCACCACGTTCAAGGAACTCGCCGTCTCGCGCCTGGCCGCACAGCACGACGAGATCGTGCGTCTACGGGAACAGGCCGTAGCCCTCGGCAACGTCCGCCGTCTGCCCGCCGCCCGCCCCGGGACGGCCCCGTACGGATCGTGCAGCTGAGCCACATCTAGGACGGGTCCGGACACGGCGAGGGAGCCCGTCGGTGTAGCCTGCCGTGTTCCCTCGCCGTCCGCACCAACGGCCCCCTCAAGGGTGACGTTGATCGAAGGCCCGTCGATGGGCAGATCGTGGTGTTCATGCAGGTCACGGCCCCGAATGCCTTCCCGGGATGCTCGTTGAAGGCGGTCGCGATGCACTGAATAGACGGTGGCACGGTGTTGTCGACGCGTATGCGGTTTTTGATACGCGGACGATATGTGCCCGCTCGTAACATCGAGAGCATGCGTGTGCTGATCGTCGAGGACGAACCCTATATGGCGGAAGCCATCCGCGATGGCCTGCGCCTGGAAGCCATCGCGGCCGACCTCGCGGGCGACGGCGACATCGCCCTGGAAATGCTGAGCATCAACAGATACGACATCGCCGTCCTCGACCGCGACATCCCCGGCCCTTCCGGTGACGAGATCGCCAAACGCATCGTCGCCTCGGGCAGCGGCATGCCGATCCTCATGCTGACCGCGGCCGACCGCCTCGACGACAAGGCATCCGGCTTCGAACTCGGCGCCGACGACTACCTCACGAAACCGTTCGAACTGCAGGAACTCGTCCTCAGGCTCCGGGCACTCGACCGCAGGCGTGCCCACAGCCGGCCTCCGGTCCGTGAGATCGCAGGGCTGCGGCTGGATCCGTTCCGACGCGAGGTCTACCGGGACGGCCGCTACGTCGCGCTGACGCGCAAGCAGTTCGCCGTACTCGAGGTCCTCATCGCCGCCGAGGGCGGTGTCGTCAGCGCCGAGGAACTTCTGGAGCGCGCGTGGGATGAGAACGCCGATCCGTTCACCAATGCTGTCCGAATCACCGTCTCAGCACTGCGCAAGCGTCTCGGTGAGCCGTGGATCATCGCCACGGTCTCCGGCGTCGGCTACCGAATCGATGCATAGCCGCAGGACGGAGCCGGGGAAGAGAACCATGGATAGAGCGCCTGGATTGAGTGTCCGCCTCAAGCTCACCCTCAGCTACGCCGGATTCCTCATGCTCGCCGGTGCCTTGGCGCTCGCCGCCGCAGGAGTGTTCCTCCTGCAACAGGGGTGGTTGCAAACCAACGAACAGGGGGCATGGAAAAGAAACCCGGTCATCGACTTCGTGCAGGGTTTCGCGCCAACGGCAGCCGCAATAATGGTGTTCCTCCTCGTGTTCGGTCTCCTGGGAGGATGGATCCTCGCCGGTCGTATGCTCGCCCCCCTGGCTCGCATCACCAACGCCACCCGCACGGCCGCTACGGGATCGCTCTCGCACCGTATCCAGATGCCGGGCCGCCAGGACGAGTTCCGCGAACTTGCCGACGCCTTCGACGCGATGCTCGCACGGCTTGAAGCACACGTCGCCGAGCAGCAGAGATTCGCGGCAAACGCCTCGCACGAACTACGCACCCCGCTGGCCATCTCGAAGTCACTCCTCGACGTGGCCCGCACCGATCCATCACACGACACCGGCGAAGTCCTCGACCGCCTCCAAGCTGTCAATACCCGAGCGATCGACCTCACTGAAGCGTTGCTCTTGCTCAGCCGAGCCGACCAGCGATCCTTCACCCGGGAACAGGTCGACCTGTCCCTCATGGCGGAAGAAGCCACCGAAACGCTGCTCTCCCTCGCGGAAAAGAACGGCGTCACCATCGAGACCCGCGGCGACATCACCCCCGCGAGCGGATCGCCGGCGCTCCTGCTGCAACTGACCATGAACCTCGTGCACAACGCGATCGTCCACAATCTGTCTGAACAGGGCAGGGTGTGGGTCACTACCGGCGTCCACTCCGGCACCGTGATACTCACGGTCGAAAACACCGGCGAGAAACTGCCTCCACACCTGGTCTCGACGCTCACCGAACCATTCCAGAGGGGCACCGAGCGCATCCACGCCAACCAGACGGGCGTCGGCCTCGGCTTGGCCATCGTCACATCCATCACTCGCGCACACGACGGCACCCTCACCCTCACCCCGCGCGACACCGGCGGCCTGCGCATCACGGTGGAACTGCCCGCACGCACGTCCCCGCGGTCGTGATATGCGCCCCGCCGACTATGCGGGTGGTGCGGCCGTGTCGACGTACGCCAGGATCTGCCGGATGTCCCACGCGTGCTGCGCGGCATCGTGAGCATTCTTGTAGAAGCAGGCCCGGCCCAGCAGATCCTGGTCGAAGCCGGGCAACGAGCGCGATCCCGAGAGGCGTGCTCCGGCCAGCCGCTCCGCCAGTTGCGCGGGCTGTCCATGCCGTGGCTGACGTACGCCGTTCCGGCCTTCAGGACGCCGCTCGTCGCCCCGGCGTCCCTCGACCTGGTCCATGGCGACGTCCGGCGTCAGCGACCAGTCGAAACCGCAGCCGCTGGTCGGTGCCTCGGCGACCTCACGCGGTCCGAGCGGCGATCTCCGACAGGACGCCGTGTCCGACCTCGGCGGAGAGGCCGTGGTAGCGGCGGAAGTTGTCAATCAGCGGGTTCCAGACCCCGGGGGGCGGCATGGACGCGCGGCGTCTCACACTCGACACTGAAGCAACCGCCCTCCGCACCCGACGAGGGCGCAGGCGCGCGCCTCCAGCTGTAGGACGTACTCAGTGACGCGTGGCGGGGTCACGAGATCGACGTCGGAGGGGATGAAGCCTGCGGCGCGAACTTGTCGGGTTCGTGCCGGTACACCACGCGCCTACTCTCCGGCCCCGGGTCGACCCCGGTGAGCGGGACGCGGCGCTCCACCTGTTCCCAGAGGTCCGGCACGGCGACGTTGAGCACCAGCTCGGGCGTACGGCGAGGTTGCGCGGCGTCCGGCTCGCAACGCCGAGGCCAAGGACCACGTTCTGGCCCAGAACCCAAGCGGAGGAGATCGGGGCGGTGTTGGCGGTTTCGTCGTCGTTCTCGGTGGTCAACAGGACCACGAGCATGCCGAAGTACAGGATGCTCTCGGCCGGATCGCACGGTGGTTTCGTCCGTCATAGGCCAGGACGCTGAGGTCAAGGCCCTTCGGCCGGCGTCGAAGCGTCGCCCGCCGACTATGGCCGGGTGACCAGCACCGACACCTTCGCCGAAGAACCCGATCTAGCCTCCTTGGGTGCCCTGCTGACGGATCGCACCAGCGCCGCCATGTGCCTAGCCCTGCTCGACGGCCGTGCCTGGACGGCCGCCGACCTGGACCGGCCCGCCGGGGTGGCGCCGTTCACCGCGAACAGCCACCGCGACCGGCTGGTGGCCTGCTGGGCGAACACCGCGCGGGCCGGCAAAGCGGGCCGACAACGTATCAGCGGCGTATCGAAAACTGCATACGCGCCGGCAACACCCTGTTTCCTTGAATAGAGGCATGACCTACAGCGAACCAGTGGGAATCACCGCTTTCGGATGCGGGCGGGACGAAGCCGCACGGTTCCGTGAGCTGGCGCCCCGATTCGGAGTGACGCTGACGATCACAGAATCCGCGGTGTCGGAGGAGACCGCCCATCTGGCATCCGGAAACCGGTGCATCAGCGTCGGACACAAGACCCGGATCACCCCGGCGACACTTCGTGCGCTGAGCCGAGTCGGCGTCTCCTACATCTCCACAAGAAGCATCGGGTACGACCACATCGACGTGGATTATGCGGGCCGCATCGACATTTCCGTCGGGAACGTCTGCTATTCCCCCGACAGCGTCGCCGACTACACGGTGATGATGCTGCTGATGGCGGTGCGCCACGCCAAGTCCACCGTCCGCCGCGCGGATGTGCACGACTACCGGCTGCACGACGTACGAGGGAAAGAGCTGCGCGACCTGACCGTCGGCGTGGTCGGGACGGGGCGCATCGGCACGGCCGTCATGGAAAGGCTCCGCGCATTCGGATGCCGGATATTGGCGTACGGAAATCGTGCCGGTGAATCCGGCGACCCCGGCGACGAGGTGTCGCTCGATGAATTGCTGAGGTCGAGCGACGTCGTCACGCTCCATGCGCCGCTCAACGCCGAGACACACCACCTTCTCGACCGTGAGCGCATCCAGCGGATGAAACCCGGCGCGTTCGTGGTCAACACCGGGCGCGGTGCCCTCATCGACACGACCGCGCTGGTCGCGGCACTGGAGGACGGACGCCTGGGTGGTGTCGCCCTCGACGTCGTCGAGGGCGAGGAAGGCGTGTTCTACACCGACCGACGGAACGCGCCCATCGACAGCAAGCCACTGCTGCGGCTGCAGGAAATGCCGAACGCGTTCATCAGTCCGCACACCGCGTATTACACGGACCGCGCCCTGAGCGACACGGTCGAGAACTCGATCACCAACTGCCTGGAATTCGAAAGCAGGAATCAGCATGCCTAAGGCCAAGCTTCAGGTCGGAATCCTCTTCGGAGGCTGCTCGGAGGAACACCCCATCTCCATCAAGTCCGCGCAGGAGATCGCGCGGAACCTCGACCCGGACACGTACGAGCCGTACTTCATCGGGATCACGCGCAACGGCGCCTGGAAACTCTGCGAGGGCCCCGCCGCGGACTGGGAGAGCGGCGCATACCGGCCCGCCGCGCTGTCCCCAGACCGCGGCGTGCGCGGACTGCTCGTCCTCGATCAGGGGAAGTACGAGACGATCGGCCTGGATGTCGTGGTGCCCGTCCTGCACGGCAAGCTCGGGGAGGACGGCGCGATCCAGGGCCTGCTCGAGCTGTCCGGAATCCCGTACGTGGGCTGCGACGTCCAGAGTTCCGCGCTGGGCATGGACAAGTCCCTCGCCTATGTCGTCGCTGCCAGCGCCGGAATCGCCACGCCGAATTTCTGGACGGTCGCGGCAGGCGAGGACATCGACGCTGACCGGCTCACCTATCCCGTCTTCGTGAAGCCGGCCCGCTCGGGATCGTCCTTCGGGGTCAGCAAGGTGGCGAATGCGGAAGAACTGCCGGCCGCGCTGGACGTCGCCCGGCGGTACGACACGAAAGTCCTGGTCGAGGAGACGGTCGTCGGCAGCGAGGTCGGCTGCGCCATCCTGGGCTGCGGAACGGACCTGACCGCGGGAGAAGTCGACCGCATCGCCCTGTCCCACGGATTCTTCCGGGTCCACCAGGAGGACGAACCCGAGACCGGCTCCGACAATTCGACGCCGATCGTCCCCGCCGACATTCCGGCTGAATCCCGGGCACGCGTCCAGGAAACGGCAAAGGCCGTCTACCGCGCCCTGGGCTGCAGCGGACTCGCCCGCGTGGACCTGTTCCTCAAGGACGACGGACAGGTCGTCCTCAACGAGGTCAACACCTTCCCCGGCATGACCTCGTACAGCCGCTATCCGAGGATGATGGCCGCCGCCGGGGTTCCGCTGTCAGAAGTGATCGACCGCCTGGTGACCGGGACACTGCACCGGCCCCTGACCCCGACGGAGCCGGCCGATGCGTAACGACTTCGTCTTCATAGACGAGTACATGCCTGGGGTCCGCTGGGACGCCAAGTACGCCACCTGGGACAACTTCACCGGAAAGCCGGTCGACGGATACCTGGCCAATCGCATCGTCGGCACCAGGGCCCTGTGCGCGGCATTGCAGACCGCACGAGAAGAGGCGGCCGCGCGCGGATTCGGCCTGCTCCTCTGGGACGGCTACCGCCCGCAACGCGCCGTGGACTCTTTCCTGCGCTGGTCCAAGCAGCCGGAGGACGGCCGCACCAAGCACCGCCACTACCCCAAGATCGACCGGCCCGAGATGTTCGAGAACGGATATGTGGCCGCCAAGTCGGGCCACACCCGCGGCAGTACCGTCGACCTGACGCTGTACCACCTGGAAAGCGGCGACCTCGCCGCCATGGGTGGCGACCACGATCTGATGGACTCGGTCTCGCACCACGGAGCGGAAGGAATCTCGCGGGCCGAGGCGGACAACCGCAGGCGCCTTCGCTCCATCATGGAGAACAGCGGATTCAGCTCCTACGCCTGCGAATGGTGGCATTACACGGTCAAGGACGAGCCCTACCCGGACACCTATTTCGACTTTCCCATCACACAGGTGATTCTGGGATGAATACGGCGAGGCTCCGGCGGTCCGGCCGGAGCCTCGGCCCGTACCCGGACGCCGAGCGGCGAGGGCGAGCCCCCACCAGAGCCCACCACGTATCGCCGGCGTATCGAAAACCGCATACGCGCCGGCAACACCCCGCCGCCTTCACTGGAGCCATGACGCAGAGCCAGCCATCCCTCGCCCCGCTCCCCCTCTCCCTCTCCGAGATCGCCGCGCTCGTCGGCGGCCGGGTCACAGGTGACGCGACCGTCACAGTGAGTGCGCCGGCCGTACTCGACAGCCGGCACGGCGAACCGGGCGGTCTCTTCGTCGCCATGGCCGGTGAGCGCGTCGACGGCCACGACTACGCCAGCCGCACCCGTGCGACCGCCGTGCTCGGCTCGCGGCCGACACCGCTCCCCACCGTCGTCGTCGACGACGTACCGGCCGCACTGCAGACACTCGCCGCCCACGGCGTGGCCCGGCTGCGCGAGCGGCTGACCGTCGTCGCGGTGACGGGCTCGCAGGGCAAGACCAGCACCAAGGACCTGCTGTCCGTGGTCCTTTCGGGCGCCGGGCCGACCGTAGCCACACACGGTTCGTACAACAACGAACTCGGCGTGCCCCTAACCATGCTGCGCGCCGACGCGCACACCCGCTTCCTCGCCCTCGAAATGGGCGCCCGCCACCTCGGCGACATAGCCCACCTCACCGGCCTGGTCGCACCCGACATCGCGGTCGTGCTCAACGTCGGCCAGGCCCACATCGGGGAGTTCGGCTCGCGCGCGGCCATTGCACGGACCAAGGGCGAACTCGTGCGCGGCCTCGCACCCGGCGGCACCGCCATCCTCAACGCCGACGACCCCCGCGTCGTCGCGATGCGCGCGCTGACCGACGGGCCGGTCCTGACCTTCGGCCGCGCCGAACACGCCGACGTGCGTATCCAGGACCTGGTCCTCGACCGCCTGGGCCGGGCGACCTTCACGCTACGCACCTCCGGCGCCTCGGCCCGTGTCACGCTGCCGCTCGTGGGCGCCCACCAGGCACTCAACGCGGCGGCCGCCGCCGCGGCGGGACTCGCGGCCGGCATCCCCCTGGTCACCTCGGCGGTGGCCCTCAGCACCGCCTCACTGTCCAGGTGGCGCATGGAGCTCCGCACCCTGGCCTGCGGCGCGACCCTGCTCAACGACTCCTACAACGCCAACCCCGACTCCACCCGAGCCGCCCTGGACACGCTCGCAGCCATCGCAGGCCGCCGCCGTATCGCCGTACTCGGCGCGATGCTCGAACTCGGCGCCGACAGCGAGGCCGAACACCGAGCGGTGGGCGAATACGCAGCCGCGCGCGCCGACCTGGTGGCCGTCGTCGGCGGAACCGCCCGTCCCGTCGCCGACGCCGCAGGGGAGCGGGCGATCGCGTTCACCGACAACCGAGCGGCCGTCGACTGGCTGCGCGAGATCCTAACCGGCGGCGACATCGTCCTTGTGAAGGCGTCGCGCGGCGCCCGCCTCGACGAGGTGGCCGCCGCACTCGGGTAACCGCGCAGCGCGGGGCTCAGCGCCCGCGCCGCCGCATGTACAGGTCGAACGCGCGGTAGACCAGCGGTCGCAGCGGCAGATCCCACTCCCCGACGTACCGCACCGCCCGCCCCCCGGTGCCGACCTTGAACCGGATCAGGCCCACCTGCGGATCAGCGGCGTCGAGCGTCGGCGTGATGCCCCGCAGGTCGTACACATCGCAGCCCGCCGCCAAGGCGTCACGGATCATCGCCCACTGGCACGCGTTGGAACCCCGCACCTCACGCTTGGCCCTCGACGAGGCGCCGTACACGTACCAGGCGTGCGCGCCGACCCGCACCAGGATCGTGGCGGCCACCAACTCGCCCTCGTGGCACGCCAGATAGAGCGCGATCCGCCCGGGATCCTCGGCGCTCAACTCCGCGAACATTGTCTCGAAGTACGCTGGCGGCCGCGGCGTGAATCCGTCGCGCGCGGCGGTGTGCACGTACAGCTCGTGGAACGCCGCGAGGTCCGACTCGGCACCGACCGTGACCTCGACCCCCGTCTTCGCGGCCTTCTTGATGTTGCGGCGCCACTGCTGGTTCATGCCCTTCAGGACGTCGTCCTCGGACCTTCCCGCCAGCGGCACCTCGTACGTGAACTGCGGCTGGCCGGCCCCGAACCCGTCCTCAGGGCTCTGCGGCAGCCAGCCGGCCGCCCGGAGCCGTCGGCTCACCTCGGCACCGATCGGATCGACGTGCCCGTCGGGCAGTCTGGTGAGCCGCCGCACCCCCGGATCGGCCACGCCGTCCTTGACCTGCGCCGCATCCCAGGTGTGCGTCCGCACCGGCGGGCACAGCCGGATCGCGAACGCGCCGCGGGCCTTGAGATATGCCGCCAGCGGGTCGAGCCACGCACCGATGTCCCCGGACCAGTCGATGTCAGGACCCCACGGCAGATACGCGAGCGTGAACCGCGACAGCCCCGGTACCGGCCGGTGAAGGACAAGCCCCGCCCCCACAAGCCGTCCGCCGTCGAACCATCCGAGCGACTCACTGCGCCACTCCGTCTTCACCCGCCCCCACGCCGGGGTCTGCACAAAGTTCACCGACCGCCGCGCCCGCACGAAGGCCAGGTGTTCGGCGTCGCTGATCGGCGCGACGGTCAGCGTCACAGGGAGGGACAGGGGTGCTGGTTCGCGGTAGGACATGACGCCAGTCAAGTCGGCCCTGTGTTGCCGGCGCGTATCCGCTTTTCGATACGCCGAAGATATGCGCCGCTCAGGCGCTCCGCGCCTGTCACAGATAGTGCTGCTCACCGTCAGCGGCAACGTGAACGTTCCCTGGCCATCCGCACCACTGATAGCCCCAACGCCCCCTACACGGAAGGCCCCTGTGCCAGAACCCACACCTTCACCTATCGTTCCAGCTGACGTAGCACCCCCACGCAGACGTGATCTCAGTCACGCAGTCGCGCAGGACAAAGAGACAACATGCTTCGCTGCAACGCGACACAACAGGGACTCTCGACCCTCGCGTAAAGCGACATGACCTGTGTGGGACACAGCGCCTGCCGTCACAACGGACCGGGCGGCGCCGCCAAGGGCTACCACGATGCCGGATTCGAGGTGACCGGCGTTGATCTGGCCCCGCAGCCCCGCTACCCCTACCTGTTCTTCCAGGCTGATGCCCTGGAGTTCCTGGAAGCCTTCGGCGGGGAATTCGACCTGATCCACGCTTCTCCGCCGTGCCAGCGCTACACCAAGGCCCAGCAGATCCGGGGCAGGGAACACCCCGACGTGATCGAACCCCTGCGGGCCCTGCTCGTGGCCACCGGCCGTCCCTACGTGATCGAGAACGTGCCTGGCGCCCCGCTGCTGGCCCCGGTGGAACTGTGCGGCTCCATGTTCGGGCGGCGCACCTACCGTCATCGCCGGTTCGAGACCTCATTCCCCGTGGGGGTGCCGCACCACCCCAGGCACCTGGCGCCCAACGCCAAGATGGGGCGGCCCGTGCGTGAGGGCGAGTTCATGCACATCGTCGGCAACTTCTCCAACGTTCCCCTTGCCCGCGAGGTCATGGAAATGCCCTGGGCTACCCGCGAGGGCCTGCGGGAAGCCATCCCGCCCGCCTACACCCGCCACATCGCCCGGGAATTCCTCGCCCAGCACCCCGTGCGGCAGGAGACGGCCTGTGCCTGACACCGCCACCCTGGCGGTCCCGGACCCGGTCACCCTCGCCGACGCGCTGAGGGTGACCGGGGATCCCGGCTTCGACCGCTGGAAAGAACAGATCCGCCGCACCGGCGGCTGCGCCAGCCCCCTGCACCTGAGCGGCTGGACCCGCACCAAAGACCTCGCCACGGGCGAGATCCTCCACGAGTACAGCACCGCCACCGAGCCGGGCGGCAGGCTGCGGATCGCCTGCGGCAACCGCCGCGCTTCCCGCTGCCCGGCCTGCGCCTACACCTACGCCGGCGACACCTACCACCTGATCCGCGCCGGCCTTGCCGGAGACGACACCAAGGGCGTCCCCGCCACCGTGCGGGACCACCCCCGGGTCTTCGCCACCTTCACCGCGCCCTCCTTCGGCCCGGTCCACAACCGGCCCGGCAACCGGCCCTGCCGCTGCGGCACCACACACCCCGAAGACTCCCCCCAGCTCGGCACACCGCTGGATCCGGACACCTACGACTACCCGGCGGCCGTGCTGTTCAACAACCACGCCGGCGACCTGTGGCGCCGCTACACCAACCGCCTGCGCCGCGAAGTAGCCGCCCGCGCCGGACTGTCACAGCGAGAGCTGAAAGAGGTCTGCCGCATCTCCTACGGCAAGGTCGCCGAATTCCAGCGCCGCGGCGCCGTCCACTTCCACGCCGTCATCCGCATCGACGGACCCGCCGGCGCTGATGACCCTCCGCCCGCCTGGGCCACCCACACCCTCCTCACCGACGCCGTGAAAGCCGCAGCCATCCACCACTACACCACCGTGACCACCCCCCGCACCGGCGGCCAACCCGCCCGCACCCTGCGCTTCGGGGAACAGCTCGACATCCGCCCCATCAAGGCTCTGGGCGCCGGTGAGGAGCTGACCGAACAGGCCGTGGCCTCCTACGTCGCCAAGTACGCCACCAAAGCCGCAGAAACCACCGGCACCCTCGACCGCCGCATTGGCGAACTCGCCGAACTCGACCGCCACGACATTCCTGATCACACCCGGCGACTCATCCGGGCCTGCCGTGACCTCGACCGCGCCTACCCGGAACGGCGGCTGTGGGCCTGGGCCCACATGCTCGGCTTCCGCGGCCACTTCTCCACCAAATCCCGCCGCTACTCCACCACCCTCGGCGCCCTCCGCCAAGCACGCGCCGACTACCGCGCCACCGAACAACGCCAACTCCTCGGCCTCCCCGAAGACCAGGAAACCGTGCTCATCCTCGCCGACTGGCAATACGCCGGCTCCGGCCACAGCCCCGGCGAATCCTGGCTCGCCGCCACCAGAGCAATTGTCAATACCTGTGGATCATGAGGTAGTTCAGGCTGCGTGAGCTTCCTCGCGTTCGACGAGGATTCCGTTCTCGAACTTCGCGCCTGCGCGGACGAGGGCGACGAGGTGGGGTGCGGTGACCGCTCGCCAGCGTTCCTGGGCGGACTCGACGAGCTTGAACACCATTGCCAGCGCGGCGGCCGGGCTGCCCGCGCCGCGAGTGACCTTCGTCCGGAGTTTCACCGAGCTGAAGGTCGACTCGATCGGGTTTGTCGTCCTGAGATGGATCCAATGCTCGGCCGGGAAGTCGTAGAACGCCAGCAGTTCCTCGGCGTCGTCGGTGATCTTCGCGACGGCCTTGGGCCACTTCGCGCCGTAGGTCTTCGTGAAGGCCTCGATCGCCTTCTCGGCGTGGGCGCGGTCCTCGGCGTTGTAGATCTCCTGCATCGCCTTCGTCGCGCCGGGCTGCGCGGACTTCGGCAGGGCGTTCGTCACATTTCGGGCCTTGTGGACCCAGCACCGCTGATGACGC
>NZ_JAVREL010000034.1:0-47626 GCF_031845365.1 Streptomyces litchfieldiae
CCACCCAAACCCACCCGGCCAACAGGTCTACACCACCAAGACGCGAGGCAGGGGGCTTCTGTCGCCCCTTGCCTCAATTCCCATTTGATGCGGCGCCATCTTCGCTGGATTCTGCATCCGGAATTCTCGCCGATGAATCCGGAGTTGACGCAGGATTCTGTTTCTTCTGGCTCAATTTCTTTTCCTGGCGGCGGATTCGCTGATCTGCGCTCCTGATCTCGGCTTTCAGGTCCTCCCAGATCCTTTCCGTCCGCTCCTGGTCTTCCTCTCGGGCCTGTTGGACAGCTGAGGGACGCAGTGCCCGCATCACGCGCCGCATGTCGTCCAGCGCGGCTTCCAGGTCATGAAGGGCGGTACGTGCTGGACGCGCCGCCGGGGCTGCCTCCAGCTCCTTCGGTGACGCCGAGTCCGCAGGGGCGGTGATAGGCGCCGGGGCGAGCTCCTCGGCGGCCTGGACGATAGCCTGCGCGGTCTCCTGGAGCTGGTCAGGCTCGGCCTTACGGCCCGCCTGCGCGATGAGCAGCCTTACAAGTGCGTGGACGTGCTTGCCCACCAGCCGGACGCCCTGACTCTCGGCGCGGCTCTGCATGAGCTGGTAGTAGTCCAGCGCCACGTTGATTCCGTACGCCTTGGCCGCAGGTAGCAGGTGTGTGACGTGGTTTTGCACGGCGGGCTTGCCCAGCGTTTGGGAGAGCGCCTGTGCCAGTGGCCATTCTTCGATGAAGCGGTGAGCGTGGGATTCGCTGATGCCTCGGCGTACTTCGAGGAATTCGACCCATGTGCCAAATTCCTCGCGGTAATAGCGCGAGTCACGGATTGCCTGGAGTGCTTTCCCGTACATCCAGGTCGCTTGTGAGTAATGGTCCAGTGCCCGCTCGCATGCGGCGTAATCCGCGCGCTCCTCAGGGCTGAGCGCGCTGTTGTCCGTCTCCGCGCGCGGCGTGGCCGGCGGGTCCGGAATGACGTCCGGGGTGAGGGGCTGCGGACGGCCGGTCTCGGTGGGCGGAGCGAACGGGTCGACGGCAGGAGCTGGCGCCTGAGCAGGGACCGGGGCCGGCTCCTCGGCGGTCGTGGTGGCGGTGCTGCTCCCCTGCATGCGTTCCCGGGCGGCTGCCATGCCTCCGCGTCGGCGTGGCGGTGTCACTTCAGCAGTCCCCTGTTCTCCAGCTCGCGGATGAGGTCGCCGAACTCGGTGGAGCTGGCGTCGGTGATGGGCTGGCCAATGCTCTGCTTGAAGTCCTCCACGGTCCGGATGGTCGTGTCGAGTACCTTCCAGCCCTCCGACTCCAGCCAGTCGCGGGCGTCCACGGTGGACTTGGCCTCGCGCTTCACCCCGGCCTCCATGCGAGGCGGCACCACGCGGTTGAGCAGAGCCCAGGCCGGCGGCGCAGTCCCGTCGGGGCGAAGGGCTGCGGAGCGGGCGACCATGTCGGCGATCGGTACGCCAACAGGCGGGTCAACAACGCGCTGGATGTCGGCGGTGCTTGGCGTGAGATGGAGGATCACCAGATCGGCGACGCGCAGCACGCTGTCGGTGATGTCGGGGTGGTTCTCGGTGTGGCCACAGTCGACCACGCTGATCCAGCCTTCGGGTGGGTGGACTTCGCGGTGAAACCGGGCGCTGGCGGCGAGTTCGACTGGCATGGGGAACTCGCCGGGGCCGGTTGCCCAGGTGTGGAGCTGGCGGGAGTGGTCGGAGTCGTAGCCGCGGGGCTTGTACTTCTTGGTCCCGTCGGGTGCTTCGGCTTCGTAGAGGGCGTGGAGCGTCCACCCTGTGTCGGTGGTCTTGCCCATGGACCTCGGGGCGATGTTGGCGATCAGCATGGCTAGGACACTACCTATCCGGAGGTCGGGAATTGGGACCTCCCAAATTTGGGAGGTCGGCGATTGCGGTGGTCAGCGGGGTGCGGGCCGTTCTCAGTGGACGATCTGGACGACGCTAATTGTCAGCACGCCGGCTGACACCCAGTAGACGGTGAGGGTGTCGGCGAGGGGGACCTGGCGGCGGTCGCGGCTGCCGCGTGGGTCGGAGGGTGTGGAGCCGAGGCCGTAGGGGTCGCGGGCGAGGGCTGCGATGCCGTCGTCGTAGCGCTTGCGCTGTCCGCTCGCCGTTCACGTAGGCGGTCATCGTAGTTCTGGTCTCGCTCATCAGCGCCTCCTTGGTGGGGGTTGTGCGGCCACGGTAGTGCTCGGCTGGCTGCCAGGGGCCTGCAACGCAGAAAAGCCCCTCTACGGCGCTACAACGCGCCGTAGAGGGGCGGGGAAGTGCCGGCGGTGAACTCGGTCTACCGGGTGGCGATGGCCAGAGGTAGCGATTGCGCTCCGGCCCCGGGACCGCTCCGCCGGCACGGAGGCCGGTGGCTCGGGTCTCAGAGGCGAAGGCCGCCAGGGGCGTAGATGTTTCCTGCCTGGATGACCGTGCCGGTGATCGTGGCGGTCGGGCTGATCGTGTTGCTGACGATGGATGGCCGGTCGCTCTGGCTGGCGGCCGGCGGCGTCTCGCCGTGTTCTCGGGCAGTGGTGGCGCTGTGGGCGGTGTCGTTGTGTTCGGTCACGGATGGGTTTCCTTACGGGTGCCGGGGCGGTCAGCGGTTCGGGGGCGGTGCCAGAGGACCCACTGGATGGCGATGCCAATGGTCGTGCCGACGGTGGCGAAGAAGATGTCGCGCATGCGGGGCCTACGCGGTCTCCGGCCGGGTGCTGGCCCTGCCGGTGAGGGGGATGGTCAGGATGTGCCGCCAGGTGATCTGCTGTCGCCCGTCGTGGCTCTGGGCAACCAGGGAGATGCGGTCAACCGGTATCGCTACCTGCCCGTGGTCTGGGACGTCGGACAGCCGGGCCTTGAGATCGGTGCGGTCGGCGAGCGCGGCGTCAGGGCCTGACGGTAGCGTCGGATATTGGAACTCTCCGAGTTCTCACCCAAGGCCCCGCGGACGAGTCGGGCTGGGATTCGGCCGAGCTGTGGCGGATCAACCAGCTGCAGCGGCATACCGCCCAGCTACGCCTCGCCAAGCCCTAATCCGGAAGGCCGACGGCGGGCTGCGCAGCCGCCACGACGCGGCCTCCGCCGGCATTTCGCCAGGACCTCCTCGGTCCGGAGACCTACGGCTTGCTGGTCACCACCAGGGCTGGTCTCCGGACCGCTGGCGCAGTGGGCCTCCGACGCCCTTAACCGTCAGCTCCTTCCGTGGCTTCCGCGTGCCGCGTCCACAGGGCAGCGAGCCGTCCGTCGGCGGCCAGGAGTTCGGGAAGCGTGCCGGACTCGGCGACGCGGCCGTGGTCGAGGACGACGAAGTGGTCGGCCTTGGCGAGGGTTTCTATCCGGTGGGCGATGACGACGATGGTGCTGGAGCGGTCGGCGGCCAAGGCGTGCAGGGCGTGGGTGACAAGGCGTTCGTTCTCCGGGTCAAGGGAGGCGGCGGCCTCGTCGAGGAGGACGATCGGGGCGTTCTTCAGCAGGGCGCGGGCCAGGGAGACGCGCTGGCGTTCGCCGCCGGACAAGCGGGCACCGCCCTCGCCGACCTGGGTATGCCAGCCGTCGGGGAGGCGGTAGATGACTTCGTCGAGGCGGGCCGCAGCCGCGGCTGCGTGCACCTCATCGGGGGTGGCGTCGGGACGGGCGAGGCGGACGTTGTTCTCGATCGTGTCGTCCAGGAGGTAGACGTCCTGGAACACGATGGCCAGGTGGTCCGTCAGTTCGTCGGTGGGGAGGTTGCGGATGTCGGCGCCGCCGATGCGGATGGCTCCCGTGGTCACGTCGTGGAAACGGGCGATCAGGCGGGTGACGGTCGTCTTGCCGGAGCCGGAGGGGCCGAGGAGGGCGGCGGTGGTGCCGGCCGGGCAGTGGAACGAGACGTCGCGCAGCGCGGGCGGCGCGCCGTCGTGGTACGCGAAGGTGACGTTGTCGAGGTGGATGTCGTGCCCGGCCGGGTGGACGCCGGGGCGCCGGGGGGCGGGCAGGGGTGGGGCGGTGAGGATGTCGGTGACGCGGGTCAGGGCGATCCGGGTGGACTGGACGCCGCCGTAGGCGTCGTTAAGGACGCTGAGGGGTTCGATGAACAGCACCACCAACAGCAGCAGAGTGGTGCCTTCGGCGATGGTGATCTCGCCGTGACGCATGAGCCAGGTGGCGGTGGCGGTGGCGGCGGCCAGGGGCGCGAGGAGTACCGCGACGTAGGCCAGGCGGGGGGCGATGGAGGCGCGCAGCGCGGCATGGTAGGCGTGGTGCTGCTGGTCGAGGGCCTGGCGCATGCGGACACCGCCGTCGCGGGCGTGCCCGGCGGCGCGGAGCACCGGCTGGGCTTGGGCGAGTTCGATGGTGCGACCGGTCAGTTCCGCTTCGGTGGTGTCGAGGACGTGGTCGGTGCGGCGGGCGACGCGGCCGTACCAGCGCATGACGCCCCAGGCGAGCGGCGCCACGGCGAGCAGCAGGACGCCGATGCGCCAGTCCAGGATCAGGGTGGTGACCAGCAGGGTCAGGGGGGTGGTGAGGGCGGTGACGATGCGGGGGGCGAGTTGGCCGACGAAGCCGCCGGCCTTGGCTGCCGAGTGGCTGATCTCGCGGGCGACGCGGGCCTTGTGGTCAGGGGTGAACCAGCCCAGGGGCAGCGTGGTCAGGTGGTGGCCGATGCGGAGCTGGAGGGCGCGGGTGAGGGAGAAGGACGCGGCGAACGACACCGGCGTGGCCAGCACGGTCAGCGTCCAGTGGGCGGCGATCAGCACTACTCCGCCCAGTGCCCAGGGGGTGAGGTCAGCCAGGCGCGGTTCCGGGGCGAGGAGTTCATGAAGGACGGGCACGAGGAGGGCGAAGAGCAGGCCCTCGGTGAGGCCGAGAGCGGCGAACAGCGCCAGGACGCGGTAGAGCGCTGCCCGGTCGGGCCACAGGGCGAGCAGGTGGCGAATCATGCGTCAGACCTCCCGGTCGGCAGGCGCGGTGGGCGGAGCGGCGTGGTCGGGCTGGCCGGGCCGGAGTGGGGAGGCTGGCCGGGTGCGGGCGGCCCACATGCGGGCGTAGCCGCCTTGGGCGCGCAGGAGTTCGTGGTGGGTGCCGGCTTCGGTGATCCGCCCGTGGTCGAGGACGGCGATGCGGTCGGCGCCGGTGATCGTGTGGAGGCGGTGGGCGATGACCAGCACGGTGCGCCCCTCGGTCAGGGTGGCCAGGGCGTGCTGAACGGCCGCCTCGTTCTCGGGGTCCAGTGCGGAGGTGGCCTCGTCGAGGATGACGACGGGCGCGTCCTGCAGCAGAGCGCGGGCGATGGTGAGGCGTTGCCGCTCGCCGCCGGACAGGCCGGCCAGCCCGGGCCCGTCGAGGACGGTGTCGTAGCCGTGTGGCAGTCGTTCGATGACGTCGTGGATGCGGGCGGCCCGAGCGGCGGCGCGAACTTCGGCGTCGGTGGCGTCGGGGCGGGCGATACGGATGTTGTCGGTGACGGTGTCGCGCAGGAGCACCACGTCCTGGAGGACGAGGGCGACCTGGCGCAGCAGGACGGCGGTCGGTAGGTCGCGAACGTCGGCGCCGCCGACGCGCACGGCCCCGGAGGTGACGTCGAAGAACCGGGGCACCAGGCGGGCGAGGGTGGACTTGCCCGAGCCAGAGGGCCCGACCAGGGCGGTGACCGTGCCGGGCGGGCAGGTGAGGCTGACGTCCGCGACGGCGTTGGTGGTGCCGTCGTACGAGAACGTGACGTGATCGAACTCCAGACCGCCGCCGGCCGGCGTGGCAGCCTGCCCCGGGGCGGGCTCGGGCAGTGGCGGGGTGCGCAGGACCTCCTCGATGTGCCGGGCGGCGGTGCCGGCCCGGCGCAGCTGCTGACCGCCCTGGACGATGGGGATGAACGGTTTGGGCAGGGCGATCCCGACCAGCAGGAAGGGCAGCAGGTCGGCGGGCGCAAGATGGCCGGCGGTGGTCAGCGGCGCGCCGACGGCCAGGCACAGCAGGAGCACGGTGGGGCCGGCCATGAGCACCCGGGTGGCGGCGGAGCTGCGGGCGGCCTCTGCGGCCCACTGGCGCAGCGCGGTCTCGTGCGCGTCGACGGCGTCTTCGAAGCGGCGCCCTGCGGCGTTGTTCGTGCCGAAGATCTTCAGGACCTGGATGCCGTCGACGTGTTCGATGGCGGCTGCGTTGATCCGCCGTACGGCGGCGGCGACTTGGGCGAGCCGGGTGGCGGAGGTGCGCATGGAGCGGCGGAAGGTGAACAGGAACAGGGGGATGGTCGCGACGCATATCAGCGCCATGCGCCAGTCGACCGTCAGCAGGTAGCAGAAGCCGGTGACGGTCACGGCGACGCCGCCCGCGATGTCGCCGAGGGCGTGCGCGACCAGCTGGTGCACCTCCTCGACGTCGTCGTGCAGGGTTTTCTTCAGCCGGGCCGAGCCGTGTACCGCCAGCCAGCCGAGCGGGAGCGACCCGATGTGGTCGATCAGCCGGCGGCGGATGTGCCGCTGGACGATCGCGTCGGCGTAGTGGCCCAGGTGGGACGCGGCACCGGTGAGCACCAGGCGCGCCATGCCACCCGCGACGCCGGTGGCGACCCAGAACCAGGTGCTGCCGGTGCCGATGCGGCCTGCCAGGCCGAGCCGGGCCAGCTCGGTGACGGCGACGTAGGGCAGCAGCCCCACCGCGGCGGCCAGCGCCGAGGCGACGGCCGAGCAGACCAGGGCCGTGCGGGCCGGGCGCAGCAGCACCGCCACACTCGGTGGGGAAGCGGTCGCGGTGGACACGGTGGAACCTCCAGGTCGGCGTGTCGGGAAGGCTGAGCGGGTCAAGGGGCGGGGATGGGTGCGGAAGGATGCGGGCCGGGCGGGGCTGCGGCACGTGCGTCGCCGCCGGCGGCGGCCACGGCGGACGGGTAGCGCAGGCGCATCCAGGCGTGGCAGGCGACCGTCCCAGCGAGCGTGGCCAGGGCTCCGCCCAGCACCAGCGGCACGTAGCCGGCGCGGGCCGCCAGCGCCAGTCCACCGGAGTTGGCCGCCAGCCTCACCAGGGACGTGCTCGCCAGCTGCAACGTGACGTCGGTGGCGGCGGCCTCGGGCCGAGCCAGATCCATCACCACCGTGACCAGGGCGGCCATCGCGCATGCCGTGGCCGCCGACACCGCGACCGCGGAGAAAGCGACCAGCAGGTCGTGACCGCCGCCCGCGGCCAGCGGCAGCAGAGCGGCGACGGCGACGGCCTTCGCCGTCCCGAAGACCAGAAGCGCCCGGGCGCGGCCAGCGCGCCGGGCCCATATCCCGCCCGCCACGCCCGCCGCCACCGACACCAGCGCCGCGAGGGTGTTCTGCACGAAGGCGATGCGCTCCAGCGACCACCCGTCCCGCAGCAGCATCGGCGTCACCAGGGCCTGCACCATGTATCCGCCGCTGACGTACGCGGGCGTCACCAGCACCACCCACCACAGGCGCCCGCCGCCCCGCAGGAACCCCAGCAGCGTCCGCCGCCCGGGCCGTTCCGCCGTCGGCACCGCAGCCCGGGCCGGTTCGCGCAGCCGGACCAGCACGCCCAGCGGCAGCAGGAAGACGGCACCGACCACGGCCACCGCCTCCGTCCAGCCCAGGTGGGAGTAGACGAACAGCGCCCCGCCCGAGCCGATCACCGCGCTCGCCGACGCCGACGCCAGCTGCACCCCGCCCGCCACCGGCCGTTGCCCAGCCGACAGCAGAGTCACCGCCAGGCCGTTGATCGCCGTCTCCTGCGTGCCCGACACCAGCAGCAGCACGGCCATCAGTCCCACCACCAGCGGCAGCTGCCCCACCGGGTCCAGCACCGCCACCGACGCGAGCACCAGCAATGAGGCCACTTGCGTGCCCAGCAGCCACCCGCGGTAATGCCCCAGGCGACGCCAGCCATACCGGTCCACCACCGGCGCCCACAGGAACTTCAGCGCCCACACCACGCCGACCGCGTTGGTCACCGCCAGGGTGTCCAGCGCGACGCCCTCCGACCGCAGGATGGTCACGTAGGTGACGAAGAAGAAGGCGTAGCCGACGTCCTGCACCAGGTAGAGGCAACCAAGGACGACCACATGACCCCACCCGGCTTGCTCACCGGTCTGTGCACCCCGCATGAAACAGGCCCTTCCGGTCACCGATAGGCATGACCCGATCAGCTAGTTGAAAACGATCTCCAAGAAGCCTGTCGGTTGAAGTCGACTTCATGTCAAATGAGGACATGAAGAGACCGGCCGAGATCCACGAGATGACGATCGGCGAGGTGTCCGCGCTGTTCGGACTGGCGCCCTCCACCCTGCGGTGGTGGGAGCGGCAGGGCCTGATCAGCCCGCGCCGAACGGAGGGATCACGCCGGGTGTACGGGCGGGACGAACTGCGCAGGATCGCGTTCGTCTACATATGCCGGACCATGGCGATGATGCCGCTCGATGCCATCGCGGATGTCCTTGCCGACGGCGCGGCGAGCGGCCACTGGCAGGACACCGTACGCGCCCGCGTCAGCGCCCTCGACCAGCAGATCGAGCGGATCACCGCCGCCCGCGGCTACCTGACCCACATGCTCCGCTGCACCCACCAGGACCCGACCCGCTGCCCCCACCTGGACCGGGAGATCCACCGCCACACCCCCTGGCGCACCGGACGAGACGAAAGCCCGCCACCCGGCCGGCCGCGTAACGAAACCGCTCAAGGAGTCTGCCCTGCCTGCGGCCACCCCGTCCCCCGCTCCGCCACCGGACGGCCCCGGACCTACTGCTCCAACGCCTGCCGGCAGCGCGCGCACCGCCGTCGGCGGCTCAGTCCTCCTCAGGCACCGCAGGCGCCGTCCGAGGGAGATGCTCGTCGATCTCGGCGTGAAGCTTCGGGCAGTCCCGGGCGGGGTTGTCGCGGGGGCACTCCAGCATGTGGCTGAGGTAGGCGCGCGCGGCGGTGAGGCGCCTCAGCTGGGCGTCGATCTCCTCAATCCGCGTCCCGACCGTCTCCTGCCAGCCGGCCCGGCCGCGCCGCCCCTCAAGGACGGCTCCGATCTCCTCCAGGCTCATCATCCCCGTCCGTTGCCACAGCGTCACCAGCGCGATACGGCGCATCTCCTCCGGCCCGTAGAAGCGACGTCCCGCCACCCGGCGGGCCGGCCGGAGCAGACCGACCCGTTCCCAGTAATGGAGCGTGGAGACCGGCAGGCCGAAGTGGCGGGCGACCGATCCGATGGGCAGCAACCGCGAGTCCATGGCCTTCATTCGACCAGGTCCCGGGCGGCCCGCACGCGAGGGGACAGCGCCCCAGCGGCGGAAACCACCGGTTTTGACCTCAACCCGGGTTGAGGTGGCACGGTGAAGAACAAGCCGCGGCCGGCCCGATGTCCGCCCAACGGATGACCCCAAGGAGCATCTGTGCCCGCCTCCCGTTCCACCCCCGTCGGCCTGGTCACGGCCGTCTTCCTCGGCACGTTCATGGCCCTGCTGGACCTCAGCGTGGTCAACGTCGCCCTCCCCGCCGTGCAAAGCGACCTGGACGCCCGCCTCGCCGACGTCCAGTGGATCGTCGACGGCTACGCGCTCGGCCTGTCCGCGTTCATGCTCACCGGCGGCGCCCTCGGCGACCGATTCGGCCGCAAGAAGACGTTCCTCACCGGCCTGACGATCTTCACTCTCGCCTCCCTCGCCTGCGCCCTGGCACCCACCCCCGGCGCGCTGATCGCCGCCCGCCTCGCCCAGGGCATCGGCGCCTCGGCCATCACGCCCGGCGCGCTGTCCCTGCTCGCCCAGGGCTTCCCCGACCCCGCCCGGCGCGCCCGGATCATCGGCCTGTGGGGCGCGGTCACCGCGCTGGCCGTCGTCCTCGGCCCGCTCCTCGGCGGCGCCCTGACCGACACGTTCGGCTGGCCCGCCATCTTCCTGATCAACCTGCCCCTGGGCGCACTCGCCCTGATCGTCGGCCTGCGCGGCATCGAGGAGTCCGCCGACCCCGACCACGCCGCGACCGACCCCCTCGGCCAGCTCCTCGCCGTCCTGTGGCTGGCGGCGCTGACCTACGCCGTGATCGACGCCGGCCACCATGGCTGGACCCAGCCCCGCGTACTCACCTTCTTCGGCATCGCCGCCGTGGCCTTCCTCCTCTTTCTTCTCGCGGAACGCCGCTCCGACCGCGCCCTCCTCCCGCTCACCCTCTTCCGGGACCGGAGCTTCGCGCTCGTCAACACCGCCTCGCTCATCCTCGGCTTCGGCGCCTACGGCACCTTCTACCTGCTGTCCCTCTACCTCCAGCAGGTCCAGGACACCTCCGCGGTCATGACGGGCGTGAAATTCCTCCCCTACTCCATCGCCATCGCCCTGGCCTCCACCCAGGCAGGGCGCCTGACCGCAACGTTCGGCCCTCGCCGCTCCATGCTCGCCGGATACGGCCTCATTACCCTCGGTCTCCTGGCCCTGCTCACCCTCACCCCAGGTACCCCATACGCCTGGATCGCCATCGTCTTCACAATCCTGGGCACCGGCATGGGCCTGGCCATCACCCCCACCAACGCCGCTGCCCTGGCGGCCGTGCCCCGACAGCGCTCCGGCGCCGCCGCCGCGACCGTCAACGCCACCCGCCAGACCGGCACCGCCCTCGGCATCGCCCTGCTCGGCTCCCTCCTCACCACCCGCGCCACCACCGCTCTCGCACACGACCTGCCCACCGGCTCCGTCACGGCACACGCAGAACACCAGACCGCCAGGGCCCTGATCGACAGCCAGGGCCGACCCTGGGACGGACTTCCCCTCGAACCGGGCACTGCCCACGACCTGTTCGCCCACGCCTTCACCGACGGACTACGCCTGGCCGTCCTCATCGCCGGCACCATCACCCTCGCCGCCACCGCCGCCGTCGCCTTCCTGAACCCCACGAACGCGTCCCAGCCCGCGGCGAACTCCTCTCCCACCTCCCAGCCAGCCCCACGCAGCTAGGGCCCGACCTGCGGCACCGAGCGCCGGCTGCCGAATCGCGAGATTCGGCGAACTCGCCCCGAACGGGTCGATCTCGCGATCATCGTGTCCCTCTCGCGGTCCAGCGCATGCCCCGGGGCAGGGGCATCTACACCTGGGAGGTGGTCGAGGGGGTCTCCTCCACCGACGCCTCCTGAGCGTCACCCACCGTGCGAGAGTTCCGCGTGGCGACATCGGCGGCGTACGCCATCCAGTCGCCGCCGCTGGCCTGCTGCCACTGAACGGCCACCGAGCGGTGGAGCCCCAGGACCTTGGCCAGGATCGCGGCCGGGATCTGCGAGGCCAGGGTGAACAGGGCGGTGTTCCGGCTCTGGCGGGGCTTGACGCCGACAGCGCGCAGGCGCCGGATCATCTGGCTCTCGTGGAGGGGCTGTCCGGCCTGCCGCCCCGGGAACAGCCACGTGCTGTGTGAGGACAGCAGCGTGTCGGCCCGGCGGGTGGCCACCAGTTCCTCCACCAGGGCGTCCACCGGCTCGGGCAGGGTGATCGGTCGGCTGCCGAGGTGGAGCCGGATGGGGCCGTCGTCCCGGCTGACGTGGTCGGTGGTGAGCTGGCAGATGGAGCTGACCTTCTGGGCGTACAGCAGGATCAGCAGGCCGGCGACCCGGTCGGCGATCGCCAGAGTGTCGTCGTGCAGGAGCCGACGCGCGTCGGCCCATCGCCGGTCCTGGTCGTGCGGCCCGGCAGGGCCCGTCCAGCGGAGGGCCGGGGCGCTCAGCCCGTGAGCGTAGCGGTGGGCGACGGCCCAGCGGATGAAGCCCGAGGCTTCCTCCACGTAACTCGGCTTGGTCGCCGCCCACGCCTCGACCTGTGGCTGTGTGCAGGTGGCCAGGGTCTGGCCTCGGGCTTCCAGCCAGCGCAGGAACGCATCCGCGGCCGTGACGTGCAGGCGCAGGTTGATCGCCTGCTGATCGGTGACGAACGTGCCCTTCAACCGCGTCCGGAGACGCCGCAGGAGATGCCACACAGCGTAGCCGTGGAGAGCCTGCCGGTGGTCGCCCTTGTCATACTGATCGATGATCCCGTGCACGCGCTGTTCGAGGCGGACGAGCCGTTCGTCGCGGGGCTCCAGGGCGCCGGCGTGCACGAGCATGGAGCGGAAGTGGTCGAGCGTCTTGGAGCGCGGCATCGCGTCCAGGGCGTTGTGGGTGATCACGGGATGTTCGCGGACGACGGCCCGGATCGTCTCCTGCACATTCGCCTTGCGCAGCCAGGTGATCGCGTAGTTGGGGTGGTCGACGCGGATCAGCTTCTCGCGCAGCCGGTCGAGCTCCGGCGCGGTGGTGCCGTCGGCGGCGGTGAAGACCTCTCGCAGCCTGCGGTCGAGACAGCAGCGAGTACACGGTGCGGTCGTCAGTTGCCAGGTGATCTCGCAGATCCGGCAGCGTTTCCAGAACGTCGGGTCGGGGTTGACGCACCGCGCGCACAACGGCTTGTCCGGCGTCCCTCCCCTGACCACGGCTCCGGTGCCGCAGCCGGAGCAGACGACCCAGTGGCCTTTGCACCGGTCGCACACATGCTTGTTGATCGCGCGGGAGAGGTTGCCCCGGCCCTTCCGGCCGCAGATGGCGCAGGTGCGCTCGGGGCGTGCCCGGCAGGTCTGGCACACTGGCCCTCCCTCGGTGCGACCGGCCACCCGGCGGCGGTTCCCGCACCGGGAGCAGACCTCCCGGTTCCGTGGGTCGCTGACCCAGCAGGACTGGCACAGGACCATCCCGTGCTCAGTGCCTGTGTCTGAACCCCGGTTCTGAGTAGCCTTGGGTTCTACGCTGGCTTGGTGTCCGAGGTCGCCGGGCGGGCTGGAGAGAGGGACTGTCGGGGCTGTGGCGAACGGCTGAGGCCGGATGCCCGGTTGGGTGCGGTGTTCTGCTCGTCGGCGTGTCGTGCCAGGCAGTGGCGGGTGGAACAGCGGTTGCGGAAGCGTCTGGCGGCCGTCCGGGAGGGCGTCGGCGAGGCTGAGTGTCCGGAGTGTGGGGCTCGGTGGCTGGCCGGCGTCGACCGCCGCTCGGATGCCTTGTACTGCTCGCCGCGGTGCAAGGTGAGGGCCTGGAGGCGGCGGAACGAATCGTTCGGCGAACGGTCACGGTAACCGCATCGCGAACGCCTCTCCGCTCAGCTTTTGCCCAGTTTCGTTCAGTTGCGGGCTTTCGTTGCGATCTTCCGATTGTCGGTCTGACTCTCGAAGTAACGGCGGGCCCTGCTCTGTTGCGGACTGAAGTGCCGTGCCCTGGCCCGTACTTGGATGGTGAGACACCATGCCGGAGGACATCGAGAAGGTCGGAAACGTCAGCCAGTCCCGCTATGAGCAGATCGTGGCCGAGCTGCGGGATGTGGTCGAACAGCAGTCACGGGGGCAGTTCACGATCGGGGACCGTGCCCTGGAGATCCAGCCGATGCGGTCACGCGGCGGTGTGGTCGCGGTGAACGCGGAGTGGACGGTGCGACTGACGCTGTTGCGCCTGGCCGAGGACATCGGGCTGTCGTTCAGCACGGTCCACAGTGCCCGTTGGGTGTCCTCGCGCTGGCCGAAGGAGCACCGACAGGCCGGCGTTTCCCACACGGTCCACCGCATCCTGGCCAGCATCGAGGACGAGGAGGAGCGGTTCGCCGCGATCAAGCAGCCGCCCGAGGGCAAGGCCCGGTGGACGGCGGACGATGCCAGCCGGCGCGTCGGCCAGCAGGTCGACAACCCGGTCTCCCCCGAGGAGAAGATCACCGCGATCCACGCGCTTGCGCGGGACGAGGAGGTCGCCGCGCAGGTCACCACGGATCTGCTGCGACGTCCCCAGGTGGCGGCCAAAGTCACGGCGGAGGAGAAGGTCCGGGCCGTGGAGGAGTTCACCCGGGACGAGTCCGTCGCGGCGACCGCGGCCAGGGGCCTGCTGCGGCGTCCGGACGTCGCGTTCAAGGTCATGAGTGACGACACCGCCCGTTTCCAGGTCAACCATGCCCAGGCCGAGCGTCACCGGCAGGCCCGCGAGGACTTCGAGGACTCCAGCCCTGTCGCCCCGGCCGTGCGTCGGATCGACCGGTCGGTGGAGTTCCTGGACCTGGTCACTGCCTGCCACGCCTTCGTCGCCGCCGCCGGCAGGGTCGTCCCCGGTCTGCGTGACCGGCAGCTCGGCGAGGACGAGCGCACCATCGTGCACGAGAACGTGGCGCGGGTGAAGGCCACACTCGACTGGATCGAGCAGGCGGTCGACACCGGCCGGGTCGACATGGACGACGAGCTGGCCCGCATGCTGCGAGGCGAATAGCCATGCCCCGCGCCTCACGGCGCCGGGGCGAAGCCGCCCTGCGGCACGCCGACACCCTGCGGTTCGTGCTGTTCGAGGCCCGCCCGGCGGGGCTGTTGTTCCCTCAGCTGGTCCGGGCCAGCGAGCTGTCGCCCAGCCAGGTGCGGGCAGGCCTTGCCGCCTTGCGCGACGTCATCGCCGAGAACGGCTGGCCGCCGCTGATCTGGACCAGAGCGGACGGCTATCAGCTCGGCGCCGACCGGGCGGCGCTGGAGGCATACGAACGGGCCGTGCTGACCGAGAAACTCACCGCGTTCCGCCGGTTCATCACCGGCACCATCGCCCCGCACGCCGCCGCACACCCCGGCGACAAGTGGATCAAACACATCGTCGCCCAACTCAACTCCATCGAATCCACCCTCGACCTCATCACCACCTCCTGACCGCCACCCGGGGCCCCGACCTGGGGCGGGCCCTCGGGGCGGCACCGCTTGCCGGAAGGCACCTACGATGCGCCGCCGCCGCTACCCCTCGGACACCACCAACACCGAGTGGGCCCTGATCGAACCCCTCCTCCCACCACCGGCCTGCGAGAGCCCGACCGGCGGCCGGCCGGAGAAGCACCCACGGCGCGAGATCGTCGACGCCATCCGCTACGTGGTCGACTCAGGCTGCAAGTGGCGTGCTTTGCCACGAGACTTCCCACCATGGCGGACCGTTTACGGATTCATGGCGAGGTGGGCCGCCGCGGGAGTGGTCGGGCAGATACGCGACCAGCTCCGCCGCCGCATCCGCCTCGGCATGGGCAGGGCCCCGCAGGCGGTGGCCACCGTCATCGACTCCCAGAGCGTCCGGGCCGCCGAGACCGTCAGCCGGGCCACCCGCGGCTACGACCCCGCGAAGAAGGTGAACGGGAGGAAGAGACACCTGGTCGTGGACACCAAGGGCCTGCCGCTGCTGGTCATGGTCACCCCGGCCGACATGACCGACCGCGACGCGGCCAAGGAAGTCCTCTTCCGGCTGCGGCTGATGCACCCCGAGATCACCATCGTCTGGGCCGACTCCGCCTACGCCGGCACCCTCGTCACCTGGGCCAAGACCTTCCTCGACCTGACCATCAAGACCGTCTCCCGCCCCAAAGACGCAACCGGCTTCGTCGTCCTGCCCCGCCGCTGGGTCGTCGAACGCAGCTTGGCCTGGATCATGCACGCCCGCCGCCACGCACGCGACTACGAACGCCTCCCCCAGCACGCTGAATCGCTCATCACCTGGGCCGCGATCACGCTGATGACCAGGCGGCTCACCCGCCGCGGCCAGCACTCGCAGCCGACGCCCGGGCAGACCTCAGCCTGACGACACCGAGCGCTCTACTTGAACAAGTGACAGTTGGGCGATGTGCCCGAAAGCATCAGGCCTCGGCCAGAACCTGCGAGAGTGCATGGGAGACCTGCCGAACCATCCCTGGATTGGTATCCCAGTAATAGTTAAGACCGGTGATCGCTTGGTAAAGGGTCCAGCCCCGGCCGCGCAGATAAGCGCCTGTGTCCACTCCGAGTTCGGACAGGAACGCTTCGCGGCTCCGGCCGGCGAAGATGTTCCATGCTGGCTGCAAGTCACATGCAGGGTCACCAACGTTCAGCCCGCCCCAGTCGATGACCGCAGACAGGCGGCCCCGATCGACCAGCAGATTACCCGGGAGAAGGTCTCCGTGCACCCACACGTCCCGGTCCCATGGGGGTGCTGTAAGTGACTCTTCCCAGGCGCGGATGACGGCGGCACCATCCACCCGATCACCGAGTTCCGCAACCGCGCGCCGGACCTGTTCATCGTTCTCTGTCAACTTCCCGCCCCGCGCGCCCCGGGCTCGCGGCGGCGCGTCGGTCGTGTCGATGCGCCGCATCGCGGTGATGAAGCCGACAAGGTCGACGACGGCTTGCTCCAGGTCACTGATGGTGCCGTTGGCGTTGTCGCCGGGCAGCCACTCCCAGATGGACCATGTGAAGGGGTATGCCCCGGCTGGCTGCCCCATCGTCACGTGCACGGGGAGGAGCAGCGGAAGGTGCGGCGCCAACCGGGGCAGCCAGGTCACCTCACGCTCGGCTTGCCCGGACGCCCACCCGATCCGTGGCATCCGGATGCAGAGCCGTTCGCCCAGCCTGTAGATGTCATGATCCGTGCCGTAGGAGGGAACCAGCTTGATCGGCAGGTCGGCCCATTGAGGGAACTGCTGACTCAGCAAACCACGCACGAGTCCGGTGCTCGTCTCAACTTCGTCGGCGTGCATCTTGATTCGGTTCACTCTCCTCATGTTCCCAGCCTTCACCGAGCTCAGGTGCTCTGGGGCCGAACCGGTGGATGCGTAGTTACCTGGGGCGTTCGACCGGTAGAGAGCCCCGACGCTGGGCAGCCACCGACGACTACCAGTGGGCGGCCCGGCACACGTCGTGCCACTGGGCTGAGATTAGAAACAGGCACTCATCGCGGTGGTTCTTGGGCTTGGTCTTCCCGCACCGATCGCACGGCACGGCGCGTGACATTTGCACGCAAGAGGCGCATAGCCGCTGCCCGTCCACCGGCTCCTTCAGCGGGCACTGATTGCCGCATCTGGGGCACGGAGGCATTATCACGGCGCGGGCGCCAGCTAGAGCGAGTGCGTCGATGAAGCGCAGGACTCCCGGGACAGGCGCGGAGGCACCCTGGCCGGTCAGAAGGTCAGGACGGTCCACGACGGCCCACGCGACCTGGCGGCGACGGGCATACGAGCGCGCGGTCTGCTCAAGAGCTGCCAGGACTTGGGCCCGGTTGAGGGCGGGCTCCAGTCCGGCCAGCACCGCCACGAGGGCCTCGGTGGGGTCGCTGTCCCGGGACTGGCATCGCTCACAATGCGGCCGTCCATGGCGGTCGCGGGTCCGTACGGCGCGGACGTCACCGCACGAGGCGCACGTCTCGGGTTTCTTCAGGCACGGCCCGCAGCCCCAGTCCCGGGCGCGCCTGTGCAGATACGTCACCAGCTCGCTCCCGCACACCCGGCACTTCGGGTGCGCCAGTTGCTCAGCCCCGGCCCGCTTCAGCATCATCAACAAGGTGCCGACCCGGATCGCGCACGGCGACAGCCCGGTCCGCAACACCTGGGGGCTGGCCATGAGTTCCAGGGCGATACGGCGCTGCCGGGCGCGACCGTGCACCACCTGGGCGGTGACCTCGCGCACCTTCTCGCGGCTCAGGGACGTCTCGACCTCGCAGAGCAGGTCCACCAGGACCTCCAGCGGCTCGTGGTCGACCGTCTCCTCGCGTGACGGGCCGGCGGGGGAGCCTCCACTCATTGATCACCTCCCGTGACACGGGCCCGCTTCGGGCGAAGGCCGCCGAGCCCCGGCTCCGGCGCTTCCCCACCCGCGGCGGCTGCCTTCCTCTTCGGCCGGCTTGCCGTTCCGGCTGCGGCGACCGGCTCGATCAGTTCCTCCATCCGGCAGTCCAAGATGTCGAGCAGCGCCATGAAGACCTTCATGCTCAGACGCTCCGGCCGCTCGGTCACCAGCCGGTAGACCTGGCTGGAGGACAGCGTGATGCCGCGCTCGGCGAGCAGCGGGATCAGGTCGCTGGTGTTGAACATGCCGCGCTCGGCCATGACCTTGCGCAGGTGCCACCGATAGTCGAGCTTCGCTGCGGGCATCCGAGGTGTCCTTCCTCAAGCAGCGGTCTTTAGGCGAAGGCCGGTGCCAGGGCCCGCTGCAGGGCCGAGTTCATGAAGTCGTCGCTGACGTGGGTGTAGATGGCCATCGAGCTGCTATTTTCGTGGCCGACCTGCTGCTGGATGAACATCCGGTCCACCCCGTCCTCGGTCAGATGCGTGACGTACGAGTGGCGCAGCGAATGGACGACCAACTCCTTGTGGAGCCCCAGGGCGTCTCGGTAGGTCCCGAACCGGTCGTTGATCGAACTGGGCTGGAGCCGCCCACCGCGTTCGGTGACCCACAGCGCCGGGTGGTCGGGGAACCCGAAACGCGGCCGGACGTTCTCGGCATAGTCCTCGACCGCCTCCACCGCCCAGTCCATGACCGTCAGCACGTTCCGCCGACGCGGCGGCTGGCCCTTCTTCGCCTTGCCGTAGCGCACGTTCAACGTGCCGTACCGGCCGAACTGCGGCGCCCTGGGATTGCGCCCGAAATCCACCAGGTCCAGCCGCGAACTCTCCGTCCGCCGCAGCCCCCAGCCGTAGATCACCTTGAACAGCGTGGCGTCCCGGTACGCCGCCAGCGCTCCCTTGCGACCCGTCCGAATCGCGCGTACGACCTGCTCGTCGGCGTAATCGAAGAAGAGCTGCAACTCCTCGCGCGTGAACGGGCGGGCCTCCGGATCGCCCTCGTAGTCCTGGAGGTGCGGCAGAGTGTTCCACTCGTGGGCAATCGCCACCGGATACGTGCCGAACGACTCCTCACACGCCGTCGTCCAGCCGTAGCGATGATCGATGAGGAACTCGGTGAACAGCCGCAACGTGCCCTGGTAATTGCGCACGGTGGACGGGGCGAGGTGGTCTTCGCCGGTCAGCGTTGCCGACCACTCGTCCATGTGTGCCGACGTCCACCCCCACGGGTACTCGTTGGTGAACGTCAGGAACCGGCGGACGCGTTGCTCTCGGCCCTCGATGGTCCTCGCCTTCAGATTGCGGGCGAGTTGCTGGTTCCGCCAGCCGCGCAGCATGGCGTCGACCATGGCGTCCTCGGGCCGCAGATGTACGACTCCGGAGATCAGCTCCAAGTGGGCTGCGCCGGCCAGGTCCACGGTCCGCTTCACCACGAAGACTCCTTCCCCTCTGACGGGCATATCTTGCATCAGATGGGAATAGGCCTCAAGAGTGGCAGGTCAGGCGGCCAGAGTGTAGGCTCCTCGCAGTCCGAAGCCGCTGTCCCACGACCTGGCGACCAGGGCGTTCGCGCCCGTCTGATGCAACTCCCGATGGTCGGCGTAGGCAATCGTGAGGTGGGGGTAGTAGACGGCGGGCAGCACCGGATAGCGGCCGCCGATCACCTCACGTGTCGCTTCGGTGGTCAGCTCCCACAGGCGGCGAGCTGGCGCGCCGGGCCGGGCCGGGAGTTCGACCGCGACGGTGCCGACTGCGGGCCGGTCCACGGTCAGGGTGAACGGGGCGACGGTCGCGCAGGCGGCACGGACCCGGCTGGTGATCGCGGTGATCTCCGGCCCGGTGACCTCACCCACCGGGCCGGAGTGCAGCACGGTGATGTGGGCCCACTCCGGGGCAACCGGCTCCAGCCCGGGGTGGTGGGTGACCTCCCGGTAGGGGCCCATCAGCTTGTCCCGGACCAGCCCGGAGTCGGGCGGCAGGATGTGCCAGTGGTAGTCCTCCCGGCCGGCCGGCCACGGCCACGCCCGCCCGGTGACTCTCGCGAAGAAGTCGTCCATCACGCCTCCAGCCCTTCTCGTTCTGGGCAATCACACCGGTCGGAGGGGCGCCGAGGAATCACATCTGCGTGGCCAACCCCGTACACAGGCCCGTACGCACGGTCTCAACACGAAAGGGCCCCTCCCCAACGCACGAAGCGTGGGGAGGGGCCCGGTGTGTCGGGTCAGATGCGGACGGGGAGAACCGGGCGGTTGATGTGGCGATGGTCGCCGGCGACCGCGTGGCCCTCGCCAGCGAGGATGCGCGACTTCGTCAGCGACCGTGACCGAGCGGTGTCGGCCGCCCGAGCATGTGCAGGCGGCGGTGGGAGTCGCGGGCGTCCTCGGCGAGCACGCGGAGTCCGGGCTCCTCGGTCCAAGTGCAACCGGAGCAGGTGACGCGGTAGCGGGCCCGGCCGGTGCACCCGGATGTCGGGTCGGCCGGCTTTCCGCTCGGGCGCATCTTGTGCGTGCAGGCGGTGCCGTCGGCGTGGACGGGGGTGATGGTGAGCTTCAGTCGTGCCATCGGTGGGTGTCTCCTTCGTCAGGCGTGGTCGTCCGCGCTGCGGCGGGCGGGTGGGTCGGACAGGAAGCGGTCGTCGCCGGGGTGATCGGTCAGCCATTGCTCGGCGCACGTCTTGTGTGCGGGCTCCCGGCGGTGGGAGCGCAGCGGGGTGGGGTGGCCGCACAGCACGCACGGCCGTTCCCCGCGGCGGTCGTAGTGGCTCGCGTCGCGCCACACCAGCAGCCGCAGGCCTTGCCCAGGCGGGCTGGCTTGTGCGCGGCGGCGGGCGATGAGGGCGGCCAGGCCGGGCGCGGTCCAGTTCGGCGGCGCCGAGCTGCGCGACGGCCTGGCGGCGCTTGGCGGGGGTGATGTCGTAGTGCCAGGCCGGGTCGTCCGGCCCCTTGCGCTGGTACCAGGAACGGCGGAGCCCGAGCTGCCGCGCGGCGGCGTGCAGCTCGGGCTCGGTGTCGGCCAGCAGGTGGCACCACGTGCTGTGGCGCAGTCCTCGCTGGCGGGCGATGTCGCCGTAGTCGACCAGCTGGTCGACGTACAGCACGTCAGGGCACCTCCTGGTCCTCGCGGTCCCAGGCGGCGAGCCAGTAGTACTGGGTGAGCAGCGAGGGGTCGACGTCGTCCTCCTGGCGGCCGTCGTCGTACCGGAGGCTGACGCGCGGCGGGTCGCTGCTGCGGGCGGTGATGGTCACCGACTTCGGTAGGCCGCTGGCCGTGGCGCGGTCCGGGCGCAGCGTCCAGGTCTGGCCGGGAGCGGCGAGGACCAGGGCGTCGTCGGCCAGGACGGCGTGCGCGATGGCGGCCAGCGCGGTGTCCGGGTCGAGCCGGTCGGCGTCGACACGGCGGCTCACCTGGTGGTCGAGCCACGCGGCGGCGCGGTCGCCGAGGAGTTCCTGGAGCCGTTCGTCGGCGAGCGCCAGCTGGCCGGAGCGTACGAGCCGGGCCGCGGTGCCTTGGTCCACGCACAGGGCGGCGGCGATCTCGGGCAGGGGACGGCCGGCGGCGTGCAGCCCGGCGGCGTCCGCGGCCCACTCGGCGGGGCGGTCCGCCGGCGGCACGTAGGAGCTGGCGGACTGCGGCACGGCAGCCGGGGCGGTGCGCGGCCGGCTACCGAGGGCGCGGCGGAGGCTGTGGCTCCAGCGGGCCAGCGTGCGGCGGCTCACCGGTCCGCTCCGTTGGTTCCGGCATGGGCGGCGTCGTACGCCTCGCAGATGTCCCGGGGGATGATGCCGCGGTCCGCGACCTGGTGGCCGTTGGCGCGGGCCCACGCGCGGATGCGGGCGAGTTCCTCCCGGGGCCGGGACGGCGCGGACGGCGCGGCCGACGTGCTGCTGGGCTTGCCGGCGCGGGCCTCGCGCAGGGCGGCCTCGGCGCGGGCGAGCTCCGTCTTCAGCCGCTCGACGGCGGCCGCGGCATCGGCGACCTGGCGCTCGCTGTCGCGGCGGTCGGCGAGTTCGGCCAGGCCCGCGCGGACGCGGGTGGCAAGGGCAGCGATGCTCTTGGTGTCGTGCTGCTCGCCCCACACCAGGAGCGCCTCGATCTCCGAGTCGCTGGCGCGCGAGTCGGCCTGCTCGGCGACGTCGACCGGTTCGGCGGGGACGGGCTGGTCGGTGAGCGGGGCCGCGGGCTCCGGTGTGGCGGTCATCGGTTCGTCTCCGTCCTGGCCGTGGTCCTGGTCGTCGTCTTCGTCGTGGTGTTCGGCAGGGGGCTCGGGGAGGTGGGGCAGCAGCGCGACGACCGCGTCGGGGTCGGATGGGAGGCCGGTGGCCTCCAGGAGCTGCTCCAGGTCCTCCTTGCTGCGGGCGTTGCGCGCGATGGTGCGGGACGCGGCGACGGCCGTGTCGGCCGGGATGGTCGGGGTGGTCATGCCGCTGCCTCCCGTCCGGTAGGGCGGCGGATCGCCGCTTCGAGCACCGCGCGGTTGACCGCGGCGCGCTCGGGGGTGATCGGCGTGGGCGGGCAGCGCCCGGGCGCCGGCGGTCGGACCGGGATCAGTTCCCGTTCCAGGCCGGTGATGCCGTCGAAGTCATCGGCGGGCATACTGACGGTCCCTTCTCTTCGCGGGGAGGGTGGGCGCCCGGTGCTGCCAGGCGAGGGGCGCCCGCGGGCCCCCACCGGTTGGTGGGGGCCTTGCTGTTGTGCGTGGTGGGTCAGCGGGTGAGTTCGGCGGCGACGGCCTGGCGCAGCTCCTCGGTGGGGGTCCACAGGTAGAGCGCGCCGGTCGCCCGCACCGGCTCCTTCAGGGCAACGACGTCGGCCAACTGCCAGTGCACGCGGTCGGGCTGTGCCCACGTGCTGCACGCCTGGTTGCAGTCGACCGAGCGGTGGCAGCCGGTGAGCCTGGCCACCGCGAGGACGGCGCCGCGCGCCTCGAGGTGCGTCAGGTCGCGCGGGGCGTCGCGTATCGCCTCCCGGTCCGTCAGGAGGCCGGCGTGCACCATCAGCCAGCCGGTGAACGTCGTCACCCTGCTGCGGTTTTCGATGCGCTTGCCCAGGTACGCGATGGAGCTGGTCCAGGGCTGGCGCGTGGTCAGTCCGCGGACCGGGTCGGTGCCCCGCAGCGCGGCGGCGGCCGCGCTGCGGGCGGTGAGGTGGGTCATCAAGAGGTTCTTCCGGAATGAGTACGGCCCGGCCGGCGGCCGGGCCTGCCTGACGGGACAGAGAGGTCAGGCCGCGTGCGCGGCCGCCAGCTCGGCGGCGTGCGGGGAGCAGTTCCAGCAGCTGCCGAGCGTCTTGAGCGGCAGGCAGTGGGGGTAGCGCACGTGGCAGAGGGGGCAGGTCTGCCGGGCGGCCATCGCCCGGTCCAGCGCCCACTCCTGCGCGAGGGTTGGCACCCGTTTCGGCCGGGCCAGGTCGACGCGGAACAGCAGCGCCTTCCGGGTGCAGTCGCGGAGCGGGTAGTAGAGGCAGCGCCAGGCACCGGAGTTGTGCGACCGGGCCGTGCCCGCCCGGGCTCAGGTCCATCTCCCGCAGCTGGCGGCGGGTGACCAGCCCTTCGGGCGCCTCCCCCCACTCGTAGGTCGGGAGCAGGGAGCCGTCAGCCAACACGCCCTCCGGTGGCCGCGCCCACCGCTTCCAGGGCGGGCAGTACCTCCATGAACCCTTCGCTGCGCAGCTGCTCGGCGGTGGGGATCAGGGTGTCCTGCCACCGCAGGATGTCCGTCGGGACCTGCCGGACGCGGGCGGCATTCCGCCGCTCCCGCTCGGCCAGGTCCACGTGGTCGAACAGGACGGCCACGCAGGGCCGCTGGTAGTAGCGGGCCTGGGCGAGCAGCCGAGCGCGGGCGTGGACCAACAGGGAGGTGTTGTCCACGAGCGTGGTCAGGTTGCGGGCCAGGCGCGCGTCCAGGACCAGGTCCTGGATCTGCGCGACGACCGCCTCGCCGCTCTGGCTGGCCGCCGAGTCGGTCACCATCTCCCGGTACGTGTCCAGGTTCACCCGCCAGCTGCTGGGGAACTGCGCGCACCAGGTCGACTTGCCGGCCGCGCTGGGGCCGACCAGCACCACCAAGGTGCCGCCGGTGAACTGCGGGGTCATACGCTCACCACCGGAATGGCGCCGAGGGTGTCGGCGTCGGCTACCTCGAAGTACCAGGCGTACTCGGGGTCCTGGTCCTTGGCCGGGTCCGGGGCGCGGAAGACCAGCCAGCCCGGGCGGTCGATCGTGCTGCGCAAGGTCCGGCAGTCGTACCGGTTGCACCACGGGGCCGTGCAGTCGGGGACGCACAGGCTGAGGTAGTCCCGCAGCGTCTCGCCGCAGAACTCCCGCAGGTAGCGGGACCATGCGGCGATGACACGGCGCAGGTCGTGGGTGCCGATGGCCAGCAGCGGCTCGCCGTCCTCGCACGCGGCCACGCGCACGCCGTAGTACGTGGCCTCGGGCTCAACTTGTTCGAGGGTCAGGATGGTGCCCGGCTCGGGCCGGACGGAGTCGGGTGTCACATTCGTCTCCTGGATGCGACGGCCCGCCCGGGCTGCCCCGGGCGGGGCTTCGGGCGTGGGCTACTTCGCGGAGGCGACGACGGCGGCGAGGGTCTCGCAGCCGTGGTGCCAGGCCTGGTCGAGCGCGTAGGCGCCGTTCATTCCGTGGTCGGCCAGGCGGTAGAACCGACCCTTCCCGAGCCGGGTGGACAGGCGCTGAAGAACGCCGTTGGGAACGCGCCGGTCGGCGATGTAGTGCGTGATCCCGCTGACGGCGAGCGCGGCGGCGACGGCGCCGGGCCGCAGCCGGACACCGACGGCGCGGGAGCCGGCCACCAGGACGACGCCCTGGGTGGCGGTGTAGGTCAGGCAGTGCCAGACACACGCGCGCGTTCCGTCGGCGGTGCCGTGCACGGTCTTGGCGTCGGTGACCTCGTCGACCACGGTGACCGTGGCGTCGTCGGTGGCGCCCTTGACCTGCGCGCAGTAGTCCGACTGGACCCAGTGGTCGGCGACGTCCGCGGCGGCGCGGAGCAAGGCGTAGGAAACGGCGAAGCGGGTGGCGCGTTCGGACACAGGGGGCTTCCTCTTCTTCTCGGCGGGGGTCGTCACCGCGTGGCCTTCCAGGCCGGGCCGGTGCTGGCGTTGCCGACGCTGGCGAGCAGCTGCTGGAGCGCGGAGCGGTGGTGCGCGCTGGTGGCGGGCTGGCCGCAGTTCCAGCAGTCGGCCTCGCTGCCGCGCCAGGCGACCGCGCACGGGACGCAGATCAGCTCCCGACGGATCAGGGCGCGGCGGCGGGTACGGCGGGCCGCACGTCGGCGCCGCCGGGGAACGGTGTGGGACATTGACAGTCCGTCCTTCTCGTATGGGAAGTGGTGGGCCCGGGACGGCCGGCGAGTTTGGCGACCTGGCGGCCGTCCCGGGGCGGCATCACTGCCGGGGGGCGAGGGCCTGCGCGGTGTCGCGCAGGTGGTCGGAGGTGACCCACAACAGGGTGGTGATCTCCTCCGGCTTCTCCTTGGCCAAGTCCTCCAGGAGCCAGGCGAGTTGCTCGGCCACGGCGCTGACGTACAGCTCGCGCAGAACGTCGTCGCAGTCGTCGCCGGCCTCCAGGTCCTGCCGGACCTGGGCGATAAGACGGCCGGCCTCGCGCAGGTCGTGGCCGTCACGCAGGTCGGGGTCCAGCCAGGTCGCCAGGCCGGTGAGGCCCGGCCTGATGAGCTGCGCGGCGCCGTAGAGGGCGAGCACGGCAAGCGTCAGGTCGAACGCGCTGGTTAGCTGCGCCCACTGCGGCCCGAACTCGAACATCGACGTGGCCGCGACGCCGACGGCCGCGGCAGCCGTGAGCTTGTCGGTGGCCTCGGCGAGGATGTGCAGGACGCTGACCATCCAGCGCCGCGCGGTGACCGCCCGGCCGATGGTGCGGGCCGGTGCGGTGGAGATGTGGGGCTGAGCCACGGGTGCTTCCCTTTCTGTTGTCGGAGTCCGGGCTGTCCGGCTCCTCTTGCCGCCGGAGCGTGGTCCGGCGGCGCGAGCAGCCGTCAGAGGTCGGTGAGGGCCGCAGTGGGGATCTCGTAGATCTCGGTGGAGAAGGCGGCGTTGTCCCACGTGCCGGGCCCGTAGTGGGCGTACGCGACGTGCAGGGGAGTGCCGTCTCGATCGGTCGTCTCGTGGACCTGGACGTCGGCCTTGTATTTGCGGGCCGCGTTGATACCGGCTCGGGCGTCGCGGATGCTGATCGACCGCTTCCCGCACGCGACGCCGGCGGGGTAGCCGCCGCCGGAGAACTTCGTGATCGTGTGCAGGACAGCGCGGTACTGCTGCTTCGGCATGGTCTCCTCGTTTCTGGCATGTGGCCCGCCCGGCGGCGGGCACGTGAGTTGGTGGAGCGGGTCAGGCGTGGACGCGGGCGGCGCCCAGCTCGCGCAGCGCGGTGTGGGCCTGGCGGGACACGTCGCGGGCGTCCCGCAGCGCCTGTTCGATCTCGGGCGCGAAACGGCCATCGACCACGGTGCCGAGGGCGATGTCGCCGAGGGCGTTCGTGGTGTCGATAGCAGCTTGGGCGGCGGCGAGCAGTTCGGCGTCATTCGTCGTCATGGCCAGGCGATCCCGGGCTCGGGTGACCTGGGAGCGAGCGGCGTAGCGGCGTTCACGGGCCTCCGGGCTGTCGGGCCGTGCCTCCCGGGTGGCGGCGACGCGTAACCACCGCTGCTCGCGGTGGGTCACGATCGCCGCGAGCAGGCCCTCGATGGCGTCGGCGAGGTCACGACGGGCGTGTTCGCGCTTGCGGCTGCGGTCAGCGAGGTGCTGCACCAGGCCAGTTGTCACGGCGCCGCCGAGGGTGCCGAGCACGGCTATCAGGGTCGTCCACACAGTCGGTTGTCTCCTGGTCCAGATGGTGATGGCCCGCCAGCGAGTGCTGGCGGGCCGGGGCGCGGGCGGTGGGTCAGTTGAACGTCTGGTTGATCCCGCCGTGGATTTGGTTGCCGATGATGGTGCCGTTGCCGGTCACCGTGACCGTGCTGGTGTCGCCGGTGCTGGTGATGCCGCCGTGGATCTGGCCGGCCTGTACGGAGGTGTCGATCTCGCCGCCGCTGATGGCGTTGTCCGCCGTGGCGGCTGACTGCTCTGAGGTCCTCTTCCGGTTCCAGAACGCCATGACTACTCCTTCGTGTTTTTGGAGGGCGGACGGGCTGTCCGGCTCCCCGTCACCACCCGCCCCGCCGTGGTGCGGCGGGGCGGGTGGATCAGGCAACCGCCAGACCGTGGTCAGTCGGTGGGGTGGATTTGGCGGCCGTTGATGTCGATGCGCTCGACACGCGGCTGCGGGATGTCGATCCGTGGCTGGGTGGTGATGTGGGTGTGGTGGTGGGTGACAGGCCGCAGGTTCAGGCCCTGGAGAGCGAGGACAGACGCGGCGGTCCAGGCGAGGACGGCCAGGCCGACAGCGACCGGGCGGCCGGGGTCGGGCGTGGCCTGCCAGACCATGGCGACGGTGGCGGCGCCCCAGGCGGTCCAGGTCAGCCGCGCGCCGACGGAGCCGGTGGCCATGCCCAGCAGCAGGGCGCCGGCGCCGATGAGGTACCAGGTGGTGTAGGCGGTGTCGGCCTCCAGGGGCAGGCCGATGGTGTGCGCCTCCAGGTAGGTGTGGACGGGCTGGGTGATCGTGGCGACCAGGCCGGTGTCGCGCGGGACGTCGGGAACGTCCGGGACATCGGGCGCGTTGGGGATGGACCATCCGGCGACCCACGCGAAGAACCGGAAGACGCCCCAGAGGGCGGCGAGTCCTGCGGCGGTGCCGGCGGTGTAGGCGAGGGCGCGGATCCAGGTCGCCGTGCCGGACCAGCCCTCGGCGTAGGCGTCGAGGACGTCCTCGATGCGGTCGCCGGTCCAGTCGAGGGTCTGTTCCCACCAGCGCCGCATGCGGGAGGCGGGCGGCGTGGTGGCTGTGTCGGTGGGGGTGGGGGTGGTGTTGTCGGGCGGGGTGGAGTCGGTGCTCACTCAGCTCCTCGGTGGTGGTGTGGTGGTGGTGCGGGCCGGTCGGCCTGCCCGGCCCCCGCCGTAGCCCGTACAGGGCGGGCGGTGACCAGACAGGCGGACCGGTCAGCGGTTGTGGTTGTGGAGGTTGCGGATCTTGACGCGGGCGCCGCGGTGGAGGTGGACCTCAGTGCGGGCGCCGTCTCGGTCGGTACGGCCGGTACGGGTGCCGCGCAGCAGCAGCCAGGCGCCTGCGCCGAGGACGCCGAGCGTGCCGAGCCCGGTGGCGAGTTCGGCGGCCTGGGCGAGGGCGGGCTGGGCGGCGCGCAGGCCGATCCCGCCCAGGGCGACCGCGCCGCCGCCGGACAGGGCGTAGGTGGCGAACGCCCTCGCCCGGGCGGGCACCGGCTCCGTGGCGGGGGCGGGCGGGTAGGGGCCGTAGCCGCCGGGGACGACCATGCCCTGGTGGGCGTGCAGCGCGGCGGCCTGGCGGGCGCGGAGAGCGAGGAGCATCTGCTCGGCGGCGAGCAGCTCGTCGACGCGCTGCCGGTAGGCGGCCTCGAAGGCCGGGCTCGGTGAGTGTGGGTGGGCGAGCGGGCCAGGCGGGGTGGGCATCTGCTCGGGGTAGTACGGGCGGGTCGGGGCCAGGTCGCGCGGGTCGTATTCGGGCATGGTGAAGTTCCCTTCGGGGGCGGGTGTTCGAGGGGGTGCGCGGGGCGGCGGGCTACTGCCGGGCCGGTGCCACGTGATGGAATCGGCGGGAGGCTTCGGCCTCTTCACCGCGCCCCCGAGGTGCCGAATTCATCTCGGGGGCGCAGTGGAACGGTCGACGTCCTCTTTTCAGTTGGTCAGGTCGCCGCGGCGGCTGACCGGGATGTCGCCGGGACCGGCGGGCAGCTCCAGGAGCAGCCCGCCAGCGCCCGGGGTCGTGAACTCCCACACCAGCGTCTCTTCTTCGGTGTGGTGCAGGGGGATCGGGCCGGTGGGCCCGTCGTCGGGAATAAAGCGGATCATCGAGCGGCCTCCGCTCCGGTCTCGCCGGTGTCGCTCCCGCCAGCGGGCAGGGCCAGCAGCCTGCTGCCGTTGCCGTTGCCGTCCAGGAGTTCCATGGCGCGCTTGCGGCGGTTGACCGCGGTGCCTTCGGAGACGCCCAACTCTTCCTTGATGACCTCCAGCGTCACGGCGTGCTCGCCGCGCGCGGCGATCATCGCGGCCACGCGGTGGGCCTGGAACTCAGCCGGGCTCAGCCGCGCCATGGCGGCGGCTTCGACCGCGGCGCGCTCCAGTTCGGCGACGCGGGCCCGTTCCTCGGCCTGGCGGCGCTGGGCCTCGGCCTCGGCGGCGACAGCGGCTGCGGCCTCCTCTCGGCGGCGCCGGTCGGCGGCGGCGCGCTCGACGTCGGCCCGAGCGGCTTCCTCGGCGGCGAGGCGCTGTTCCTCAGCCTCACGGCGGCCAGCCTCAGCGGCAGCCTTCTTTTCCTCAGCGGCACGCCGCTCGGCCTCAGCGGCAGCAGCGATCTCCTCGCGGTGGCGCCGCTCGACGGCGGCGCGCTCGGCCTCGATCCGCTCGCGCTCGGCCGCCGCCCGGGCCGCCTCCAGCTCGACCTGCCGCTGTTCCTCAACGGCGCGGCGGGCGGCCTCAGCCTCCCGCAGTCGCTCCTCCTCCTCCATCTCCCGGCGCGCCCGGGACTGCTCCATCTCCCATGCGAGCTGGTCCTTTTCCCGCTGGCGGCGGGCTTCCTCGCGGCGGCGCTCGGCCTGCTCGGCCAGCTCGGCCGCGCGGGCCTCGGCCTCCTCGGTGAGGCGCCGCTCCTCGGCTTCGCGCTCCAGTCGAGCCCGGTGCGCGGCCGCCTGAGCCTCCATCTCGGCTCGTTGAGCCTCGGCGGCGAGCCGCTGAGCCTCGGCCTTTCGCTCGGCTTCGGCGCACTGCCGGGCGGCCGCCAGCTCCTGCTCGCGGCGCTCCAGCTCGGCCTGCGCCTCCAGCTTGCGGGCGCGCGCTTGAGCCTCGGCGGCGTCCCGCTGAGCCTGGGCCTCGACTCGCTGAGCCTCGGCGGCCGCCTGCCGCTGCAACTCCTTGGTCTCTTCCTCCAGCGGCACGGCGAGGGCCTGTTCGACGCTGAGGCCGTAGGGGGCGAGCAACAGCGGGAGTTGCTTCTGACGGAGCTTCTCCTCGCGCTTCCAGCGTCGGCCGTGGATCTGCCGCATCCGCTCGACGTAGACGCGGCGTTCCTGGTCGCGCTCCAGCGCCTCGGGGTAGGTCAGCTCCCAGAGGGTCATCTGCCGGGCGATCCGGGCCGTGGCGAAGGGGCTGAGGATCCAGCGGGAGGTCGGGACCCGTCGGCCACGGGCCTGCTTGGTGCCTTCCGGGTCGATGTGCGCGGCGTACAGATGCGCCGCGACCTCGGAGAACACCACCCAGAGGGCAGCCAGACCGGCATGCCCGAGCTGGCTCGGGAGCGAGCTGGCGGCGGTCCAGTTCAGGTAGATCGTCACGCCGGTTGCGGCCCGGGGCACCCAACGCACCCACCACAGCGGGCGCTTGAACCTGACGAGCAGCAGGTTGACGACGCCGAACGCCAGGATCGACAGGTCGATGCCGATGGGCAGCAGCCAGGGCCACTTCCAGCCCCATCCGCCCTGGTCGGCGGGGGTGTTGGCCATGTCGTAGAGGGCCTGGTAGGAGCTGATGAGGCCCAGGGTGGAGACGCCGGCGGCGAGCAGCGCGCCGACGACGACCAGGAGGATCTCCCAACGCCGTAGCTGTGTGCGGACGGGAACACTCCCGGCATGCTCCTGAGGGGCGTTCTGCGAGCCGCCGGTGGCCGGTGTGGACGTCTGCCGGGGCGGCGCGGCGAGGGCCGGGACAGGCCCGCTCAGGGCCTTCTTCGGGGCGGTTTCGGGGGTCGGTTCGGGTCGGTGTCGGGTGTCGGGCGGGGCGGTCATGGGGGCCTCCAAGCCGGGATTTCAGTCACGGTGTGTGGTGTGCGGTGGAGTGTGCGAGCGCACTGTGCGCGTGGGACAAATGGGTGTGTATCGGGCTGTGCGCGGCTGCGCACAGGGTTCCTTCTAGGGGGACCGGCCCCGGGCGCACTGTGCGGGCGGACCGCACAGTGCGCCCCGATTCCGGTCACTGTGAGTACCTGTCAGGCGAGGGGGGAGCGGAGGATGTCGTACCGGCCGAAGCCGTCGTCACCCTCGTCCTCGCTGATAAAGCCGTCGGCGATGAGCTTGTCGCGGAGGCGGTAGAACCAGCGGCGGGAGTCGCCGATGTCGACGCGCAGCAGGATGTCGTTCAGCTCGCGCGGGTAGAAGTCCTGCTTGCCGGTGCGAATCCACTCGTCCAGCCGCGCGAGGACCGCGTCGCGGGCCTGCGCGGAGGTCAGGCGGTCCTCTTCCGGGGTGGGGTGGCCCAGGTCCAGGACCGGGGCTTCCTCCTCGTCCGGGTCCGGGATCGCGGTGTCCAGGGTCAGCCCCTCGTACTCGCCGGGCTCGGGGTCCTGGTCGAGCACGTCCTGGAGCATGTCCTCCAGTTCCTCCACTTCGGTTGCCATCGCTTCCTCCAGCTCTTCGACCTCGCGGGCGGCGTCGTCGTCGTCCAGGTCGTGGTCGGTCTCCTCCTCGGGCCAGCCGCCGGCCGCCGCGCGGGGCGGCGGCGGGGCGACCGGCCGGGGCGGCTGTCCGTCCGGTCCGTCCTCGGCGGGCAGCAGCGGAGTGTCGAACACCTCGCGGTTGTTCCACAGCTCGCCGAACGCGCCGATGGTCACGGTGTCGAGCGGGGTACGGACGGCGGTGCCGGCGCTGACCGCGGCCGCCAGTTCGGCGGGGGCGCCGAGTTCGGTGCGGGCCTTGACCGCCCACCGGTCCTCGGGGGCGCCCAGCCCGGCGAGGTAGTGGTAGCCGGGCTTGCGGTTGGCCCACTGCGGCCAGGCGCCCTGGTCGATCGCCTCGTCGGGGAGGCAGTACTGGGCGTCCGCGCCGTCCCGCAGCCCGAAGCACAGCCCGGCCGGGGAGTTCGCGCGGGCCTCGGTGTCGATGTTGTTGTGGGTGGCCCGCTGGATGCTGGTGATGATCCAGATCCCGGCGGACCGCGCGGTGCGCAGGATCTTCTGGTAGCCCTTGCTGTCGGCCGCGTAGTCGGCGGCCTCCTCGGCCACGACGATCAGGAAGTTGAGGCCGCAGCCGGGCGTCCAGTTCTTGTAGCCGCCGCGGGCGAGGTCGTCGGTGCGGGCCTTGATGACGTCCGGCATCTTCTTGAAGAAGCGCCGGGCGTCGCCGGGGTTGCGGATGAACAGGTCCACGCCGTGCCGGATGTGCCCGTAGTCCTGGTCGGGCTTGGAGCAGTCGATCACCGCGACGGACACTTCGCTGCGCGTCATCGCGTCGGCGAGGATCACCGAGACGCCGAAGGTTTTGCCGGCGCCGTTCACGCCCATCGCGATGCAGTGCTCGACGTTCATGGAGGGCACCGGGCCGGGCTCCCGCATCGCCGGGCCGACGATGTTGATGAGCACGTCCTCGCCGTCCTCGTAGAACCCGTAGCGCAGCGGAGTGTCCGCGATGGACGCGCCGAACGCGGACGGGCCGCGCCAGGAGCGGCCGGCCTTCAGGAAGTCACCGGACTGGATCCGCAGCCTCACCTTGGAGGCGTCGTCCTCGTCGGTGGTGTGGGTGATCCGGTCCTTCCCGACGTGCAGCGCCGCCGCCATCGCCGGGATCTTCCGCGCGAGGTCCTCGGCGGTGGCGCCGCCGGTCGCCTCGATGTCGGCGAACACGGTGCCCTTGCCGTTCGTCTCCACGTTCTGGACTTCGTGCTTGGCCAGGCCCAGGTTCTCCTCCAGCAGCGCCCACTTGCTGGTCTTCTCGCTCTTCGCCTTGCGGCTGGAGCCGAACTTGCTCCAGACGTTGTTGGCGATGCTGAGGCTGAAGCCGGTGATGAACCAGGTCCCGGCCATCAGCGCGGAGTCGAGGCCGACGACCGTGCCGCCAACCGCACCCACACTCAAGGCGGTGCAGTTGACCGTGTGCGCGATCCTGGTGTCCTTATCGGCCTTGGCGCGGATGTCCAGGCGCCGCAGCAGCGCGGCGATCCCGTATCCGGCACCGGACATCGCCAGGGCCGTCAGGCTCATGGCGGTGGGGTTGTTCTGGACGGCCAGGTGCGTCAGCTCGACCGCCGGCCAGCCGCCGACCGTCAGCGCCCACGGCCCGCCGTAGGTGATGATCGGACCCCAGTTCCGGCCCGTCCCGACCTCGCTGTCGAACGCGCCGCCGCGGCGCGGCCCCCACCAGGGACCGCGCCGCCCGCCGCCGAACGTATCTTCCTTCCGGGCCATCATGCCGCCCGTCCTCCCTTCTTGTTGCCGTCGGCCTCGGTGATGGTGAAGCCGCCGTCCTTCGACGTCCTCTGCTTCTTCTGGGCCTCGATCTCCGGCTTCACGAAATGCCTCTGAAACGCCGCATAGGTCTTGATCCCGGCCATGCCGAGGACCTCCGCCGCCCGCGCGCCCTGCTTCAGATGGCCGGCCACCAGGCGCGCCCGGACCCGGGATTCGGCGCCGAAGGTGTACCAGCGCCCCTTGTACTGAGACAGCAGCGCGGCGATCCAGTCGGCGTCCATCTGGACCCGCAGCGACAGCTCCATGCCGATCGCCCGCAGCAGCCGGGCGTACCGGTAGAGGTCGCGGTCGGTGCGGATCTCGATCGATTCGAGCTGGCGGATGAGCCTGACGAGCTCGGTCTTCCCGCCGCTCCCGGTGTAGTCCGTGCCGGTGCCGGACGGCCGACCGGACGCGCCGCCGTCGCCGAACGCCCGACTGCTGCCCGAGCTGCCGGTCGCTCCCTTCCTGTTCTCGTCGTCGCCACCGGGGGCCGGAGCGCTCAACGGGTGGGTCATCGTCTCTCCTTGGTTGATCGTCAGAACCGCGCCGGATCGGCGCCAGCTCTCCGGCCCCACCCGGCTGGGCCGGGGAGGGCGGGAGAACCGGCGGTCCCCGGACCCGGTGGGCCAGGGGACCGCGCGGCGCTGCCCGGCCGGGCAGCGTCGAGGGGTTGCGTCGTGCTGGCGATGCCAGCTGGCGGTCAACGGCCGCCGCGCATCTCCGCGTTCTGGCGGGACTGCTTGTTGGTCTCGGCGACCTTCCGCCGGAGCTCCGCCTCCTGCTCGGGGGTCAAGCTGGTGACTGCGGCCTGGCACAGGGGTGCGATGATGGTGTCCACGGCTGATCTCCCATGTGACGTCGTGATCCTTGGCGGGCCCGGGGGCTGCATCCCTGGGCCTGCCGCTTTTCTTCTTCCGGCTGGTCAGGCCGTCTTGGCCCGGTCGGCGGCCGCCCGGCGCTTCGCGCGCCGCGCCATGGCCCGCCGCTCGTCCTCACTCATCCCGCCCCACACACCGTGCTCCTGGCGGGTCTCCATCGCCCACTGCAAGCACTGCTCCATGACGGGGCAGCGCCGGCACACGGCCTTGGCCTCTTCGATCTGGAGCAGCGCGGGCCCGGTGTTGCCGATCGGGAAGAACAGCTCGGGGTCTTCCTCGCGGCACACGCCCTGGTGGCGCCAGTCCATACCGATCTCCTCTCGCAAGCGATGACCGGGCGGTCGCCCGGCCGGGGTGTCCTGCAAGCCCCCTGCACGCCACCGCGCTGCCCGCACTACGGATGAGCAGCGGCTTCGGTGGCGACAGGCAGCGCAGGGCTGCGGCTTGGTCTGTCCTCCATCCGTGATTCGTGAAGTACGCGTTCCTGGCCGCTCCCTGACCCGCCGAGGGGTGCGCGTTGTGGGCTGCCCATGCCTGGGGGCCCGCCAGTGAGGCCAATCGCGAGGGCCTCGTCCACTGTTGAGTTGGGCTCTGCGCGGCCGCAGTCGCGGCCCGACTTCCCCTCGAACCGGAGGGGCCACGGGGCGGGCTTGCCAGGCCCGGCTCCCCTCCAGCGCCACCAGGCGGTGACCTGGTGGCGCTGGGGGCGAGCCGGTCAGGCCACCGTCGGCGCCGGACCGTCGACCACGCAGTGCTCGGCGAGCACCTCGGCGAGCTGGTCCGCCTGAGCGGCAGTGAGCAGGTGGTCGTAGACCTCGAAGTCCGTGGCCGTCCAAGTAGCCAAGTCGCCGTGTTCGGCGAGGAACTGAGCCGGAGTAGTGCCGTCCATGACGCCCTCCTTCGTCGGAGTAAGAGCCGAAGCTGCGAACCTCGCTAGCGAGGTATCTTCAGGTATAGGGGACTGCGCTAGCGAAGTCAATAGTGCGCTAGCGATGTAACCTCTCCCCGAACGGAGCAGGCCCCTGACTGGGGCAAGGGCGTCGACAGCCCTACGATCGCTAGCGAGGTACGGGAGAGGAGAGGCATGGCGCCCAACACGGGATCCGCAGGGCACAAGTACCGGCGTATCGCTGCGGACTTGCAGGCTGCGATCGACCGCGGGGAGTACGGCCCTGGTGATCGACTGCCTGGGGAGAACGTGCTGGCTGAGCGCTACAACGTCGCCGTGATGACAGCGCGCCAAGCTCTGCACCTGCTCCGCAGCCAGGGCATTGCCGAGTCGCGAAGAGGCGCTGGCTTCTACGTCCAGAGCTGGCGCCCGATCCGCCGCCGGGGCATCACTCGGCTCGCACGCGACCAGTGGGGCAGCGGAAAGTCCATCTGGGAGGCCGACGAGAACCGAGCCTTGGACGTCGACCAGCTCCGCATCGAGCGGACCACCGCGCCGCCACGCATCGCCGAGGTGCTGGAGATCGAGCCGGGCGAGGCCCTCACCCGATCGCGGCGCTACCTCTTGGACGGCCGGCCCGTCCTCCTTGCCGTGAGCTGGTTCGACAACGGACTGGTCGATGGCACGCCGATCGCCGTTCCCGACACCGGCCCGGGGGGCGTGTATGCGCGCCTCGCCGACCTCGGGCGCGCCCCGGTTCGGTTCAACGAGAGCATCCGCGCCCAGCTGCCCACCGAAGAAGAAGCCGAGCGGCTGAAGATGCCGCCGGAGCGAGCCGTGCTTCGGATCGTTCGCACCGCTTTCGACGCCGACGGCAAGGCTGTGGAAATCAACGCGATGGTCGCAGACAGCGCCGCCTACATCCTGGACTACGAGTTCGATGCCTGAGTCCAACGCGATCACCTCCCCGGTAGCGCCTGTGGGAGTAATCACAGCGGCTGAGAGCCTGACGGAGAATCACAAGTGCTTGTCGAGACTCGTGCACGGCCCTATACACACGTTTTCAACATCCACGTACACATGAGTTTTGGGCGGAGTGACTTAAGCTCCCGGCCATGGCAACGGAGGACCCAACGGTGAGCAGGGACAGGGCGGGATGGCGACCGGAGCGGCTGCGTGAGCAGCGGGAAGCGCACGGTCTGACCCTGGAAGAAGCAGGGGAGCGACTGCGGGCGGTGGCCGAGCAGGCGCGGCTGAAGGGCATTCCCGCCGCGAATCCACAGACGCTTTGGCAGCATGAGCAGGGCGAAGTTTTCCCCGGCCCGCATTATCGGCGCGCTTACTGCCTGCTCTATCGGGCCACTGAGCCCCAATTGGGATTTCGGAATCCTCTACCGGGTGAGGAATCGCAATTCATACTGACTCCACTGCCGGAGCAGCGGAACGGTCAGCACGTCCTGGCGGTGGAGCGGGCGCTGATGCGGATAGCGCCTGGTACCGATGAGGTGGACCACCTGGGCATGCAGCAGCGGGTGATGGACGCCTGGAAGCGCAGGCACACCGGAGGCGATCCGCACCGGCCCGTCGTAGTCCTGGTCGGCGGCTATGCGGGCAGCGGGAAGACCGAGTTCGCGAGGTTCCTCACGCAGCTGACCGGCTGGCCGCTGTTGGACAAGGACCCGCTCACCCGGCCGCTGGTGGAAGCGCTCCTGGAGGCGCTCGGGTCGGACGCACACGATCGGCACACCGAGACGTACCGGACGCAGGTCCGGCCGGTGGAGTACGCAAGCCTGATGGCGGCGGTGCACGCCAACATCGCGTGCCAGATCAGCACGGTGGTGACCGCGCCGTTCCTCGCGGAACTCTCCGACGCGGGCTGGATGCAGCGGCTGACCCACCGGTGCGCGGCCGCTGGCGTCGACGTCGCGCCGATCTGGGTGCAGTGCGACCCGGACTCGATGCACGAGTACATCTCCCACCGGGGCGCGGCGCGCGACGCGTGGAAGTTGGCGCGGTGGGATGAGTACCTGGCGACGGTAGACGCGGAGCTGCGGCCCGCGGTGCCGCACCTGGTGGTCGACAACCGGATGGGCGCGGCGATCTCGTTGGCCGACCAGGCCCGGCTCGCGCTCGGGGCGGTGGCCGCATGATCGAGCGCCAGGGCGTCGTCCTCTACGGGCCGCCGGCTGCGGGGAAGGACACCGTCACGGCCGCGCTCGGTGAACTCGGTTGCAGTTACGTGCCGTTCGCGCGGCTGAAGGCCGGCCCCGGTCGGACAGCGGGGTACCGGATGAGCTCGGCGGAGCGGCTGGCGGCGCTGGAGGCCGCAGGCGACGTCATCTACGCCAACCGCCGGTACAACGCGGTGTACGTGATCGACCGGCCGGGCCTGGATGAGGCGTGCGCGGCCGGGGTGCCGGTGGTGCACCTCGGGCAGGTCGCGGGCGTCCGCGCGCTGGTGGCCGGCTACCCGGCGGCCTGGCTGTCCGTTCTGCTGTGGTGCCCGAGGGAGGTCACTGCCGCCCGGTCGACCGCCCGGGGCGACGTCGACACGGACGCTCGCCTGGCGGCTTGGGACGCGACCGAGCAGGACCTGGAGCGCGATCCGTTCGCGTGGGACCTGCGGGTGGAGACCACCGTCACCGAGCCGGCCGACGCGGCGCGGCGTATCGACCAGCTGCTCAAGGAGCGGGCGGGAGCGGCGTCGGCTTGAACGTGAGCTACGGGCGGGCGAGCCGGTCAAGGGCGGTGTCGAGCGTGAGCTCGCCGTCGTCCTTGCAGTCGTGCCACCGCTCCAGCGTCCGCGCGGCCGCGCGCAGCACGTCGTCCGGCAGCCCGGCCGCGGCCAGCGTGGCGGCTGCTTCCTCCATTTCCGGGCCCCACCGCCACGCCCTACTCGCCGTCTTGGCGACGTACTCGGGTTCGGCGAGGTACGTGCCGGCGCGCCGCGAGGCGATGGCGAGCAGCTCCTGGTCGACGTCGTGCTCGCGTGCCACCCCGAGGGACAGCGCGGCGAGCAGCCGACTGACCTTCTGGAAGGTGCTGTACGCGAGTTTGAGTGCGGACGCCTGCCCGAGCTCGGCGCCGAGCACGCGGGTGCGCACCGCCGTGCCAGCGAAGAGCTCCTCGATCTCGTCGGCCGCGCTGGCCGGGCCGGACAGGTACAGCGTCGCTACCTTCCCGCCGGTCGGCGGCGAGCCGACGACGGCGGCGTCGACGACCGCGCGGGCCCGCGGCAGCCGTGCGGCGATCCGCTGCACGCGCTCGGGGGCGATGGCGTTGGCCTCCACGTACAGGCCGGTGAAGCGGAGTTCGGCGATGTCGCCGGCGACGTCCTCGGCGGCTACGGGCGGGCACAGGCTGAGCAGCACGTCGGCGCGGGCGAGCATCTGCTTGAGGTCGGCGACCGGCTCCAGGCCGTGCAGCTGGGCGCGGGCGGCGGTCGCTGGGCTGCGCCCGGCCGGGCACCACAACACGTGCGCGGCGTTCGTCGCGGCGCAGCTGGCGACGGCGGCGCCCATGCTGCCCGGGTGCAGGACGGCGACGGTCGGGTGGTCCACGGGGCTACTCCTGGCGGGTGTCGAGCAGGATAGCGACGGCGTCCAGGACGTCGTCCACGGTGTGGTGCGGCGCCGTGATCTCGGCGGGCCAGGGGCGGCCGCGCAGCCAGATGGTGCGCAGGCCGGCGGCGTGCCCGCCGCCGATGTCCCCGATCGGGTCGTCGCCGGTCATGGTCGCCCCGACCAGGTCAGCACGGCATCGGTCGGCTGCCAGCCGGAACAGCTTGGCGTCGGGCTTGCGGGCGTCGATGTCGCCGGAGACGGCGACGCCGTCGACCAGCTCGGCGAGGCCGGCCGCGCGCAGCTTGGCGCGCTGGATGTCGCTGGCCCCGTTGGTGACGACACCGAGCGTCCAGCCGGAGGCGCGCAGGCCGGCCAGGGCCTCGCGCACGGCCGGACGGCAGGTGATGGCGGCCGCCATCCGATCGACGTACGCGGTCCAGAGGCTGGCGGCCGGTTCGCTGAGGTCGAAGGTCCGGCGCATGCGGGCCAGGTCATCGGGCGCGGCCCGGGCGGCGAGTTCGGCGTGCATCCATGCCTCGATCTCGGCACCGTAGCCGAGCGTGCGGCAGAAGTCGGCGACGGCGGCCGGGAAGGCGCGCCGACGGTCGACCAGGGTGTTGTCCAGGTCGAAGAGGGCGAGGGGCACGGCGTCGCACTCTACCGAGAGGTCGTCGGCTGTCTGCGTCGAAGATCGACTAACTCCTATACTTCACGTATAGTCGCGGAACAACATCGCCATCACTTGTCACACGGAGATCACATGGGAGTGCGGGGGCACCGGGTTGAGGCCACGGTGCGGGCCAGCGTCGCGGTGGTTATGAACGCGACCGGCGAGACGCTGACCGGGCTTGGTGAAGTGCTCGGGCTGAGCACTGCCCTGGTCGGGCGGCGGCAGCGCGGCGTCACTCCCTGGACTCTCGCGGAGCTCGGTGGGCTGGCGGATCACTGGGGCATCCCGGTGGACTGCCTGGTCGCTGGGCCGACCGAGACGATGGCAGCGCTGCCAGCCGAACGGGTCGCGGAGCTGCGGCAGGCCCACGGGCTTCCGCTGACCGCCTGATCGCCGACCACGAACGGAGCCCGTCATGACCCCCGCCACCGCGAAGCCTCCCTGAAATGGCCGATGGCCGCCCCTGTCGCCACAACAGGAACGGCCATCTCTGCGACTCACTGGCCTAGCAACCTGAGTCGTGAAGCAGTCGGTGACTGCCGGCGTACCGCCACGCGGGACGGTCACCTGGACAACAGGATAAGGGGACCCTCCCCGTGCTGCATAGCACGCTCTCGGTCCGCCAACCGGCTCATACTGGCCCGTTCCGGCTGGTCGCCGCACTGCTTCGCGGCTCCCCAACCCCTGGGGACCCACGTGTACCACCCGCTCCACCCCCGCCGCTCGAACGCGGCGGGCCCGCCAGTCCAGCTGCATCGCCAGCCGACTCGAACACGGGCTTCGATCCCCGTCACACGGATCGAAGAACCGACACCTCTATCGGGTGTGAGCCACCAGAATCAAGATTTTTGCCCGACCCCTGTCACAAACGCCCTCCCCGTACTCCATGGACCGGGCGTGAATGGGAAAAATCTGCGCACCCGCGCCGGTGCCCGCCGTTCCGGCCGGCCCGGCCCTGTCCGACTGCCCCGTCCCGTCGTCCGCCGCTGCGCCGCGCGCCTCCAGGAGCTGGGGGTGGGCCGGTGAGTATCGAAGCGATGCTGTGGGCGATGCATGACTCGCCTGCGGCCGACACGACGGAGCGTCTGATTCTCGCGGCGCTGGGGGACCGGGCCGGTCCTGACGGCTGTGAGGCGTTTCCGTCGCAGACGACCATGGCCCGGGTCGCGTTGTGCGACAAGAAGACCGTGCAGCGGAAGCTGGCCAGCCTGAGGGAACGCGGGGTGATCGCTCTGGGCGACCAGCAGGCCGCCCGGTACATCCCGCGTCATGTGCGGCCGAAGGTCTACGACTTGCTGATCCCGGCCTCCTGGTACGGGCCGGAGCGTCTGGCTCGGGTCAACAGCGAGCGGGAGCAGCGGGGCCTGCCGCCGCTGACGGAACAGTCGCGGCCGCCGCTCAGGCCGGCTCCGCCGAGGACCGAGCGCAGCGACAAGGGCAGGTCTCGGGGGAAGAAGCGGGCTCCGGTCGGCCCTGTTCAGCATGAGCTCCCGGTGGGGCGGGAGGAGCAGAGGGGGGACTCTCAGTCCCCGGTCGCCCATTCGGAGGGGGGGGGACTCTCAGTCCCCCGGGGGGGGGACTCTCAGTCCCCGGGGGGGGGACTCTCAGTCCCCGGGGGGGGGACTCTCAGTCCCCCAAACCGTCCCTATAACCCCCCCGGTAACACCCCCCCGTCCATCCGTCCGTCCGAGCACTCGCCTCAGCCCACGGACGGACGGACGGACGGACGGCAAGATGTCGTCGGCGAAGAGGTCCACGAGCAGCAGGCCAGCAGGGCGGCGGCTTCTCCTGACGCCGTGCCGCCAGTGGCGTCGGACGCGGGCAACATTGAGAAGACGTCCGGGGTCCTGCTGCTGCTGGACATCGGACGGGAGCGCCCCGAGTTCGCCGTGTGGGGCCAGACGCTGGTCGATCAGGGCCGGATCATCACCGGGATGCGGGACGCTGGATGGACCCGGGCACAGATCATGCAGATCGTCACCGGCCAGCCCCTGCCGAAGGAGATCCACACCAGCGTGGGCGCGATCATCGCCGGGCGTCTGAAGGCGGCGGCGAAGGTCGGCCCGCCCGGAGGCTGGCGCCCGTTTATCCCGCCGCAGGACCTCGGCCTGACGGGCGTGCCGCCGGTGGTCGAGCCGGAAGCGCCGCCGCAGGCCCCGGCCACGGAACTGCCGCACCTGACCGAGTCGGAGACGGACCCGTGCCCGGGATGGGACGGTGCCCCATGCGGCCGAGCCATCGATGCAGTCGCCGACCACGGGCTGTGTGGCCAGTGTGCGATCAGTGCCCATCTGCACCGCCCGGAGCGCCTGGTGGCAGGCGCCGCGACACGGCGGGGGAGCAAGTCATGACCAAGGCAACGGGAGAGCGATCGATGCCCGAGCACGGCCAGGAGCAGTTGTTCGCCGCGGTCGACGCGTTGCTGGCCCAGCCGCGTGATCTGCCCGAGCCCGCCGAACGGGTGCGTCTGCGCGAGGCCGCGCATCTGTCCCGTCCGGAGGTCGCCGGCGCACTGGGCGTCACTCCCGGCACGGTGGCCGGGTGGGAGTCGGGCCGGTCGGAGCCGCAGGGGGCGCTGCGTGCGGCGTATGCGCGTCTGTTGGAGGGGCTGGCCGTCCGCTACCCGGCCCCGGCGCCGGAGCAGCCTGCCCCGGCCGCTGAGCGGCCCGTACAGGCGTCCGAGGCCGCGCGGGTGGCGCCCGGGCCCGGCGTTCCCGTCCCGGGCCCGCACAGCGCCGCTGACGGGCCGTCTGGACCGGTCACAGCCGCGCCGGTTGCCCCGCCGACCGCTGTTCCGCCGCTGGTGGTGGAGCCGGACCGGGAGCGCGGGGAGTTGGTGACGGGCCCGGCGGAGCCGTGTGTGCTGTGCGGGCGGCCGACTCCGTATCGCGGTGGTGGTCGGCCGCAGCACATGGGCGGGCTGTGTCTGACCGGGATGGGCACCCCGCCTACCGAGCTCCTGGACGCCGGTGTCCAGGAGTCGTCCGCCGCCGCGGCCCCGGTCCCGGTCGCGCGTTCCGTGCCGTCCGTGCCGGTGCCGGCGCGTGCGGAGCGGCCGAGGGAGGACAGCGGCGGCCTGATTGCGCGGAACGTGGCCAAGGCCTTGGAGGACAACGGCGGGGACGTCGAGGCGGCTCTCGCGGTGCTGGTCAGGCGGGCGGTCCCGGACGGCATGGCTCTGCTGAACTCCACCCGCGTCGGCTCGACTTACGACTTCACGAACTACATCAACACCGATGACGTCCCGGTGCTGAAGAAGCCGTCGAGGGACGGGGCCGACGCCATCTGGGAGGGCCGCCCGAAGTGGCGCAACCGCCGCGTCGAGTCCGGTCCGGCCCGCACTGTCACCGCGCTGGATGTCAACGGCGCCTACCTCTCGGCGCTGAAGACCCACCTGCCGATCGGCGCGCCGCGCCACTGCGCCACGGGCGAGTACGACCGCAAGCGGTCGGGGGTCTATCTGATCACGCCGCCGGAGTGGGCCCACGAGGACCTGCCCAGCCCGCTCGGCAACCGCGAGGAGCCGGGCCCGTTGTGGGTCACCGACCCGACGCTGCGTCTGCTGATCCGGCTGTCCGGCCCGAAGGTGGGGCTGTGCGCGCCGCCGGTGATCCACGAGTCCTGGACGAGCGGTTCGTCGGAGGCGCTGCTGGAGCGGTTCCGCCGCGAGATGGCCGCAGCGCGCGAGGCCGCGATCGAGAGCGGCGACACCGTCACCCTTGAGTACGTCAAGGCGATGTACTCCAAGTTCGTGTCCACGATCGGGGAGTCGTCGGCGAACCGGGAGATGCGGCGGCCGGACTGGATGCACATCATCCGCTCCCAGGCGTTCGCGAATCTGTGGCTGAAGGCGTGGAAGGCGCACCAGGCCGGGCTGACGCTGGTGCGGATGATGGGCACCGACGAGCTCCACGTCACCGGCGGCGACTGGCGCGCGGTGTTCACCGAGGGCCGGAAGCTCACCGAGGTGAAGCTCAAGAACGAATACACGATCGGGAGCGGTAACTGATGGCCGGACGCTGGAATAACTTCGGCTTCTACGGCGCCCGAGGCGTGCCCGGCTGGGTGGCGCTGGGACGGGAGATGGACCGCCAGGTCACCGGAATCAAGTCCCCGGTCGACTCGGCACGCGGCCTGGCCGCCCGCCTGCGATACCTCACCCGGTCCCCGGCCGGAATGGAATCCATGCGCCGTGCGGGGATTACGGCCCGGCAGCGCACCATCGACGCGTGGGTGGAGAAAAAGCAGAAGCCGCGCCGCGCGAACCTCCAGAAAATCGACGCGGCCTATTGGGATCTGCGCCGCCGGAACCTCGGCGTCGAATGGGCACGCCGTCTCGCCGAACGCGGGACCCGGATCGAGATCCACCCGGTCGACCAATCCCAGGTCCAGGCGCAGAACCCGACGCGCGTCCGGGACATCCCCGTGCGGCGAATGACGGTCCGCGGTCACCGGATCTGGGACGACATCATCCAGGCGTGGATCGACGAGGACGGCGAGATGCTCGACATCGCCTGGGACGAGATCATCACCGACATCGGCAGCGACTACGACGCCTACTCCCACGTTGCCTCGATCGGCTTCGGCATCTGACCGGCTCTCGACCGGCACCCCGGCCCCGGCAAGCCTCGCGCCGGGGCCGGGGTGTTCCCCGTCGCCTTTTCGCCTCACCCTGGAGGCTTCCTTCGTGGCTGCCCGTTAGACGGGTAGCCCCAGCGGCCCGACAGCGCCCAGGTGGCGGGCGAGATCGGCCCTTCCTGTGTGTACCCGGACTCGGGTACGCCCGAGGAGTGCAGCCTGACCGCTGCTGCGGTGAAGCGCGAGCTTCTGTTCACCAAGCGGTAGTTGTCCTGCTTAAGATCGCGCAAGTGCGCGACTTCGGGCGCCAGAACACGAATGAAGTTCAACTCGGTGAGGCGGATGCTCCTCGGCGGTGAGTTCGGCGAGGGGGCGCGAGGGTGTTCTCTTCGCGTCTGTCGTGCGCGGAATGCGCAGGTGGCGGCCTGCTGGGTACCTCGCTGTTCGCGGTCTGGGCCGACCGGAGGATCGCCTGCCCTCATGGCTGCGGATGAGTTGGCAGGGCCGCGTACGTCACTGGAGGGGTGTGGTGCTCATCACTGCCCGATGGGTTCTGGGCTATGGACGGGCTGGGATGAAGTGAGAAGTAGCGAGATCTGGTGAGCAGAATTGGGAAATCCCGATCCGCGCGGCTGAGTTCGGGCGCGGATGGTTGGCGGCAGCCCCTCATACACTCTCTTCACGACGGAGGGAGCCGCACAAACCCCGGTTCCTAGGCCACTCGGGTTCGTGGGCTCCCCTTCGTCGTGCCCGTCAATCGGAGAACAGAGAGGACGAGGACACGGAATGCATGGTAGGCCCAGATTAGATCTGCGCGAGCGGTGCGGACGTGTGGTGCGCCGGACTGGGCGGTGGGTGGCACGCCGTCGCGAGGTCGCGGCGCATGAGTTCCTGCGGGGTGCGAGTTACGCGGCTGGCACGGCCGTGGTCGGTCTGCTGGCGGTGTGGATCCAGACCCGCTAGGTCACTGGTCGGGAGCGCTCGAACGCGGGCCTGATCGGCAAGACCGCCTCGGTCCCCGGCATATCCGTCGTGCCGGAGGCCGAGGCGCCCTTCATCAGGCGGCTGTGGATGTTTTCGTCGGCGGTGCGCCGTGCCATCGAAATCTGACCGCCCTTGGTGCCCCGGCACGGTTTGTGTGCCGGGGCGCGTGGCTGCTGGTTCACGCCCTCAGTTTTCGGCTGATTGCCATACCTGTCACGGGAGTTGGCATTCCCGGCGTGCATGGCGTCGGTACGGTGCCCGGGGGGAGGAGTTCGCGGCCTGGGCACCGGTACTGACGGGCCTGGCCCTGGCCGCATTCCGGTTCCGGGCGGCCCGGCGGGCATACCCGGCGAGGCGCCCGGCTTGCCCCGGGGGCGCCGCGGTGCCCGCGTCCATCACGAGCACGACGAAAGGGGATGTCCATGAGTACCCGCGCACTCACCTATGGCCCGGTCCAGTTCCCGAACCGGCTGGGGATCGAGCAGTTCCAGTTCGACCGGGCGCTGCGTCTGGGCCTGGTCCCGGGGGCCGATCTGGCCGGCGGCCGGTGGTCCGCCGGCGTTTTCGAGGCCGCGCGGCAGCGGCGTGAGGAGATCCTCGCCCGGGTGGGTGACCAGCCCGATCTCGGCGCGGTCCGCTCGGCTGAGGTCCTTCAGGAGCGTCTCGGCCGTCCTGTCAGCTCGGATGCCGTCTCAGAGCTCGGCCGTGCCGAGGCCCTCCCGATTGTCGGTGAGTACAAGGGGCGGCCGTTGTACTGCGGCCTCGCCGTCGACGAGTTCGAGGACCTGGCGGCGTTGGAACGGGCCGAGCGCGACGGCCGGCTCCTCACCCGCGACCAGGCCGCCGTCCACCTCCGCATCCGGCCCGTCGACGTCGACCATCTGATCCGCACCGGTCTCCTGCGCCCCGTCGAGAGGGTCCGCGGCCGGTTCCGCACGTGGGTGTCGCTCTACCGCGCCGGCGACCTGACCGTTCTGCCCGGGTGGCTCGCCGAGGCGGGCCTCGACTGGGAGGCCGTCCGTGCCACCCCGCCGGGGCAGCCGTCGCCGCTGGCCGACCTGCCCTCCGAGGCGGACCTGCTCACGTGACGCTGGTCAACCATCTGCGTGTTCTCCGGCGGCCCGGGACGGCGTGCAGGCCGGGCCGCCGACCGCGTGTGGGCCTGCTATGGCCTCTGACCTGCACGTCAACCGCTCTTGTGGGGCGGGCGTCAAGCCTCCGGTGGCGAGCTTTCGCGGCCCTTCCAGAACCACGTCCGGTTCCACGTCCGAAACCACGTCCGGCTACCGCTGGGAACGGCACCCTGTTTGTGCAGGTCAGCGGCTAGACCGTGGGGTTTTCGGGAGCCTGACACCCCTTTGCGAGCCTGTGGTGGTCGGGTCGCGCCAGGGTGGGGGGGCGCCGGATGGGGCGCCGGGTTCGGAGGGCTGGGCGGCTGGTCAACCACCTCGGGTCCAAGACGCCGGCCCTTCCGTCTCCCCTACCCTCTCCCCTTCCGTCTCCCCTTCCCCCTGAGCCGGGCCACAGCGGGCCGTCACCGCAGGTGAACCCCCTTGACCAGCAGCCCGCGGAAACGCCGACACCCCTTTTGTGAGGCCGTTGTTCGGCGTCACGCCGGGGTGGGGCGGGCGGCAGGTCCGGCCCGTCGGAGGGCGGGCGTAGCGTCGGCCTGGTGGAGAGCGGCGACATCCTCGGTGAGCAACTGCCCGCGGCTGACGGGCCGCAGGTGAAGCTGGTGCTGCCGGACGGGCAGGAGCTGTACGCGGTGGTGCGGCGCCGGCGGCTGGAGCCGGGCCCGGGTGACGGCGGCTGGTGGTATCTGGTGTCCGTGCCGCTGTGGGGCGCTGCGCGGCTGTCAGACGGCCGTGTGCTGGCCGAGCCGGTACCGGTGGAGGTCTGGGCCCCGGCCCACGTCTGCACGCCCCTGGCAGGCCAGGACTACGGCGAGGTGCCCACCGACCGACCCGACCGAACCCCGCGGTGGCTCCTCGAGGAAGCCACCGTCGGCGGCGAGGGCAACGACGTCCTGGTGGTGCATCGCGGGGACTGCGCCGCCCCGGCCGGCACCACCCGGGCCGCGGCGGCCGAGGCGGTGCGCCGGGCCGCGGCGCCGTGCCGTGCTCGGCGTGCCGGCCGCCTGCCCCGGGTGGGTGAGTTCTGGCGAACTGCCGGTGGGGCCGACGGCTGCGGGCGAAGATGCAGGTATGGCTGAGGAGTTGACCGTGCGGGCGGAGGACGACACCGACTGGCACGTGTTTATCGACGATCCGGACCAGGGGCCCGCTGGGCTACTGCACCGACACCGGACCCGACGAGCCATTCGACCCGGAAGCAGCGACCCGGGCCCTGGCGAAAAGCGAATGGGAGGTGACCGACCAGTGGACGCAGGCGCCACCAGAAGCGGACCAAGCATTCGCCGCCACTGTCATTCCGCTAGTCGAGGAAAAATGAGCGCGGAGAAAAGGGGAGAACACGGAAGCGTGCATAGAATCAGGCAGCGGGCAGTTATCCGCGCTCCGCTAGCGGCAGGGATTGTACCGGGATGATCTGGGTGGGCGTCGTTGGGGCGATACTAGCCTATGTGATCTTCGGTCTTGCAGGAGTTACTTCCTACATCCTCGTCATCTCTGGATTCGGCGCCGCATTTCTTCTTTGGATATTGGCTCGAATTGCTGTCGGGGTTGTTAGTTATATTCGTGAGGTTGCGATTCCTGAACGCAGGCGGGCCAAGGTTACCCTAGCCCACAATAGTCACAGCCAAGAAAGGGTCACCATACTCTCGGTGATAAGCGTTCGCCTGCTCGATGCGGGATTGATCTACGGCAAAGGTGACAATCAGCCGAGTAGCGCCGAATTTGACGCTGACGGGAAAACGCCAGACGAGATTAATTCGCTCTTCGGTGAGTCCCTCCATGCAGTGATTGCCCCCGGCGAGGTGGAGCTGTGGAAGCAACAAGGCTCCTCGTACGTGGTTGCCTTAGCATTCGACAAGCGGCACATCAGTAAGATCCGCAGAATTGACGACCATCCGGGTCGCCTAGTTCTATGTCCGCCCCCAAAGGACGGCCCACAGGCAGGGGAAAATATCATGGAGCTGCGATTTACTAATGACTCCTACATCCGACTAATTATGGTAAATAAATGAGGGCCGTATTCCACGGGGGCCCTTCCCAGAATGGATTAGACCTCTCGCTATCGACCCCGCTGC
>NZ_JAVREL010000035.1:0-39659 GCF_031845365.1 Streptomyces litchfieldiae
TCAGAAGCATGGTTCGCGGCCCGGTTGCAGGCACGCAGGGTCGCCGCCAGTGCGTCCGCGTCATGGGCGGACGCGGGCAACAACTTCACCTGCGCGACGATCTTCACGCAGAACACGCCAGTACGACTGACCATCGGAGATCAACTTGCCGTCAGAGCACAACGATGAGAACTCCGCCGCTTCGCGGCTCCGCTCCAAGGAAGCCATTCCTCCCGGGGCTGAAGCCCCGAGCTTCCTGGCTAGAACACGGTGAAGCCCGACAGGAACTGCCCGACCGCGACGCCGGCCAGCACCAGGCGCAGCGGGGAGAAGCCCTGGCCGCGCCGCGCGACGGCCCACACCAGCAGGAACGCCAGCAGCGCCCCCGCGAACGCCGGTGCCGACAGCCCGAGACCCAGCAGCCCGCCGCCGCCCGCGCCCAGCACGAGCGCGGCGACCGCGCCGAGCGAGGCGCCGCTGGAGACACCCAGCAGATACGGGTCGGCCAGCGGGTTGCGCACCATCGCCTGCACCGCCGCGCCCACCAGGCCGAGCCCCGCGCCGACCAGCGCGGCCAGCAGCGCGCGCGGCACCCGCAGCCGCCACACGATGAGTTCGTCCGTGCCCGGCCGCGCGGGCCGCCCGGCCAGGCGCCGCGCCACGATCCGCCACACGTCGTCCGACGGGATGTCGGTGGTGCCCAGGCTCACCGCGGCGGTCAGCGCGAGGAGCAGCAGCCCGCCCAGCACGGGCGCGAGCACGGCGGGCCGCACCCGGCCCCGGGTGGTCACCGGTCCTCGCCGGCCGCCGGGAACCGGTCGGCGTGGACGGCGCGGGCGATGGTCTCGACGGTCTCGGCGTTGCGCACCCCGGCGATGGTGGTGACCTCCGAGCCGATGCGCAGGAACCGGCCCTCCCGCACGGCGGTCAGGCCGCGCGTGGCGGGGTGCGTGCGCAGGAACTCCTCGGCCTCGTCGAAGGCCGCCTCCAGGGCGGCGGCGTCACCGCGGTTCCGGACGGCGAGCTGGATCCAGTCCGGGTCGGCGCTCACCACGTCCTCCCAGGAGGACGGCCGGAAGTCGGTGTCGCAGTCCCCGAAGACGTTGGTGACCGCGGCCAACGTCAGGACGGCGTGGGCGACTTGGCGGTTGCAGACGGCCATGGGCCGTTCGGTGCCCGCGTCGTGGTCGAAGATCCAGTACGTGGGGCGCTCGTCCGCCGGAACGCCGCCCACCGCCGCCTCGACCGCGTCCAGTCGCCGCGTCATGTCGGTGACCAGCTCCCCTGCCCGGTCGGTGGTGCCGGTCGCGGCCCCCAGTCGCCGGATGTCCTCCAGCACGGCGGACAGGTCCTCGCGGGGGCCGTCGAGCGTTCCGGCGCAGGCCGTGGACAGCAGGAACATATGGGCGATGCCCGCCGCGGCGAACTCCTCCTCGGTGGGAAACCCGGCCGCGCCCCCCAGCGCGCCGGTGGCCGCGAAGGTGTCGATGTAGAGGTCGGCGCCGGAGCCCAGCAGCGTCTCACGGTCGATGACGCCCTCGCCCAGGACGGGCACGGCGCGCGCCTGTTCGTCCAGTTGCCCGGGCAGCGCCCCCGCGCTGGGCGGGAAGCCGGTGCCGATCACCCGGTCCCCCGCTCCCAGCCGCAACAGCAGTTCCAGACTGGCGGCGTTGCTGGTCACGATCCGCTCGGGCGCGGCGTCGATCGTCGTCTCCTGCCCGGCGCAGTCCTCGACCGTGACCGGGAACCCGTTTCGGTAAGTCCCGCCGCCCACCCGCTCGTTGTCCGGGCCGCCGCCGCACGCCGCGAGCAGCCCGGTCAGCGCCAGGGCGCAGCCGAGGGCCACCGGGCGACGCGCCCCTGTTCGTCTCACTCTTCGCACCGTTCACCCGCTTCCGGCCCCGGTGATCTTCCCGGGGCGCCGTCCGCAGTAGTCGGCGGGCGGGGCACGGTAGTTCCGGGGAGGGGTCCCGGGCGGTCCGGTGGATGATGAGTGCGGTGCGAGTCGATCGGCTGTGTGGGCCGCGCGGCGGGGAGGCGTGAGATGCACGGGATACGAGGGGACGCCTCGGCGGGTGCGCGGGTCGCCAAGGTGTCGGTGGCGGCACTGGTGTTGGGGCTGTCGGCCATCGGGTGCGTGGGCGACGACTCCGGCGATCAGCCGCCGAACGCCGAGGAATCCGTCGCCTCCGGGGCCGGTAGTCCCTCCGCCGAGCCGTCCCCGGTGGGCGAGGAACTGCCCGTCGAGGTCACCGAAGCCGATTCCGAACTCATCACGTATGAGTCCCTCCAGGAACGCCTGCCCGCTCCCCCGGACGACGCGTCGTTGACGGAGGACGTCCTGCACACGCTGCGGACGGACACGGTGCTGATGGCCGGGGTCTGGGCCGAGACCAGCGGCGAGTGCGAGGGCGGTGAACTGGGCGGTGGGGACACGGCCACGTGCGTGGTCCGGTACGCGGGCGAGGAAGTGCGCTGGTCGGTCACCGTCGACGACGGGCCCGGCATCTTCAGCTACACGTACACGCCCGACAACGCCGTGCTCACCGCGCAGGCGGTCCGGGGCCAGTTCTGGACCGGCTTCAACGGGTGGCGCACCCAGCAGCGGTGCAGTGACATACCGGACGTGACCGTCGTGCCGGTCGCCGACTTCGGCCGGCAGCACTACACGGGGTTCCGGTGTCAGTACCTCGATGAGTACGCGGAGGGCAATCCGGTCTGGCGGGACCACTCCGTCGTTGTCGACGAGAACGGCGAGATCGGCTTCATCGAGGTCGTCTGACGGGCGTCACGGAACGTCCCGTCCCAGCATCCCGGCCAGGAACTCCGCCATAACCAGCCGCAGTTCCTCCCGGCTCGGCGTGGGCCCGGCCCCGGCGATCGCGTCGAAGACCAGGCCGTCGACGAACGCGACCAGCGGCCGGCCGTGCCGCGCCGCGCCGCGCGATCCCGCCCGTTCCATCAGCACGGTCGTGCCCTCGCGGAAGCCGCGCCCCAACGCGTCGTAGATCCGCCGCAGTTCCGGCCGCCGCGTCGCCTCCAACGCCAGGTCGTAGCGGGCGAGTTGGCGCCGCCTGCCGGTGGTCACCTGCCGGTGCGCCAGTTCGGGCAGGACGGATCTCCGCCCGTGGTGCTGTAGGCGCGGCTCCCCGGTTCAGGTCCCGTCCGGCCAGGCGTCCCGGCCCACCAGGTCCAGGACGAGCGCGGCGATGTTCCACGCGTCGTCCTCGCCCCGGTGGTGCCAGCCCTCCAGCGGCAGCCCCGCGATCCTCAGGGCCTGGTCCATGCCGGGGCGCTTGCGCAGGCCGTACCCTTCCGTGAACGCCAGCTTGGCGTTGGTGTGCCGACGACCGAACGGATAGCGCACGCCCGTCGACTGGCACTGGCGGGTGAACTGGTTGCGGTCGTAGTCGCCCCAACTCGCCCAGGGCCGCTCCCCGGCCCGGTGCTCGGCCGCCAGCAGCCGGCACGCCTCGGCGAAGGACACGCCCCGCTCCGCCTCGGCCGGCGTCAGCCCGGTCAGCTCGGTGCAGAACGCGCTGACCTCGGACCTGGCCGGCCGCACCAGGATCCGATGCCGGCCGCGCCGCTCGCGGGCCGCCAGGTCCACCACCGTCAGCCCGATCTCGATGATCTCGCCGACCTGCCCGGCCGGCGGTTGCCCGGCCCAACAGGTCGCCTCGACGTCCACCACGTTCAGCAGCTCACCGGCCGTTCCCATGCCGCCGACCCTAGAGAGTCCCCGCGCCGTCCGGCACTCCGTTTCCCCGGGCCGCGCTCGCGGCGACCTGGCTGTCGGCGAGGAAGTCGCCGATGAGGGCGGCCCATTCGGCGGGGCGTTCCACGAACGGCAGGTGGCCGGTGGGTATTTCGGCGTAACGCGCCCCCGGGATGGCGTCGGCCAGTTGCCGGTGGTGGTGCGGGGTGACGAGGTGATCCAGCGTGGTGGAGATGACGAGGGTGGGCACGGCGACGGCGGCGAGGTCGTCCCGGACGTCCGCCTCGTCGGTCAGCAGGTCGAGGTGCTCCGGTGTGCCGGGCGGCATCGTGGCGGCGCTCGCCTTGATGGCCGCGTCGAGTTCGTCCCCCGCCATGGCGTCCGCGGCGGGGGCGCCGAGGCAGAGCAGGGACATGACTCCGGCCAGGCGCTCCCGCTCGTCCGCGCGGTACAGGTCGCGCCAGAGCCGGGCCGCGAGCAGGAGCCGGGGGGTGAGGTGCGCGAAGCCGGCGGTGAGGACGAGCGCGGTGACGCGTTCGGGGTGGCGGGTGGCGGCCCGGACGGCCACCGCAGTGCCGAGCGAGTAGCCCGCGATGGCGAACGACTCCAGGCCCTCCTCGACGGCGGCGGCGACCAGTTGGTCGGCCAGGCCGTCGAGGGTGAGCGGGGCATCGGCGCGCGGGGTGCGGCCGGTGCCGGGGTAGTCGGGCCCCACCACCGTGTGCCGCTCGGCCAGCGTGTCCAGGATGGGCCCGTAGTTGGCGTCGATGCCGCCGCCCGCGCCGTGGGCCAGCAGCAGCCCCGGACCGGTGCCGCGCACCACGCGCCCCAGGGTGGCGGAGGGCAGGACAGTGGACATGGCGTCTCTCTTTCGGGTTCTCGGGAAGGGACCGATCACCCCGGACGTTAAACTCTGACATCGGTGTGAGAGTCAATGCGATGAGGTGCGGCTCACGTGCGTATCGGGGAAATGGTTCGCCGTACCGGGGTCAGTGAGCGGCTGCTGCGCTACTACGAGGCGCAGGGCCTGCTGGCGCCGACGCGGCTGCCGAGCGGCTACCGGGTCTACGGCGAAGCGGACGTGGACACGGTCAGGCGCATCCGCGCGCTGCTCGCGGCCGGTCTGACGACGGCCACGATCGGCAGGGTCCTCCCCTGCGTCCGGGACAACGGCCCGACCCTGGCCCCCGTCTGCCCCGATCTCGTGGCCGAGCTGCGGCGCGAACGCCAGCGCATCACCCACGCGATCAGGGATCTCCAGACGTCGCAGAGCCTGCTCGACGAGGTCATCGCCGCCGGTCCCGGGGAACAGTAGCGGCCATGTCACAAGTCGCCCCCGGCATTCGTCTCGGTCTCGGACCTCGCACGAATGCCACCAAGGAGAGACGCGTGAACACCGCACTGTGGATCGTCACCGGACTGCTGGCCGTTGTGCTGCTGGGCAGCAGCGCCAAGATGTTCGTGCCCAAGGAGACGATGGCCGGCATGCTGGGCGACGCCTCGAAGTGGGTCGAGGACTTCAGCCCCGGCGCCCTGAGGGCCATCGGAGCCCTTGAATTCCTGGGCGCGGTGGGCCTGATCCTGCCCGCCGTCCTGGACATCGCGCCGGTCCTGGTGCCGCTGGCCGCCACCGGCGCGGTGCTGTTGTTCGCCGGCGCGGCGTTCACGCGCCTCCGCCGCGGTGAGCGGATGACGGTCGTGGGCGACCTGCTCTATCTCGGCCTGGCCGCCTTCGTGGCGTGGGGCCGCTTCGGCCCCGAGTCCTTCACCGGCTGATACGCGTCACAGCCGGGCCGCGTGTCTCGTCTTAGAGGGCATGACGAACTCGGAACAGACCTCGGCACTGATCACCGGAGCCAACAAGGGACTCGGCTTCGAGGCGGCCCGGCGGCTCGGGGAGCGGGGTTGGACCATCTTTCTCGGCTCGCGCGACGAGGGCCGCGGGCGGGCGGCCGCCGACAAGCTGACCGCCGGCGGCGCGAACGTGGTGCCGGTCCCGCTGGACGTGACCTCGGACGAGTCGGTGGCCGGCGCCGTCCGGCTCGTTCGGGAGCACACCGACCGGCTGGACGTGCTGATCAACAACGCCGGCGCGCCCGGCAACGCGGTTCCCCCCGCGGACGCGACAGCCGACGAGATTCACTCCGTCTACGACACCAACGTCTATGGACCGATCAGGGTCACCCACGCGTTCCTTCCGCTGCTGCGGGCGGCGGACAATCCGCGCGTGGTGATGGTGTCCAGCGGCGGCGCGTCGTTCTCGGTCGTGACCGATCCTGAGCAGCCCATCTCGAAAATGCACGAACTCGCCTACAGTTCGTCGAAGGCCGCGCTGAACATGATCACCGTCCGCTATGCCCAGGCGATTCCGGAGATCAAATTCAACATCGCCACGCCCGGGGAAATAGCCAACCGCACATGGGCCGCCACCGATATGAACCGTCACACCGGCCAGTTGACCGTCACCGAGGGCACCGACTCGATCGTCAGGCTCGCGACGATCGACGCCGACGGCCCGACCGGGATCTTCATCGACCGCCTCGGGCCCGCACCGTGGTGACCAACTCGTCCAGTCCGTCGAACCGCCAGTCGAAGGCATCCGAGCCGGTCGGTGGATCGCCGGCCGGCCGGCTCCTGGCCGCGCCCGCCGACCTGGAACGGTGGGTGGCCGCGTGCGACGGGCTCCCCGACCGCGTCACCGCCGACTCGACGACCTTCGAGTCCGCGCTGTCCCTGCGCGAGGCGACCTACCGACTCGCCCTCGACCGCGTGCTCGCCCGGCCCTTCGATCCGGGCAGCCTTGAGATCGTCAACGCCATGGCGGCCGGGCCGGTGCCCACGGTCGAACTCGGCGACGCGGGGCTGCGCATGTCGGGAGACCTCCGCGCGGTGCTCTCGCACATAGCCAGAAGCGGCATCGTCGTGCTCGCCGACGCCGACGCCCACCTCAAGGAGTGCGGCCGCGCGGGCTGCACCCGCGTCTACCTCGACCGCTCGCGCGGCGCGCGGCGCACCTGGTGCGGAATGGACGAGTGCGGCAACCGCGTCAAGGCCGCGGCCTACCGCGCCCGCAGACGCGCCTCGGCCACGGCGGAGGGCCGCGGCGCCTGAATCACCTCACACGTTCCACACCCGGGGCAGGTCACCACCGCAGAAGACGCAGGAGAAGTCGTCCTCGCGCACGATGTTGTGCTCATCGCAGCCGGGGCAGCGCCGGAACACCACCTCGTGCGTGAAGCCGGACGGACGCCCGAGGCCGACCCGGTCCAGCGCCTGCGCGACCGCCGGCCAGGAGGTCACATCCGGGCAGTAGCCGGTCGAGTGGTTGCTGACCTCGTCGACCGTCCAGCCACCGCCCTCGCGACCGAAGCCGATCTCGCCGGCGCTCAGCACACGACCGCCACCGGCACACGCGACATGCTCGCTGCGCCGCGCCGCCAGCCGCAGCACCCCGTCCAGGTCCACCACGAAGGTGAAGGGCTCGGCCAGCTCGTCCGCCGATCGCTCGCCGACCCAGCTCTCGAAGTCGGCCGGTGAACGGATCGGGCGCCCCTCGGCACCGGGCCGAACCACGGCCCTCACGTCGGCCGGCCCCACGTATCGGTAGCCCCGCGCCCGGTCACTCATGAGCCCACCAACGTCCCCACTGCGGACACAAATTCCCCCAACCAGCCTCCCGCCGTCTCCACACATGGTTCAATCAATGGGCTCTTATCTGAATAAGTGTGGAGAAGGGGGCTCATACAAGAAGCACCCAGCACCAGGCGCTTACCACGCCGGTCCCTCCTGGGCTGCGCCGTCGCGCTCGGCCTGTCGGCCGCGGCGGCCGAAGCCGTCGTGGCGCCCACCGAGGCGGCCGCGGAAACCCGTTACACACTGGACGGCTGGCGGTTCTGCGTGAACTGCTTCGGGCTGTTCCTGTTCGACTTCACGGTCCAGGAGAGTCTCTGCCCGCGCAACGGCGGCCGACACCAGGCCGCCGGCTGGACCTTCCGGCTCACCTACAACCTGGACGCCGCTGGCACGGGCGAGGACGCCAAACTCAGGCCAACTGGCGGCATTGCTACCGGTGCGCGGGCCTCTACTGGGCCCCCAGCACCGCGCTCCGATGCCCGGCGGGCGGGGCACACAGCTACCTCCACCCCGGGGGCTACCCCCGGCAGTTCCTGCTGCCGCACGACATCGGCGAACCGGCGTGGACGCAACACCAATGGCGGTTCTGCTTCAAGTGCTCCGTGCTGTTCTACAACGGCTACGCCGGCCGGGGCGAGTACGGCCTCTGCCCCTATGACTACATCTGGGGCCACACCGCCGCGGGATACGACTTCGCGATCCCCGTCTCGGCCTACACCTGATCACACGGCATGTGAGGCGAACGAACGGCCCGCCGAGGCCGGGCCGTTCGTTCGCCGGCCGCGCCCCGGCCTTCCGCGGATGTACTCCCGGGGGAGTAGCGCCCGTTCCACGCCGCCGTCCGCAGTAGCGCCGAGTTCGCTCCGGCGGCCGATGGATCCGCCGTTTTCCGGCGGGAGCCTGGAGGGGCATCCACGGAAGACGACGAAGGAGCCCCGCATGGGAGCCGTCAGCCTCGACACCGGGCCGAACCGCCAATCGCCCCCGCCCGAACCCCCTCCCGCTCCGCCGCCCGGCCGCCGCCGGGCCATATTGTGGGGAATCCTCGCCCTCTGGGTCGGTCTGCTCGCCGTCGCCGCGCCGTTCGGCGGCAAGGTGGAGGAGGTCCAGAGCAACGAGACCGTCGACTACCTGCCGGAGAGCGCCGACTCCACCGAGGTCGTGCAGATCGAGGAAGGCCTCCCCGGCGGCGAGGCCGCCGAGGTGATCCTCGTCTACGAGCGCGACGCCGGCCTCACCGACGCCGACCGCGAGGCGGCCCGCGCCCAGGTCGGCGACATCGCCGCCACCTATGAACTCGCCGGTGACGCCGCGCCGCGGGGCATCCCCTCCGAAGACGGCACCACCGAGATGTACCCGCTGGTCATCGGCGGCTTCGCCGAACAGGAAGAACGCATCGAAGCCGTCCGCGACATCCGCGAGAGCGTCGCCGGGGGTCTTCCGGACGGCCTGACCGTGCTGGTCGGCGGCTCCGGCGGCCTGGACCTCGACAACGACGAGGTGTTCTCCTCCATCGACGGCACCCTGACGCTGACCACCGCCGCCATCGTCGCCGTTCTCCTGATCCTCACCTACCGCAGCCCCGTGCTGTGGCTGCTGCCCCTGCTGTGCGTCGGCGTCGGCGTCATGACCGCCCAGGGGCTGGTCTACGGCCTGGTCGAGACGATGGACGTCACCGTCAACGGCATGAACAGCGCGGTCATGACCGTGCTGATCTTCGGCGCCGGCACCGACTACGCCCTGCTCCTGGTCGCCCGCTACCGCGAGGAACTGCGCCGCCACGAGCGCCCCTACGACGCGATGCTGGCCGCCGTCCGCGGCTGCGGCCCGGCGCTGGTGGCCTCCGCCGCCACCGTTTCCGCCGGCCTGCTCTGCCTCATGGCCGCCGACCTCAACAGCACCGCCGGACTCGGCCCGGTCGGCGTCGCGGGCGTCGTCTGCGCGCTCGCGGTGATGCTGACCCTGCTGCCGGCCGTGCTGGTGCTGTGCGGACGACGTGTGTTCTGGCCGTTCATCCCCGCCTTCGGCAGCGAGGGCACCGACGCCGAGCGGGGCTACTTCGCGCGCGTCGGCGGCTCGATCGCCCGCCGCCCCGTCGCCATCCTCGCCGGCGGCGTCGCGCTGATGGGCGCGCTGGCCCTGGGCAACTTCAACATGCCCGGCACCCTCAGCAACGAGGACTCCTTCGTCGACACCCCCGAATCCATCACCGCCATGGAACACCTGGCCGAGGCGTACCCGGAGCAGAACGCCCAGCCCATCACGGTCATGGCGCGCAGCGACCACGCCGACGCCGTTGTCGACGCCACCAACGCGACCGAGGGCGTCGCCGACGTCGAGACCGGCCGCAGCGGCGACGGCTGGACGGAGCTCAGCGTCTACGCCAGCGACCCGCCCGAGTCCGACGGCGAGAAGGCCACCATCGAGGCGCTGCGCGACGGCCTGGCCGACATCGAGGGCGCCGAGGCGGCGGTGGGCGGTTCCACGGCCCAGAAGATGGACCTCGCCAGCACCAACGACGACGACCGGATGCTCGTCATCCCGCTCGTTCTCGGCATCGTACTGCTGATCCTCATCGCCCTGCTGCGCAGCGTCACCGCGCCGGTGATCCTGCTCGCCGCCGTCGTCGCCTCGTGGGGCGCGGCCCTGGGCCTGGGCGGCCTGCTGTTCTCCTCGGTCTTCGGCTTCGAGGGCGTCGACCCGTCGATGGCGCTGATCACGTTCGTCTTCGGCGTCGCGCTCGGCGTGGACTACGGCATCTTCCTGATGCACCGGATGCGCGAGGAGAACCTCAATGGCCTCGACACCCGCCAGGCCGCGCTCACCGCGCTGCGCACCACCGGCGGCGTGATCGCCTCGGCGGGCATCGTGCTGGCGGCCACGTTCGGGGTGCTGATGTCGATGCCGATGGTGATGATGATCGAGATCGGCTTCGTCGTCGCGATCGGCGTGCTGCTCGACACCTTCCTGGTCCGCACCTACATCGTCACCGCCGCGAGCTGGCTGCTGGGCCGCCGCGTGTGGTCGCCGGGTCCCCTCTCCCGCAAGTCCGGTGCCGAAGCCGGATGATGGCCGCATGGTGAGGGCTCTCCCACTGCCGCGGGGCGCGGTCACCCGTGTCCCGCGGCACGACCTGGTCATCGCCGCCGCCGTCGGCGCGTTCTGCGCGCTGGCGGCGGCGGTCGCCGCGCCGGACGGCGAGGAACTGGACCTCACCGGCTGGCTGCTCCTCGCGGGCGCGATCCTGCCGCTGCCCTGGCGCCGCCGCGCCCCCCTGGCGGTGTTCCTCGCGCACGCGTGCGTCGTGCAGCCCTATCACGGGCTCGGCTACTCCCACACCGCGCCGCTGCTGGCCAGCGGAGTCGCCCTCTTCTCGGTGGCCGCGACGGGAACGCCGCGCCGCAGCCTCGCGCTGGTCGCCGGGATCCCGGTCGTCATCGTCGTCGTCTGGCTGAACGACACCGACACCGGCGCGGGCATGCTGCGGATCTCCGGCTGGTTCCTGGTCCCCATCGTGCTCGGCGAGGCCGTGCGCTGGCACGGCCAGTACATCGCCGCCATCCGCGAGCGCGCCGAACGCGCCGAGCGCACCCGCGAGGAGGAGGCCGCGCGCCGCGTCGCCGAGGAACGGCTGCGCATCGCCCGCGACTTGCACGACCTCCTGGCCCACAGCATCACCCTCATCGGCGTGCAGACCTCCGTCGCCTCCCACCTCCTGATCGCCGCCCCCGAACGCCTGGACCGCGCCGCGCTCGCCGAATCCCTGGACAGCATCGCCGAGACCTGCCGTGAGGCCCGCGCCGAACTGCGCACCACGCTCCAGGTGTTGCGCGGCGACGACCCCGACCGCGGCGGCCACGACCCCCTGCCGGACCTCGGCGGCATCGCCGGCCTCGTGCGCGCCGCCGAGGCGGCCGGCGCCAAGGTGCGGCTGAGCCTGGACGCGGGCGGCCCGGTCCCGCCGGTCACCGGCGCGGCGGCGTACCGCATCGTTCAGGAGGCGCTGACCAACGCCGTCCGCCACGCCGGGCCCGACGTCTCCATCGACGTGTCGGTCCTGAATGAGGGCGGCGCGCTCCGCCTCGGCGTCGTCGACGACGGCTCGGGCGGCGGCGCCCGGCAGGAGACCCCGGACGGCGAATCCGGCTTCGGCATCGCCGGCATGCGCGAACGCGCCCGCAGCATCGGCGGCACCCTCACCGCCGCCCCGCGCGACGACGGCCCGGGCTTCGCCGTCACCGCCCACCTCCCCGCCGCCACCACGCCGGAGTGATCTGACTCACACGCTGTTACAGCGCCCGATGACGCGGTGTCTTGAGGCCGAACCCCTGGAAACGGAGGAGACACCATGGCCGAGAACACCGATGTCATCGTGATCGGCGGCGGATACGCCGGCGTCCTGGCCGCCAATCGCCTGACGCGGCGCGACGATGTGACGGTGACCCTGATCAACCCGCGCCCCGCCTTCGTCCAGCGGATCCGCCTGCACCAACTGGTGGGCGGGTCCCACGACGCGGTCACGGACTACCGGGACATCCTGAGCGAACGCGTCCGGCTGGTCGTCGACACCGCGACCCGGATCGACGCGGCCGGGCGCGGCGTGACGCTGGCGTCGGGCGGCACGGTCCGCTACGACTACCTGATCTACGCGGTGGGCAGCGGCAGCGCCGGCCAACGGGTGCCCGGGGCGGCCGAGTTCGCCTACCCGATCGCCACCCTGGAGGAGGCGCAGCGGCTGCGGCCGGCCCTGGACGCCGCGCCCGCGACGGCCCCGGTGACCGTTGTCGGAGCCGGTCCGGCCGGCATCGAGACCGCCGCCGAGCTGGCGGAGCAGGGCCGCGCCGTGACGCTGGTCTGCGGCGGCGAACTCGGCCCGTACTTGCACCCGCGGGGCCGGCGCTTCGTCGCCCGGCGACTGGCCGGGCTGGGGTGACCGTGCTCGACGGCCCCGGCACGGAGGTGACGGCTGTCACGCGCGACGCCGTGCGGCTCGGTGACGGCCGCGAGGTGCCGAGCCACGTGACCATCTGGACCGCCGGGTTCGGGGTGCCGGACCTGGCCACGCGCAGCGGGCTGAGCACCGACGCGCTGGGCCGCCTGCGCACGGACGAGACGCTGACCAGCGTGGACGACGCGCGCGTCGTCGCGGCCGGCGACGCGGCGGCGCCGTCGGACCTGCCATACCGGATGAGCTGCCAGTCCGCGGTGCAGCTGGGTCCGCGGGCGGCCGACACCGTGCTCAGCCGGATCGCGGGCCACCAGCCCGCGCCCGTCAGCGTGGCGTTCGCCGGTCAGTGCATCAGCCTGGGGCGCCGGGCCGGCATCTTCCAGTTCGCCCGCCGGAACGACGTCGCGATCAGCCTCTACCTGGGCGGCCGCGGCTCCTGGCGGAGCAGTTCCGCAACCCGGGCGTGCGCGCCGGCATCCTCGCGACGTTCCTCATCGTGACCGGCCACTTCGCGGCCTACACGTTTGTGAGCCCGGCGCTGCAGAGGCTGTCGGGGATCGATGAACGACTCGTCGGCCCGCTGCTGTTCGGGTTCGGCCTGGCGGGCATGGCCGGCAACTTCCTCGCCGGCGCCGCGCTGGCGCGCGCTCCGCACCGGACCGTGCTCGTCATCACCGTGACCCTGGCGGCCGCGATGCCGCTCTATGTGCTGCTGGGCCGGGGACCGGTCGGCGGGGCCGCGCTGTTGATTGGTCGGCCACATAATCGGGCCGATGGGAGGGAGACCCTCATGACCATGGCCTATCTGGCGCAGCCCGAGCAGCAGAAGCTCGAATGGCTCGACGGGGGAACGTTCTCCGTGCTGCTCGGCAAGGACGCCACCGAGGGCAGGCTGACCGTGGGCCGCTTCGACGTCGCCAGGGGCGAGGCCCCGCCGTTCCACCTGCACACCCGCGAGGACGAGGTGTTCCTGCTCCTCAAGGGCACCGCGCTGGTGTGGTCCGGGGAGGAGGAGCACGAGCTGCGCGAGGGCGGGATCGTCTACCTGCCGCGCGACGTTCCGCACTCCTACCGCATCACCTCGGACCGCGCCGACCTCCTCATGATCGCCACCCCGGGCGGCATCGAGGGCATGTTCCGCCACGCCGGACGCGACCTCGCCGAGCCGCGGCCGGAAGGCTTCGAGATTCCCAAGTCCCTGCTCGCGGAGGCCGCCGGGCTGTACGGCAACGTCGTCGTCGGCCCGCCGCGCTGACCACCCCGCCCACCGAAGGAGAACTCTCATGCCCAACGCCCTGTGGACGCCGATCGCCGTCGGCGACATCCCCCTGCCGCACCGCCTGGCCATGGCCCCGATGACGCGCGACCGGTCCACCCCGGAAGGCGTCCCGACCGAGCTGAACGCCGAGTACTACGTCCAGCGCGCCTCGAACGCGCTCATCATCAGCGAGGGCACCCAGCCCTCCCCCGACGGCCAGGGCTACCTGTTGACCCCCGGCATCCACTCCGACGAGCAGATCGCCGGCTGGCGCAAGGTCACCGACGCCGTGCACACGGCCGGCGGACGGCTCGTCATCCAGCTCATGCACGCCGGGCGGATCGCCCACCCCGGCAACACCCCGCACGGCCGGCAGCCGGTGGCCCCCTCGGCGGTCCGGCCGGCCGGCACCATGTTCACCGCGTCCGGTCCCCAGGAGATGCCCGAGCCCCGTGCGCTGTCCACCGGCCAAGTCGCCGCGACGGTAGAGGACTTCCGCCGCGCCGCGGCGGCCGCCGTCGCGGCTGGCGCCGACGGCGTCGAGATCCACGCCGCCAACGGCTACCTCGTCCACCAGTTCCTGGCCACCAACACCAACCACCGCACCGACCGTTACGGCGGCTCCCTCGCCAACCGCATCCGTTTCGCGGTGGAGGTGGCCACCGCGGTGGCGGACGAGATCGGCCCCGGCCGCACCGGCATCCGGCTCTCCCCCGGCAACCCGACCAACGACATCGAGGAGAGCGACACCCGGGAGCTGTACCCGGCGCTCGTGCGCGCCCTCGCCCCGCTCGGCCTGGCCTACCTGCACATCCTCCACCTCGGCGACGAGGAAGGGCTGGACGTCCTGCGCGGACTGTGGCCGACCGCGCTGCTCCTCAACCGGGCCGGCGCCGACATCCCCACCCGCGCCCAGGACATCGCCGACGGGCGCGCCGACGCCATCACGGTCGGCGCGATGGCCCTGGCCAACCCCGACCTGGTCGAACGGGTACGCTCCGGAGCGCCGTTGAACACCCCCGACCGGACCACCTTCTACGGCGGCGACGCGAAGGGCTACACCGACTACCCCGTCCATATCCCCTGAGGAACAGCGATGACCGACCCCGCGGCCAGGACACCGAGCACGGCGCGCGACGGGCGACTGAGCTACGCGGTGTTCCAGCTCGCCCGGGCCCACCGCGGGTACGCGGCGGCCATGCTCCGCGACGTGCGACTGCACCCGGGGCAGGAGCTACTCCTCATGCAACTGCTCGACCGGGACGGCCAGACCCAGTCCGAACTCCTGGAGAGCGTCGGCCTGGACCACTCGACCGTCTCCAAGTCCCTGCGCCGCATGCAGGACGCCGGCCTCCTCACCCGCGAACCGGCCGAACACGACCGGCGAGCGGTGGTCGTTCGGCTCACGGACAAGGGCCGCGCCCTGCGGAAGCCGATCGCGGCGCTGTGGGCGACCCTGGAGGAGATCTCGGTCCAGGACCTGGAGCCGGACGAGATCGAGGCGTTCGTCGCCACGGCCCACAAGATCGAGCGAGCGATCAAGGACCGTGCCCACGAGGGGACTTGAGACCGTCCGCGCCGCTTCAGTGATAGCTGTAGCGGCGCAGGTCGCGCCGGCGCACGGTGCGCAGGCCGCACGCCTCCCCCACGCCGCCGCCGTCCTCGACCATCATCATCAGGACCAACAGCACATAGCCGACCAGCCACCGGCCCACCGCCCGCCAGAACCCGGGCCGCCCCCCGTCGCGCACCCGGACCACCCGCAGCCCCCACAGCAGCTTGCCGACGCTGGCGCGGCACAGCCACATGCCGAACACATGGTTGACGAACGAGAAGGCCAGCGCGCAGCCGACGAACGGCAGCAAGTACCCCAGAAAGTCCAGGTCCTCCACCGCGAGCGCCCGCGCACCGACGAACCCGATCCCCAACGTGAGCAATACGTCGGTGGCCGTCGCGAGCACCAGCCGTCCCTCGTCGGCCTCCTGTACCACTGTCATGTCATGTCCCCCGATCTTCGTTCGATGCCGGGAACCTACGGGGCGGACGCCGACACTTCGGTGCCGGTCCGGTCACGGAACGGCGACAGCGGGAGGCGGCTACGCGGGGGCGCGACGGGCGGCCCGCTCGTGGGCCTTGTAGAGCTCGCCCAGGTCGGGGTGGCTCGTCACCGGGTCGCCCGCGTGCTCCCGCAGGCCGCCGAGGTAGTCGCGGACGGCGAGGGTGAGGGGAGCGGTCGGGCCCAGGAGCCGCAGGCAGTCGGTGAGCACCTCCTCGAACGCGGCGGCGGTCGCGGCCACCTCGGCACCCGATCGCCCCCGCGCGTCGGCGAGGAAGGCGCGGACGAGGAGCGTCATGAGGTGATCCGCCCCCCACAGCCGCCGGGTGTCGTGGAGCAGTTCCTCGTACGCCGCGACGGCCCCGGCCAGGTCGCCCGCCTTCGCGAGCAGATCGGCGAGGGTGCCACGCGCCGCGAGCACGTCAATCTGGTTCGCCCCCATCACCCGCGACACGTCGGCGAGCAACTCACGGTAGGCCGCGACCGCGCCGACCGGGTCGCCCGCCTCTCCCCGCAGGGAGATGAGGTCGCCCCGGACATCGAGGGTGGCGGGGTGGTCGGGCCCCAGGACCCGCAGGTGGTCGGCGAGCAGGCGCTCGTACTCCACCGCGGCCCGGGCGGGGTCGTCCTTCCCGTTCTCCAGCTCGGCCCGCTCGCTTCGCACGTCGACGAGGCGGCGGCGTGCCCTGAGGCTGTCGGGGTGGTCGGGGCCCAGCACCCGCACGTGCTCGGCGACCGCGAGTTCCTGAGCCGCCTCGGCTCCGGTGTAGTCACCCGCCTTCGCCTTCGCGCCGCCGAGCAGTGACCGCAGTTTCAGGGTGCGGGGATGGTCGGGGCCGAGCACCCGCAGATGGTCGGCGAGGAGAGCGTCGAGCGTGGCGACCGCTCCGGCGCGGTCGCCCGCCTCACCCTGCCGTTCGGCGAGGTCGGTACGGACAGCCAGGGTCTGGAGGGCATCGGGGCCCAGGACGCGGACGTGGTCGGCGAGCAGGTCCTCGTACTCGGCGACCGCGGCCGCCGGATCACTCGTCAGGTTTCTGAGCGCGGCCAGCGTGGCACGGACCTCAAGAGTCTTGGGGTCGTCGGGCCCCAGCACGCGTGCGCAGTCACCGACGAGCTCGGCCAGCAGACGTGTGCCCTCCGCTATCTCTCCGCCCTGGAGGAACTGGTAGGCGTGGCCATGGCGGGCGGTCAGGGTGTCCCGGTGGTCGGGCCCCAGCACGCGCGCGGAGTCACCGACGAGTTCGGCCAGCAGCTCTGCCGCTTCGGCGTACTTCCCTGCCTGGCCGAGGTGCCAGGCGTGGCCACGGCGGGCGGCCAGGGTGTCGGGGTGGTCGGGCCCCAGGACGCGTGCCCGGTCGGCGGCGAGTTCGGCCAGCAGACGCGCCGCCTCTTCGGACTCTCCCGCCTCCCCGAGGTCCCAGGCGTGCTCGTAACGGGCGGCCAGGGTGTCGGGATGGTCGGGCCCCGGCACGTCTCCGGAGTCCGCGGCGGCCTCCTCGTCCTGGCCGGCCGGGTCCTCCCGGCCCGGCGCCGTTTCGGTGGGGGCGGCGTGGCGTGGGGTGGGGGCGCCGGGTTCGGTGTACGGCGCGGTCGGGGGTGTGGTCCGGCGGTCGATGAGGGTGGTCACGGCGGCCGGCCAGGGGGAGGTGACGGGGAAGTGGTCCGGCGGGTCCCAGTGCGACGTGATCCGGTCGAGCAGTTGCGGGAGGGTGGGCCGGTCGTCGGGGTTCTTGGCCAGGCACGCGGCGACCAGCTCGTGGAGCGGACCGTGGAGGGCGTCCAGGTGCGGCTCGCCGGTGACGACGCGGTGGAGGACCGCCAGGGGCGGCCCCTGGCCGAACGGCTCCGTGCCGGTGGCGGCGAAGGCGACGACCGCTCCGAGGGCGAAGACGTCACTGGCCGGGCCCAGTTCGCCGCCCTCGATCTGTTCCGGGGACATGAAACCGGGCGTGCCGACGATCTGGCCGGTGCCTGTCAGAGCGGTGCCCTCCAGGGTCCGGGCGATTCCGAAGTCGATCACGCGGGGCCCGTCGGCGGCCAGCAGCACGTTCGACGGCTTGAGATCACGGTGGAGCAGTCCCTCGGCGTGGATGGCTTGGAGCGCCTCCACGAGCCTGGCCGCCAGCGGCCACACCGAGCCTTCCGGCAGCGGCCCGGCCTCGGCGACGGCCTCGGCCAGGTCGGGACCGGGAACGCAGACGGTCGCGATCCACGGCGGGTCGTCATCCGGGCCGGCGGCGACCACGGGAGCGGTGAACGCCCCGCTGACCGCCCGTGCCACCTCCACCTCCCGGCCGAAGCGCCGCCGGAACTCCCGCTGCCCCGCCAGATGCGGATAAACGACCTTCACCGCCACCGCCAGCCCACCCGGTGAACGGCCCAGGAACACCTCCCCCATCCCGCCGGCACCCAGCCGGCCACGCAGCACGAACGCCCCTACCCGCTCCGGGTCCCCCGCCCTCAACGTCTCCACGCCGGTCCCCTCATCGCCCAGTGCCCACACGCGAGTTCACACGTACGAACACCTACCCAACCACCACGACCCGGCCGACCGGGACCCAGGTGACAAGGTGAGCGGGCTTCGGTGGAGCAGGTCACCGGCGTGCGGTTGTCGACGGGGCTCAGGCCACCTGCTCGGCGTCGATCTCGGCGATCAGGGCCTCGATGCGCTTCTTGATCTCGTCGCGGATCGGGCGGACGGCTTCGACGCCCTGGCCGGCGGGGTCGTCGAGCTGCCAGTCGAGGTACATCTTGCCGGGGAAGATGGGGCAGGCGTCGCCGCAGCCCATGGTGATGACGTAGTCCGACGCCTTCACGGCCTCGGCGGTGAGCATCTTGGGCTGTTCGGCGGAGATGTCGATACCCACTTCCCGCATGGCTTCGACGGCGGCGGGGTTGACCTGGTCGGCCGGGAGGGAGCCGGCGGAGCGGACCTCGACGCGGTCGCCCGCGAGGTGGGTGAGGAAGCCGGCGGCCATCTGGGAGCGGCCGGCGTTGTGGACGCAGACGAACAGCACCGAGGCGGCCGGGGAGGGCAGGGGAGGGAACATCGCTTGACTCCTTCACGGCAGACGGCATCAGCCGAGGCTGGTGTCAGCGCCGACTGACGTGAGAGTATCAGCGCATGCTGACTTCAGTCGACACTGACCTGATCCGGGTGCTGGCGGACCCGCTCCGGCTGCGGATCGTGACACTGCTGGCGCGCGAGACGCTGTGCACGACGCACCTGGTGGCGGAGACCGGCGCGAAGCAGACGAACCTGTCCAACCATCTGCGGGTGCTGCGCGAGGCCGGGATGGTGGAGACCGAGCCGTGCGGCCGGTTCACCTACTACCGGCTGCGGCCCGAGGTCATCGAGACGCTGGCGGGCCAGTTCACGGACCTGGCCGCGACCGCCCGCGAGACCGCCGGCCGGAATCGCAAGCGGGCCTGCCCGTGACCACCACCGACACCCCCACCACCGCTGCCGCGCGGCCGGCGGAGGCCGGGATCGTCGCGAAGCTCTCCACGCTGGACCGGTTCCTGCCGGTGTGGATCATCGCGGCCATGGCCGCCGGGCTCCTCCTGGGCCGGGTGGTGGACGGGCTGGACGACGCGCTGGCGGACCTGGAGGTCGGCGGGATCTCGCTGCCCATCGCGATCGGCCTGCTGGTCATGATGTATCCGGTGCTGGCGAAGGTCCGCTACGACGCGGCCAGCCTGCGCACCGTCACCGGCGACCGGCGCCTGATGGCATCGTCCCTGGTGATCAACTGGCTGATCGGGCCGGCGGTGATGTTCGCCCTGGCCTGGATCTTCCTGCCGGATCTGCCCGAGTACCGCACGGGCCTGATCATCGTCGGGCTGGCGCGCTGCATCGCCATGGTGATCATCTGGAACGACCTCGCCTGCGGGGACCGCGAGGCCGCGGCCGTTCTCGTCGCGCTGAACTCCGTTTTCCAGGTCCTGACGTTCGGCCTGCTGGGCTGGTTCTACCTCGACCTGCTGCCCAACTGGCTGGGCCTGGGCGAGGGCGAGCACCTCGACATCTCCGCCGGAGAGATCGCGCTGAACGTCGCCGTCTTCCTCGGCGTACCGCTGGTCGCCGGGTTCGCCACCCGCCGCCTGGGCGAGAAGCGGCTGGGCCGGGAGCGTTACGAGGGCAAGGTGCTGCCGAGGATCGGGCCGTGGGCGCTGTACGGGCTGCTGTTCACGATCGTTGTGCTGTTCGCCCTGCAGGGCGACACGATCACCTCCGAGCCGTGGGACGTGGCGCGGATCGCGCTGCCGCTGCTGGTGTATTTCGCGGTGATGTGGTTCGGGTCCTACGCACTGGGCCGGGCCGCAGGGCTGCCGTACGACCGCACCGCGACCCTGGCGTTCACCGCGGCCGGGAACAACTTCGAGCTGGCCATCGCGGTGGCCATCGGCACCTTCGGCGTCACCAGCGGCCAGGCCCTGGCCGGCGTCGTCGGCCCGCTGATCGAGGTCCCCGTCCTGGTGGCGCTGGTGTATGTCTCCCTCGCCCTGCGCCGCCGGTACGTCGCGGCGCGGGGCTGACGGCCGCGCGCCGGCGTTCAGGTGGTGGCGGGCAGGTCGAGCATGGCGGACATCGCGGCCACGACCGAGGGGGCGACCCGGTAGTAGACCCAGGTGCCGCGGCGCTCGGAGGTCAGCAGCCCGGCCTCGCGCAGCTTCTTCAGGTGGTGGCTGACCGTGGGCTGGGAGACGCCGACGTCCTGGATGTCGCACACGCACGCCTCGCCGCCCGGGTGGGAGGCCACCTTGGAGAACAGGCGCAGCCGCACCGGATCGGACAGCGCCTTGAACATCGCGGCCATCCGTTCCGCGTCCCGCACCGAGAGCTCCCCGGCTGTCAGCGGCGGGCAGCACGGCACCGCCGCGCCCTCCGGTTCGAGCACCGGGAGTCCCACCGTCTCAGAGTTCGACATGCGTCTATGTTGACACTCGTCGATGCGTGCTGCAAGCTCTCAGGCATCGAGGGATATCGACAAACGTCGATACAGAGCCGTGAGGAGTGCTGACCCATGCCATACACCGCCGGTCTGCCCGTCGCCGTCATCGGCGCCGGCCCCATCGGTCTCGCCGCCGCCGCCCATCTGGTCGAGCGCGGCATCGAACCGCTCGTCCTCGAACGCGGCACCCGCGCCGGGGCGGCGGTGCGCGAGTGGGGACACGTGCGGCTGTTCTCCACCTGGGGCGAACTGATCGACCCGGCCGCGGAGAAGCTGCTGGCCCCCACCGGCTGGACCCGCCCCGAGGCCGGTGACTACCCGACCGGCGCGCAGTGGGCCGAGCACTATCTCCAGCCGCTGGCCGACGCCCTGGGCGAGCGCGTCCACTACGGCACCACCGTCACCGGCGTGGCACGCGCCGGACGCGACCGCGTCGTGGACTCGGGCCGGGAGGAGCAGCCCTTCACCGTGCACACGACCACCGCCGACGGCGGTGAGGCGCGCACCCCGGTACGGGCGGTCATCGACGCCTCCGGCACCTTCGCCACCCCCAACCCGCTGGGCGCGGACGGTCTGCCCGCCGCCGGCGAGCGCGCCCTGGCCGCCCAGGGCCGCATCACCTACCGCGTCCCGGACCTCAACGACCCGGCCACCCGGGCGCGTTACGCCGGAACGCGCACCGCCGTCGTGGGCACCGGAGCCTCCGCCTTCACCGCCCTCGCGGGCCTTGCCGAGCTCGCCGAGGCCGAACCCGGCACCCACGCGGTGTGGGTGCTGCGCCGCGGCATCTCCGGCTCCACCTTCGGCGGCGGCACCGCCGACCAGCTCCCCGCCCGCGGCGCCCTCGGACTGGCCGCCAAGGCCGCCGTCGACAACGGATACGCCGACGCGCTCACCGGCTTCCGCACCACCGCCGTCGAACGAGACGGCGACGACCACCTGGTGCTCGTCGCGGACGACGGCCGCCGCAGCGAACCGGTCGACCACGTCATCGTTCTCACCGGCCTGCGCCCCGACCTGACGTTCCTGTCCGAGGTGCGGCTCGGGCTGGACGAACGCCTCTCCGCGCCCGTCGCGCTGGCGCCGCTGATCGACCCCAACCAGCACTCCTGCGGCACCGTCTACCCCCACGGCGCGGGCGAACTCGCCCACCCCGAACAGGACCTGTACCTGGCCGGGATGAAGTCCTACGGCCGCGCCCCCACCTTCCTGGCCATGACCGGCTACGAACAGGTCCGCTCCATCGCCGCCGCCCTCGCCGGCGACCGGGAAGCAGCCGAGCGGGTCGAACTCACCCTGCCCGAGACCGGGGTGTGCGGCGGCGCCGGCCTCTTCGAGCAGGCAACACCCGAGAACACCGGAACGGCCGGCGGATGCTGCGCCGCGCCCGAACCACAGCTCGTCCAGCTCGGCGCCCCCGCCACCGTCAACCAGGAGCCCCCGGCGGGCGGTTGCTGCGGCTCGTGACCGGCCCCGGCGCCCAGCCGGACAGGGCCCCCGTCAGCAACAGTCGCAGCCGGGCCGGCACCCGCAGGAGTCCGCGTCGCCGCGCGGGGCGGGGATCGCGGCGGCGGGTGCCGCACAGCAGCCCTTGCCCTGCCACGCGTCACGGCCCTCCTTAACGGCGATGGCGGCGATGACCAGGGCGGCGAACGGGTCCGCCCACGACCAGCCCAGCGTGGCGTTCAGAATCAGGCCGATCAGGAGCACGGCGGACAGGTACGTGCACAAAAGTGTCTGCTTCGAGTCGGCGACCGCCGAAGCGGAACCGAGTTCCCGCCCGGCCCGGCGTTGAGCGGCCGAGAGGAACGGCATCACGGCCAGGGACAGCGCGGCGAGCACGATGCCGGGCACCGACCGTTCGGCCTCGCCGGCGCCCGCCAGCGCGCGGGCGGCGTCGAGGCCGACCCAGGCGGCGAGCGCGAAGAAGGAGACGGCGATGATCATCAGCGCCGTTCTCTCGCGGGCCTCCCGCACGGCATGGTCGCGCGCGGCGAACTGCCAGGCGACCGCGGTGGCGGAGGCCACCTCCACGACCGAGTCGAGGCCGAAACCGATCAACGCGGTGGAAGAGGCGACGGTGCCGGCGGTGATCGCGACGATCGCCTCGACGACGTTGTAGGCGATGGTGGCCACGACCAGCAGCCGTATGCGCCTGGCGAGCGCGACACGCCGGGCCGGGGCCGGGCCTATGGATATCTCGGCGGCCACCTCAGCAGCACCCCTTCGTCTCCGCGTCCGGGCAGGTCCGGTCCGCCTCGACCGCGACCACGGCGGCGCGCAGATCGTCCAGGGCGTGGCCGAGCCGGTCGTCGGCCAGCTCATACCGGGTGCGGCGGCCGACGGGCACCGCGACGACCAGGCCGCAATCCCGCAGGCAGGCCAGGTGGTTCGACAGCCGAGTGCGGGAAATCCCCAGCGCCTCGGCGAGGTCGGAAGGATGGGCCGGGGCCTCTCGCAGGGCGAGCAGCAGCCGGCAGCGGATCGGATCGGCGAGCGCACGGCCGAACCGCGTCAGCACCGCGACGTCGGAGGCAAGGGTCAGCATGCCCACGACAGTACACGTATCGCTGAATTCAGAAAACCATGGACTGTCCGGAACGGCCGCGCGCCGGGCGGTAACGCTTTCGCCGAGTTCTGCCAAGTAGAGATGTAAGGCAGGACGAGGACAGGAGAGCCGGCACGTGAAGACATTCACCAGGAGCCGCGGTGGCCCGGCCGCGGCGGCCCGGGATCCGGAGCTTTTCGAGGAGTTCTACCGGCGCCACATCGACGCCGTGACGCGGTTCGTCGCGCGCCGCGTCGACGATCCGCACACCGTCGCCGACCTCACCGCCGAGGTGTTCCTCGCGGTGATCGACTCGGGGCACACCTACCGGGCACAGCGCGGCAGCGAGATCGCCTGGCTGTACGGCATCGCCCGCAACATCACCTCGGCCGAACGCCGCCGTACCGCCCGCGAGTCGGTCCTCAACGGCCGCATCGCCGGCCGTCGCCTCCTGGAGCCCGACGACATCGCGCGGCTGGAGGAGAAGCTCATCGCCGAGACCGAGGGACGCCGCGCCCTGGCCGCGCTGGCGGACCTGCCCGAGGGCGAACGAGCCGTTCTCGAACTCATCGTCGTCGACCAACTCACCGTCTCCGAGGCCGCCACCGCACTCGGCGTCCCCCAGACCACCGCCCGGGTCCGCCTCCACCGCGCCCGCAAGAGGCTGCGCGCCGTCGGCCGGACCACACCCGAGATCGCCTACGCAGGGAGCAACGCATGACCACGACCTTCGAAGACCGGCTGCTCGTCGAACTCCGGCGCGAGGTCCGCCTCGCCGCCGCCGCACAGCCCACGCCCGCGCCCCGACGGTTCGTCACGCCCCGCCGCATCGCCCTGGGCGCGACCGCCGCGGCCGCGGTGACCGGTGCCGTGATCGCCGGCCTGCCCGGCACCGGAGCGACCCCCGCCTACGCGATGGAGCACAACCCCGACGGTTCCATCACCCTGACGATCCCGGACCTCGACGCGATCTCGAGCCGGGAAGCGATGCGGAACCTGGCGGACGATCTGGAGGAGGCCGGACTGTCGACGTTGATCGACCCCCAGGCGGTTCTCCAGTGCGGCGAGGACGAGTACACGCCGCTGTCCCTCCGCGACGAGCCGGTCATCGAGTACGTCGGACCGGGGACGAGTGACGGCGACCCGCCGACGGCGGATGACGGCGTCCGCAGGGAGGCGCTCGGCGGAGTGTTCATCCACGGTGATGCCAGTGCCGGAGACAGCCCGGGCCAAGGGATCGTGACGCTGGAGGTGCACGACACGGTGATCCTCGACACGGAGAGCAACGGGATCATGGTCATGTCCGTGTACGCCGACACGACTTGCGAGTAGCCCCGCGCACCCGTTCGCACCGGCCCCCGACCTGACGGGTGGCCGGTGCGAACGGTGTCCGCGCCGGCGCTTCCGCCGTGCGTCCGTCACGGAGGTACACTGCCAGCGCCCAGCGATCGGGCTGAACGACCAGCGAAGTGAACGGAGGTGTCGCCGATGACCGCAACATCTGCGGGGCGCACCTCCTTGCGCCTTCTTTGATACCCACTTCGTTTTCGCCTGCCGGCTGATGCGGTGCTCACTCACACTCGGTAGGCGCATCCTGTTCAGGAGATCGCTGCTGTGCGTGAATCCGAGAACTCTTCCCCCATGGGCGCTTTCGACGAGGAATTCGCCGAATATGCCGAAAACCAGAGGGACATAGCCGGGGATCGCGGAACCGTCGCGGCTGGACCCCAACCCCCGCAGGGGGATCGCCGGACCGCGTGGAACGGCTCCACCTTGCGTTCTCTCCTGCGTCTACGGCCGTACGTGCGGCCCGTACGCCTGCGTCTTCTCCTCGCCGCTCTCCTGGCGACCGCCGCCTCGTGCCTCGGGCTCCTCATGCCGTTGGTGCTGAAGTGGATGGCCGATGGCCCGCTCACGGGCGGTGATCCGTCCGGCGTGTGGTGGGGCGGTCTGGCCCTGTTGCTGCTGGGGGTCGCCGAGGCGGCCATCTTCGGCGTGCGGCGCCGGCTGGTCGCGCGGCCACTGGCCGATGTAGAGGCGTCGATGCGGGAGGCGTTGTACCACCACGTGCAACGGCTGCCGATCTCCTTCCACGACCGGTGGTCGTCGGGCCAACTTCTCTCCCGCGCCACGTCGGACCTCGGCCTGATCCACGCCTTCCTCGTGCTCCCCCTGACGTTTCTCGTGGTCAACGCCACGACGATCCTCGTCGGCTGCCTCATCCTGCTGTCCCAGCAGTGGACGCTCGGGCTGGTGCTGCTGGCACCGGCCGTGCCGCTGATGGTGGTGAGCTCGCTCTTCGAGGCCCGTTACGCGCTCGCCTCGCGCCGGGCCCAGGACCACGGCGGCAACCTGACGACGGTCATCGAGGAATCGGTCATGGGCATCCGCGTCATCAAGGGCTTCGGCCGGCACGAGAGCCAGGCGTACGCGTTCTGGGAGCTGGCCCGCCGGGTCCGCGGCGCCGAGCTGCACAAGGCACGCCTGCTGGCCGGCGTGTCGGCCCTGTTCGTGGCGCTGCCGGAGATCGCGGTCGGGGCGACGCTCGTGCTGGGGGCCCACCAAGTGGCCGACGGGACGCTGTCGCCGGGCACCTTGCTGGCGTTCCTGGCGACGGCCCTGGTCCTGCGGCCGGTGGTCGAGTCGACGGGCTCGTTGCTCGCCCTGAGCCACGAGGCGGCGACCGCCGCCAACCGCTACCTCGACGTCATGGCGCTCCCGTTGCTGCCCGAACTCAAGCCCACGCCCAGCCGACGGCCGACGACTGGACCGGGACCCGCCGAACTGGCCCTCGAGAACGTGGAGTTCCGCTACCCCGAAGCTCCGCCCGATGCTCCCGCCGTCCTGCGTGGCGTCGACCTGCGCATCGCTCCCGGGGAGACCCTGGCCCTGGTCGGGGCGACCGGCAGCGGCAAGACGACCCTCGCCGGCCTGGTGCCGCGGCTGTACGAGCCGACCGGGGGGCGGATCACGGTCGACGGCCAGGACATCGCCGACATGCCGCGGGCCGAGCTGCGCGGCCGCATCGCCGTCGCCTTCGAGGACCCGGCGCTCTTCTCCGCGACGATCGCCGAGAACGTGGCCATGGGAGCGGAGACGGCCACCGACGCGGACGTCGCGCGGGCCCTTCGGGTGGCGCAGGCCGACGACTTCGTCCGCCTCCTCCCCGACGGAGCGGACACGATGGTGGGCGAGCAGGGGCTGACCCTCTCCGGCGGCCAGCGTCAACGACTCGCCCTGGCCCGCGCCGTCGTCGGCCGGCCCCGCCTGCTCGTCCTGGACGACCCCCTGTCGGCCCTGGACATCCACACCGAGGCCGCGGTCGAAGCGGCGTTGCGTGAGGTGCTCGGCACGACAACGGCGCTCATCGTCGCGCACCGCCCCTCGACCGTGCTCCTCGCCGACCGGGTCGCCCTGCTCTCGCAGGGCCGGATCGCGGCCGTCGGCACACACCAGGAACTGTTGACGACGAATGCCGAATACGCCTGGCTCATGTCCGGACTCGAGCCCGCGGCCGGTCCCGGCGAAGGCGGGAAGACATCATGAAGGACGCACTCCCCGCGCCCCCGGGCGCCTCACGGGCCCTGCTGGGATCCCTGCTGCGTCCCCACCGGCGCCGTGTCGTGGTGACCTGCCTGGTGCTGATCCTTCAGCGGGGGATCTCGCAGGTGAGCCCGCTGCTCGTGGCGTACACGATCGACCGGGCGGTCCCGGCCCTGCGGGAGAACGATCGCGGCCCGATACTGGCCGTCTGCCTGGGCTACCTGCTGGTCGTGGCGGGCTCGGGGGCGTTGCAGTACGGATACGTCCGCCTCTCGGCACGCGTGGGCCAGGACGTGATCTTCGACCTCCTCGGGCGCGTTTTCCGCCACTCCCAGGCCCTGAGCGTCGACTTCCACGAGCGGTACACCTCCGGCCGGCTGACCTCCCGGGCCACCAGCGACGTCGGGGCGCTCCGCGGCCTGCTCACCAAGGGGCTGGAGGACATCGTCGGCGCCGTGCTGACAACGGTCTGCATCACCGGCCTCCTGCTGTACCTCGACTGGCAACTGGGCCTGGCCGCGGTGGCCGTGGGAGGACCGCTGTACCTGACCGTCCGGACCTTCCGCCGCCGGGCGACGCGCGTCTACCGCGAACGGTCAAGCGCGATGGCCACGGTCACCGGGAAGTTCAGCGAGACCTTCCACAACATCCGCGCGGTGCAGACATTCCGGCTGGAACGGCCCAACGACGAGTCCTTCCGGCGGATCAATCGCCACCACGCGGACCTCAACGGTGACGCCGCCCTGGAGATGGGCCGGTACGTGACATCGTCCCGGCTCATCGCCAACGCCGGCATCGCCCTCCTCGTCATGTGGGGCGCCCACCGTGTCGCCTCCGACAGCCTGGAACTGGGCGTCTTCACCGCCGCCGTTCTCTACCTGCGCCGTCTGTACGACGATCCCCTCAAGCTCGGAGGCGTCCTGGACGCCTACCAGTCGGCGGTCGCCTCCCTGGAGAAGATCGCGGCCCTCCTGGCCCAGCGGCCCTCCGTCCCCGAACCCGCCGCCCCCCAACGGCTGCCGGCGAACGCCCCCGGCCGACGCGGCCGCCAAGTCGTCTTCGAGAACGTGTCCTTCACGTACCGCACCGGCGACGAGGTCCTGTCCCCCTTCGACCTCACGCTCACCGCCGGGGAGACCGTGGCCGTCGTCGGAGCGACCGGCGCCGGCAAATCAACGCTGGCCAAGCTGCTGGCCCGATTCCACGATCCCTCACACGGCCGCGTTCTTCTCGACGACGTGGATCTCCGTGACCTGGCCACGGCCGAACTGCGACGCGGCGTGGTGATGGTGACGCAAGACGCCTTCATCTTCTCCGGAACCATCGCCGACAACATCGCGATCGGCCGCCCCGAAGCCGACCGGAAAGACATCGAACGGGCGGCGAGGGCGATCGGCGCACACGGCTTCATCAGCGCGCTGCCGGACGGCTACGACACGGACGTCCGCACCCGCGGCACCCTCATCTCCGCCGGGCAGCGGCAACTGCTGGCGCTCGCCCGCGCCTTGCTTGCCGATCCGGCCGTGGTGATCCTCGACGAGGCCACGTCCTCCCTCGACATCCCGGGCGAACGGCTCGTCCAACGCGCCATGAGCACCGTACTGAAGGGGCGCACGGCCCTGGTCATCGCACACCGCCTCTCCACGGTCCGCATCGCCGACCGGGTCCTGGTGCTGGCCGACGGCCGCGTCGTCGAAGACGGCACGCCCGACGCACTGATCGACAGGCGCGGTAAGTTCGCGGACCTGCACGCCGCGTGGTCGTCGCCGCTGAACCGTTCGGCCCTGATCCGTTCGACCTCGCCGCTGGTGACCCAGGCGGAGTCGTTCTCGAACCGGCCGTAGGCCCACCGCGCCCGGCCGCCCACGGCCATCAGCACGTCCACCGCCGCGTCCGCGTGCGCCGGCGTCGAACTGCCGTGGGACCAGTCCACGACCGTGGTGACCCCGTCGGCCACCGCCTCGACCATGCCGAGGTAGTTGCCGGCGTACACGTCCTCGGGGCGGAGGTGCGGCAGCAGGGTGCCGATCGCGTCCATGTAGTCCGTGAGCGTCCAGTCGACACCGAGGCCGCGCAGCGCGGACTGCCACATGTGCCGGTGGGTGTCCACGAACCCCGGCGACAGCAGCGCCCCGGCGGCCTCGATCACCGCCGCGCCGTGCGGCGCGGACAGATCCCGGCCCACGGCCGCGATCCGCTCCCCCACGACCAGGACGTCGGTGTCCGGCCGGACGCCCCGAGCCTCGTCCATCGTCACCACGGTGGCACCGCGGATCAGCAGCGGCCGCCCGGCGGGGAAGCGGGCGGGCCCGGTCACGGCCGCCGTGGCGGCCCGTGCCGACGGTGTGAGTCCGGCTCCCATCACGGCACCCGCGGCCACCGTCGCCGTCCCGGCCAGCAGACCACGACGGCCCGGCGCGATGGTCCGGTCTTCTCGCCTCTCGACATCGTCAGTCACGCTCGTGTTCCCTTCGAATGCTCGTCAGCGCACAGGAGTTGCGATCGAAAGGATGCCCGACCGTCCGCCGCCGGGGCTTTCCGGAGCGGCGGACAGGGCGGGCGCGGACCGGCCGTGCTCAGACCTCGGCGGCGGGAACCGGGGTGTTGAGGAGCTGCATCTCCCAGGCGTACGCCACTCCGGTGCCGCCGGCGTGCATCAGGGCCGCGGCCATGTCCTCGGGGCTGGCGGCGTCGGTGCGGGCCCAGTCGCGCTGGAGCTCGCCGCTGACGGCCATCCAGGTGATCGGAACGATGCCGGCCTGGACCATGCGGCGTACGGCCATGTCGTGGGCCTCGGCGGACACGCCCCCGGAGGCGTCGGTGACGGCGTAGACGTCGAAGCCCTCGCCGGCTGCCTGGAGGGCGGGCATGGCCACGCAGATCTCCGTCCACAGGCCGGCGATGATCAGCTTCTTGCGCCCGGTCGCCTTCACGGCGTCCACCACGCGCTGGTCCTCCCAGGTGTTGATGAACGTCCTGTTGATCGGCTTCTGGTCCGGGAAGAGGTCCTGCAACGGCTGGATCAGATTGCCGCCGCGCTCCTCCAGCACCGTGGTCAGGATCGTCGGCACACCGTAGGCCTTGGCGGTCTTGGCAAGGCCGATGACGTTGTTGACGATCAGCGCCGGCTCGTGGCTGTTGAGGTTCGCGAACTGGAACGGCTGGTGGTCGATCAGCAGCAGGACGCTGTTCTCGGGCGTCAGCAGCGCTTCAAGGCCGGTCTTCGACGACGTGCTCATAGGAATCTCCCTAGTGGCGGGGTGCCGATTCGAACTAGATGAAGCATCAACCAGTTTGGTTGACATGTCAAGTAGGCCACCCCGAGAGCCTCGCGGTGCAAGCCTTAGGTGATTCGTCAACAAATTGCCTACACTCGTCCACATGAACGAGACTCCCCGTTGGTTAACCCCCACCGAACAGCGGGCCTGGCGGAGCTTCGTCGGGCTGCACCAAAAGCTCACGGGCCAGCTGGCGCGCCAGCTCCAGAGCGACTCGAACCTCTCCGTAGCCGACTTCGTGGTGCTGGTCGAGCTGACGGACCTGCCCGAGGGCCGCTGCCGGTTTCTCGACCTGGCCAGGGCGGTGGAGTGGGAGAAGAGCCGGATGTCCCACCACGTCGCCCGCATGGCCAAGCGCGGCCTGGTGATCCGGGAGGAGTGCGCGGAGGACGGGCGGGGCGCGGTCGTCGCCATCTCCCCCGCAGGCCGCGAGGCCATCGAGGCCGCGGCGCCACGACACGTCGAGGCCGTCCGCCAGTTGTTCCTCGACCACGTGACCCCGCACGAGCTGGACACGCTCGCCCGGATCTCCGAACGGGTCACCACCCAGTGGGAGAAGGACCCCTGCCCCGACGAGGAGGCGGCCGGCCGCGGAGTCAGCGGCCGGCCGCCCCGAATTCCCTCGCCCCGGCCCCCGGCCGGTGACGCGAGCCGTCCTCACATGGCCAGGCCGAGGGTGACGGCGGTGGCGACGGCGACGGCGAAGAGCACGAAGGGCGCCATGGCGTTGCCCCGGAGCTTCGGGTCGCGGTAGTCGCCGACCCTGACGTGGCAGACCACCGCGCCGACCATCAGGAGCGCGAACCCGGCAGCCGCCGCGATACCCAGGGGCTGCCAGAAGAGACCCATCACGAGACCGCCGGCCGCGGCGACCTCGGCCAGCCCGACGAAGCGCACGAGCCCGGCACTGAGCCCCATGTGCGACTGAAGCCCCGCGGACACATCCCCCTTGAGAAGCGCCTTGGGGCCGCCGGCGGCCAGGGCCACCAGGGCCAGGAGAGCACTCAGGATCGCGGCGGTGAGGTACATGAGGGGCGTCCTTCCATCTGGTTGACTTATCAACCACACCCTAGGAGGATGCATGTTGACTCGTCAACCAGATGAAAGCAGGGCATGACGATGCAGTTCGGAATCTTCACCGTCGGTGACATCACGGTGGACCCGACCACCGGCCGGACGCCGAGCGAGCACGAGCGGATCAAGGCCATGGTGGCGATCGCGCTGAAGGCCGAGGAGGTCGGCCTCGACGTCTTCGCCACCGGCGAGCACCACAACCCGCCCTTCGTGCCCTCCTCGCCGACGACCATGCTGGGCTGGATCGCCGCCCGCACCGAGCGGCTGCTGCTGTCCACCGCGACGACGCTGATCACCACCAACGACCCGGTGAAGATCGCCGAGGACTACGCGATGCTCCAGCACCTGGCCGACGGCCGCGTCGACCTCATGATGGGCCGCGGGAACACGGGCCCGGTCTATCCGTGGTTCGGCCAGGACATCCGCCAGGGCATCCCGCTGGCCATCGAGAACTACGCGCTGCTGCACAAGCTGTGGCGCGAGGACGGCGTCGACTGGGAGGGCCGTTTCCGCACCGCGCTCCAGGGCTTCACCTCCACCCCGCGCCCGCTGGACGGCGTGCCGCCGTTCGTCTGGCACGGCTCCATCCGCAGCCCCGAGATCGCCGAACAGGCCGCGTACTACGGCGACGGCTTCTTCGCCAACCACATCTTCTGGCCCAAGGAGCACACCCAGCGGATGGTCGACCTGTACCGCACCCGCTACGCGCACTACGGCCACGGCACCGCCGAGCAGGCCATCGTCGGCCTCGGCGGCCACGTCTTCATGCGCCGCGACTCCCAGGACGCGGTGCGCGAGTTCCGCCCCTACTTCGACAACATGCCGCAGATCAGCGGCGGACGGTCGCTGGAGGAGTACACGGCCCAGACGCCGCTGACCGTGGGAAGCCCCCAGGAGGTCATCGAGAAGACCCTCACCTTCCGCGCGTACGCCGGCGACTACCAGCGCCAGCTCTTCGTCGTGGACGGCGGCGGTCTGCCGCTGAAGACCGTCCTGGAACAGATCGACATCCTCGGCGAGGAGGTCGTCCCCGTCCTGCGCCGCGAGTTCGCGATCGGCCGGCCGGCCCACGTACCCGAGGCCCCCACCCACGCCTCGCTGGTCGCCGCCCGCGAAGCTCCCCACCCCCGGCCGACCGCCCCAGAGGAGACGGCCGCCGAACGCTGGGAACGCGCCACGCGACGCTTCGAGGACCGGGACTACACGGGGGCCGCCCGGCTGCTCGCCCCTCTCGTCGAGGAGGCGCCCCAGCAGACCGCCGCCCGGCTGCTGCTGGCGCGCGCCTACTACCACTCGGCCCAGCTGCGGCGCGCCGAGGAGCAACTCCGCGAGGTCATCGCCCGCGATCCCGTCGAGGACTACGCACACCTGCTGCTCGGCCGCACCCTCCAGCGACAGGGGCGCGACGAGGAGGCCAAGCCCTACCTCCGGACCGCCGCCGCCTTCTCTCGAGCCGCGCGAGCCGAAGACGAGACCGCACGGTGAGCTGGGGGCGGCCCGTGGCGCGAACGGCCGGCGGGTTCAGTCGTCGCAGGTGGCGGTGTCCGCGCCCTTGACCCGGTCGAGCAGTCGGTGCAGGACCGCCACTTCCCGCTCGTCGAGGCCGTCGAAGAGCCTGTCCTCGACGGCCCGCACGGCACTGTCGACCTCGGCGACCAGCTCGACCCCGCGAGGGGAGATCTCCACGACGTGCCGGCGCCGGTCGGCGGGATCGCGTTGACGGGCGATCAACCCGTCGTCCTCCAGGGTGTTGAGCAGCGTGACCAGCACGCTGGGGTCGACCTTCAGCTCCTCGATCAGGGCCTGCTGGCTCAGGCGCTCACGCGCGGCCAGCACCCCCAGCACATGCGCATGACTCAAGCGGAGCCCCCGCTCGGCGAGAGCCCGCCGGATCTCCGTCTCGACGAGCCGGCCGGAGTGGGCCAGGGCGAAGCTGACGCGGTCGACGATCACACCACGAGTCTATCCATCGTCGACGACGATAGGAATAAGCCGATCGTTGAACAGGTTCCACGATCCGATAGTCTCCACGAAAGCGCCCCGGTCAGGGGCGGAGCCGCACGCGCGGCGCGATCGAGACGGGAGCCATCCCATGACCGACTACGGTCACGACCTGCGGTTCGGGTCGTTCCTCACCCCTCAGCACCAGAACGCCCGGCACGTGGTGGACTTGGCGGTCCTCTCCGAAGAGGCCGGTCTCGACCTGGTGACCTTCCAGGACCACCCCTACCAGCCGGCCTTCCTCGACACCTGGACCCTGATCAGCTGGGTCGCCGCCCGCACCGACCGGATCCACCTGTCCGGCAACGTCACCAACCTGCCCCTGCGGCAGCCCGCGGTCCTGGCCCGCTCCGTGGCCAGCCTCGACATCCTCTCGGGCGGCCGGATCGACCTCGGTCTGGGCGCCGGCGGCTTCTGGGACGCCATCGAAGCCATGGGCGGCCGCCGGCTGAGCCCGGGCGAGAGCATCCAGGCGCTCGGCGAGGCCATCGACATCATCCGGGGCATATGGGCGGCCGAGGAGCGCGGCGCACTCCGCGTCGACGGCACGTTCCACAAGGTCAGGGGCGCCAAGCGGGGCCCGGCGCCCGCACACGACGTGCCGATCTGGCTGGGCGCCTACAAACCCCGCATGCTGCGGCTGATCGGCGAGAAGGCCGACGGCTGGCTGCCCAGCCTCGGCTACCTGTCCACGCCGACCCTGCCCGAGGGCAACGCGATCATCGACGAGGCGGCCGAGCGGCACGGCCGCGATCCACGCGAGATCCGCCGCCTGCTCAACATCAACGGCGCCTTCGGCACGTCCACCGACCAGCTCCAGGGCCCGCCCGAGCAGTGGGTGGAGCAGCTTCTGCCGTTCGTCCTGGAGGACGGCGTCAGTACCTTCATCCTCGTCTCCGACGACCCGCGAACGCTCCAGACGTTCGGCCAGGAGGTGGCCCCGGCCCTGCGCGAACGGGTCGCCGCCGAACGCCGCTCGGCCGACACCCCCACCGGCGGCGTCCGCCCGGCCGCCGCCCTCGCCGAGCGCCGCGCCGGCATCGACTACGACGGCCTGCCCGCCGCCCTCCGCGAACGGGCCGTCGAACCCGGCGACCACGAGTTCCCCCGGGTCCGTTCCACCTATCTGTGGCACGGCTCCCCCGGGCTCGTCCTGCGCCCCACCACTCCGCGGGAGGTCTCCGAGACGCTGCGCTACGCCCGCGCCCAGGACGTGCCACTGGCGATACGCAGCGGCGGCCACGGCATCAGCGGCCGCTCCACCAACGACGGCGGCATCGTCCTCGACCTCGGCGCCCTGAACGACGTCCGGGTCCTGGACCCCGAGCGCCGCCTGGTGCGCGTCGGCGCCGGCGCCCGCTGGGGGGAGGTCGCCGCCCAACTCGCCCCGCACGGCCTCGCGATCAGCGCGGGCGACAGCGGCGATGTCGGCGTCGGCGGACTCGCCACCGCCGGCGGGCAGGGCCTGTTCGGCCGCTCCTACGGGCTGACCATCGACCACATCAAGGGTGCGGAGGTGGTGCTGGCCGACGGTTCGCTCGTGCGCGCGGACGCCGAGCAGCATCCCGACCTGTTCTGGGCCCTGCGCGGCGCCGGCGCCAACATGGGCGTCGTCACCTCGTTCGACATCGAGGCCGCCGAGCTCCGCGACGTCGTCTTCGCCCAGTTCCTGCACGACGCCACGGACACCGCGGGCTTCCTCCAGGCGTGGGGCGAGGTGAGCGAGGCCAGTCCACGAGAGCTGACCGCGTTCCTCATCCTCGTGCGGCAGGGCGGGCGGCCGATCGCGCAGACCTACGCCGTCTGGGCCGGCGATGACACGGAACGAGCCTCCCAGGCCCTCTCGCGCTTCCTGCCCATCGCCCCCGTCCTGCACCAGAACGCGCAGCTCCTCCCCTACGCCGCGGTCGTGGCCCCGACGCACCAGCAGCACGACGGCTCCTCCGCCTTCCGCGGCCACGGCGGCCTGGTGGACCACCTCGACGACACCACCGCGTCCGTCATGTCGGGCCTGCTCGACCGCCGGGACGCCACGTATCTCCAGGTCCGCACCGTGGGCGGCGCCATCAACGACGTGCCGGCCGAGGCCACCGCGTACGCGCACCGCACGCAGAACTTCTCCCTGTTCGCCGCGGTCAGGCCGGGCCGCGAGGAGCGGGCGGAAAAGGAGTGGCGCACGCTCCCCTCGAACGGCCTCTACCTCAGCTTCGAGAGCCACGGCCACACGGCGGCACTGACCAGCGCCTTCCCGCCCGCCACCCTCGACCGGCTGCGGGGGATCAAGGGCGTCTACGACCCGGAGAACGTCTTCCGGAACAACTTCTCCGTCAGTCCGACGGCCGGCTCGGTGGGGTAGATTCCGCCCCCTCCGGGAACGGGAGGCCGGCATGACCGCGATGCTCCTCAGGCAACTCGTCGAGGCCTTGCGGGGCGACGTCATCCGCCTGCTGTCGAGGGTGAACGGCGGGTCGCCGGTGTCGAGAGTTGCTGGACTGCCCGGAGGCGCTCGGGGCCAGCCCCGAACTCGCGGAGCCCTACCTCTACCTGCGCCTGCGAGATCCAGTTCGCCGCGCAGTCGTCCGGCCAGCCGCTCACCCCGGTGACCCTGGCGGCGGCGGTGCGCTCGACCAGGGACGGGCAGGGCCGGCCGTCCCGCCGATTGACACATCAACTACAATGGTTGACGCTTCATCTTCAAGTCCGTTCTCCCGCTCCGCTCTTCGAGGAGACCTTTACGAGCACGTCACGCGAGACGGAGGCGGAAGTCCCCTGACCCCCGATTCGCACCGTTGAGCCCTCGATCCGGAAGGCGCCGCCATGGCCACCGCGCCGGTCCCCCCTCTCCCCGTTCTCCCGAAGCTGATCGCGTCCGACCTGGACGGAACGCTGCTCCGCAGTGACGGCACACTGTCGCAACGCACACGAGCCGCCCTGTCGGCGGCTGAGCGGGTGGGGATCCGGGTGGTGCTCGTCACGGGCCGGCCACCGCGGTCCGTTCCGGCGCTTCTGGAATTGGTCGGGCCGTATGCCGTCATCGCGGCCAACGGGGCGGCCACCCATGCGGCCGACGGAAGCCTGGCGCGGGTATCGGGGATCTCCCCTTCCACCGCCGCCCAGTTGGTGGCTCGCGTCCGCGGGGCGCTTCCCGGTGTGTCGTTCGCCGTCGAGTACGACAGCGGCTTCGGTCGCGAACCCGCCTACCCGACCTGGTCGTTCGGCGAGGAGACGGTCGAACTGGTCGGCGCGGCCGAAGAACTCCTCACATCGGCCCCCGGTAGACGCGCGCTGAAGATCCTCGCCCACCACCCGACGCTGCCGCTCGGGGACTTCTACGAGCGAGCCCTTCAGACTGTGGGCACGAGCGCCGAGACGACCCATTCCACCGGGCTGTCGCTGGTCGAGTTCAGCGCACCGGGCGTGACCAAGGCCACCACGCTGATCACCTGGAGCGGCCTGCTCGGCATAGCCGGCCACGAGATCGCGGCCTTCGGCGACATGCCCAACGACCTGCCCATGCTCGCCGCGGCGGGCGGCTCCTACGCCGTGGCCAACGCGCATCCGGACGTCCTGGCGGCCGCCCGTCATCGCGCACCCTCCAACGACGAGGACGGCGTCGCCCAGATCCTTGAGGGATTCGTCGACGCGGCTCTGCAACGCCACCGGCCCGGCACACGCCGCTGACCGCCGGTCGATCACTCCGTGCGCGGCGAGCACGAGAGGAGCGAGCGTGACCGAACCGGCCCGCCCCCCGTCCGGACGGCCGCCGCCGATCCGCGGCGCCACCGTCGTGACGACGGACGGGCGGTCGGCCGGACGCCCCGGTGTGGTGGGGTGGGCAACCCTGAGGGCTCCTGAGCGGTCCAACTCGGTGGCCCTGCCCTGCCTTTCGCTGGAGGACACATGTCCGCACACCGACTCGTTGTTGCCGCCCTCAGTACGGCCTGTGCCCTGACCGCCGCGCTCACTGTCTCGGATGTCGCCCCGATCCTCATCGGCGGGCTGTTGATCGGGGCCTGAGCTCTCGGGCTCCTTCGTCGTTCACGGTGGTCCCGGCAGTACTGTCGGCCGGGACCACCCCCGCTCCCGCGGGGCGCGCCTGACGCGGCCGGTCTGCTGTTCGCAGCGGTCACCGCCGGGATGTCCTGGCGAACGCTGTCGCCCCACACGGCGACCCTGACCGCGGCCCACGTACCGAATGCGCCGGCACGCCACAGCCATCCGCACAGGGCCGTCCTACAGGGCTCATCGCGCCCACCGGGTGCTCAACTGAACGACAACGGCCCCCGTCCGCGTTTCCGCAGATCAGAGGCCGTTTCTCCAGGGTGGCGGCGCCAGGATTCGAACCTGGGAAGGCTGAGCCGGCAGATTTACAGTCTGCGCGGCACACGCCCCTGACCAGGCACTACTCGGATCCTGGCGCCCGCTGCCCCACAGTTGCCCCACGGGACGGGGCCGAGGGAAGATCACACCCCTGCACGAGTTGCTGCGCTTCCTAGGAGCGATGCAGACGGAACATTCGCGGGCACCTCGTCGTCCTAGGAGCGTGTCTCAGTAACCGGCAACCCTCCTGCGGTTCGTGATCATTCATGCGGGATGATCTCGGTATGAGTGGTGGCGATGGGTTGTTCGAGGTCGAGCCGGTCGGGAAGAAGCGGCCGCGGGGTCGTCCGGCCGCGGTGGACAAGACGTTCCGGGCGTTCGATCCGCATCAGGTCATGCTGCTCCCGCCGTCGCTGGAGGACTGGCTGCCCGAGGGGCACCTGGCCCGGTTCGTCGCCGACCTGGTCGACGAGGTACTCGACCTCGGGCCGGTCCTGGCCGACTACACCGAAAAGCGCGGCTACCCGCCCTACGATCCGCGGCTCATGGTGCGTCTGCTGATCTACGGCTACACCACCGGTGTCCGCTCCTCCAGGGCGATCGAGCGCCGCCTGGCCGACGACGTCGCGTTCCGGTTCCTGGCCGCCGGCCAGGAACCGGACTTCCGCTCGATCGCCCGGTTCCGCCGCCGCCACCTCGATGCGCTCGCCGGCCTGTTCACCCAGTCGCTGCACCTCGCGACCAAGCTCGGCATGGTCAAGATGGGCCGCGTTGCGCTGGACGGCACGAAACTGGAGGCCAACGCCTCCAAGCACAAGGCGATGAGTTACGGCCGCCTGGTCGACAAAGAAGAACGCATCGAGGCCGAGATCGCCCGGCTGGAGGCGAAGGCCCAGGCCCTGCTGGCCGACGCGGAGGCCGCCGACAAGGCCGAGGATGAGACCTTCGGCCGTGACGGCAAGGAGGCGGACCTGCCCGCCGAGCTGGACCGGCGTGAGAAGCGTCTGGCGAAGCTGCAGGCCGCCCGCGCGCAGATCGAAGCCGAAGCCGCCGAGAAGGCACGCGCTCACGCCGAGGACAAGGAACGCCGCCGCCAAGAGCGTGCCGGTACCGGCGACGAGCGGGCCGTCACCGACGCGGGCGAACAGGCAGCAGCCAAGGCGCGGCCCAAGCCCAAGGCCCAGGCCAACTTCACCGACCCCGACTCACGGATCATGAAGAACAGCGACGGCGCCTACATCCAGGCCTACAACGCCCAGGCCGTCGTCGACGAGCAGCACCAGGTCATCACCGCCGCAGACGTGACGACCAACCCTTCGGACGCGCTGAACCACACCACGATGCTCGACCAGTCCGCGGCGAACACTGGCGTCCATCCCAAACAGGCCTGGTCGACGCCGGCTACTGCTCCGAGACCAACCTTGAGGCCGCGCAAGAGCGCCAACTCGCCTGCGGCACCGACACGTTCATGGCCACCGGTCGACTCGCCCACGATGAGCAGGTCCCGCCCGCACCACGCGGACGCATCCCCAAGAACGCGACGCTGAAGGAACGCATGGCCCGCAAGCTGCGGACCAAGCCCGGCCGGAAGGCATACAGCCGCCGCACCTGCGTTCCGCGTAATTCGGGGGTTCTGGAGTCGTAGCTGGGCTGAAGGTGCAGGTCAGCGGCTTGAGGGCTGGTGGCGCGGCTGGATTTGCCTAGAGACGCGACTTGCGGATTGGCCTGTTCTGACCTGGGCTTGCTCTGTATGGTCTGGAGTCATGTACGTGAAGACGACGAAACGGGAGAACAAGTCCGGCACGGTCCGGTACCTGCACCTGGCCCACAACGAGTGGGATCCGGTGAAGGGCCGGGCGGTCCCGAAGGTCCTGTTCACGTTCGGTCGTGAGGACGACCTCGACCGGGACGCGGTCAAGCGCCTGGTCGCGTCTCTATCGAGGCTGCTGGAGCCGGGCGATGCGCTCGCCTCGACCGCGGCGGGAGACCTGGAGTTCGTCTCCTCGGTCCCGTTCGGCGGCGCCTACGTTCTCGATCATCTGTGGCGGCGGCTGCGGATCGACAAGATCGTCGGCCGGGTGGGGCAACCCAAGCGGGGCCGGCGCCGGGACATGACCGTAACCGAGCGGGTGCTGTTCGCCCTGGTCGCCAACCGGGCCCTGGCCCCGTCGTCCAAGCTGGCCGCCGCGGACTGGATCACTCACGACGTGCACATCGACGGCCTGGCCGCCACCGACGACGACGCCTGCTACCGGGCGATGGACTGGCTCCACGAGGTGACCGACGACCTGGAGAAGCAGGTGTTCGACGAGGTCGCGAACCTCCTCAACCTGGAGGTCGACCTG